>CAZIPY010000254.1:0-14026 GCA_964541125.1 uncultured Luteolibacter sp. | reverse complement strand
GTCCTTGTGCGCCACCTTCTCGCCGGTTGGCCAGTTGCGCATGATGAGGTCGTCCACGGTATCCTCAGTGAGCTCGCCCTTTTGTGACGCTTCGAGGATGGCATCGCGCACTTGCTCGCGGCGGTATTCACGCAAGCCGTCCATCAAACCGAGGTAACCAATTTCTGCGGTATTCGGAATGAAAGAGAATACGCTCTTGTCGAAGGCGCCATCGATGGACTTGACCACCTGCGGCACGAGCGCCGCACCCATGGCTTTGCGCTCCTTGTAAATCTGCGGGTCGTTGCCGCGCGAGAAGTAGATCTTCTCGAAGGAACACGGGGTGTAGGCCCAGGGTTCGGAGAAACTGGAAGTCGCCATCTTGCCGTTGGACTTGATGGTCACTACGGTGCCCGGATCCACGGCTTGGACCTCATCGGCCTCGGCTTCAAACACGGTCATCAAGGGCACGCGCTCGGAGGCAAAGGCAATAACTTCATCGTTGATGAGCATGTGGCAGGGGCGAATGCCCCGGGGATCGCGCATCACGAACATGTCGCCGTTGCCGACGGCACCACAAATCGCATAACCACCATCCCAGGCCTTGGCGGAGTCCTCCACCAGCTTGGGTAGGTCGAGGCGATCGGAAATTTGATTGGGAATGTCCGCACCCGGAACTCCACTATCTCTCAACTCGTGGTAGAGCTCGGTGTGAGCCTCATCGAGGTGGTAGCCGATCTCCTCGAGCACGGTCTGGGTATCAGTGCCAAAGACGGGATGCTGACCGCGATTGATGAGCACTTGGTTGAGCTCGGCCGCGTTGGTCATGTTGAAGTTACCGAGCACCATTAGGGTGCGGGTGGGCCAGTTGCTGCGGCGCAAATAGGGATGACAGCCACCCTCATCGAAATCGCCCGAGGTGCCATAGCGAAGGTGACCCATGAGGATCTCACCTCCGAAGTCGAAGTGGGTCTTCACACTCTCCGGGTCGTCACTGTCCAAGCGACCTTTGCGCTTCTTCTTATAGAAACCCTTCACCTCCTTGCGGAAGATTTCGGCCAGCGCGTCTTTCTCAATGCCACGGCGGCGGTGGATGTAGGGCTGCCCGAGAGGCATGTCGAGTTTCACACAGCCGATGCCGGTGCCATCCTGACCCCGGTTGTGCTGCTTCTCCATCAGGAGGAAGAGCTTGTTGAAGCCCCAGAGGCAGGTGCCATAGCGATCCTGGTAGTAGGCGAGTGGCTTTCGAAGGCGGACAGCGGCGATGCCGCATTCGTGTTTGAGAAAGTCGCTCATGCCGTGGGGGGAAAGATCAGTATGAGAGTTACTCGCCGGAGACTTTAACGCGGACACCCTCTTCGGGAACCATCTTGCCGATCACCGTGCCGCCATCACCGGCTTTCAGCGCGGCATCAACATCGGACTCGGCAACGATCGCGACCCAGCCGATGCCCATATTGAAGGTGTGGAAGCGATCCTCGGCATCGACATGGGCGAAAAGCTTCTCTGCCCCCGGCATGTCCCACTTGGGAATCTCGAGGTCGGCGCCCATGCCACGGAACAGGCGCTCCAGGTTCTCGGGAAGGCCGCCGCCGGTGATGTGGGCCATTGCCTTGGGACGCACACCCAGATCCTTGAGACCCGAAGTAACGTCGTGGTAGAGGCGGGTGGGCTTCATCCAAGCCGCGAGCTCTTCGTCGCTGACCTCATTGGGGAAATCCTTGAGCACGCGGCGCACCAGAGACCAGCCATTCGCGTGGATGCTGTCGGAAGCATAACCCACAAGCACGTCGCCGACTTCGATGGTGGTTGGGTCGATGAGATCCTCCTTCTCGGCAGCACCGATGCAGAAGCCGGAGAGTTCGATCACGTCCTCAGGAACGATGCCGGGCATTTCAGCGGTTTCGCCACCGGCTAGAATGCAGTCGCAGGACTCGAGGTAGTCGGCCATCCCGGCAATCAGGCGGGTGATCTTCTCTTCGTCGAGAGCGGCAATGCCAATGTAGTCGAGGAAGAGCAGTGGATCGCCGCCGGTGGTCAGAATGTCGTTCACGCTCATGGCCACCAGGTCCTTGCCTGCCGTCTCATACATGTCCTGCTGAAGGAGTAGCTCGAGCTTGGTGCCCACGCCGTCGCAACCGGTCACCATCACGGGACTCTTGTAGTCGCTGAGGTCGTAACAGGCAGCAAAGAGGCCGAAGGCGCCCATCAATTTGCGGCTCTGTTGCGTGCGAGCAACGTGGGATTTAATGTCTCCGACAAGGGCAGCCGCCTTGCGCGTGTCCACCCCTGCTTGTTGGTAAGTCAATTTGCCTGCCATGTGCCGCGCTGAATCGTGACCGAAGGTCACCTTTCCCCCCTGCCGCGTCACGCAGAAAATCCCACAACCTTGCCGATTCCGGGCACAGTTTGCCAGCGAGCTCAGGATTGACAGCATCGCGCCCCTCACCTCCCATTCCCCGCAGTGTCTGGACAGGGCGAAAAACTGGTGATTGTGGGCGGGGGCATCATTGGCCTCAGCACGGCTTATTACGCTCTCAAAGCCGGTTTTCAGGTCACCGTTCTCGACCGTGGCGGCCCGTCCGACCCCAGCTGCTCGAGTGGCAATGCTGGCATGATCGTGCCCAGCCACTTCACCCCGCTGGCCGCCCCTGGCGTGATGGCCCAGGGCCTGCGCTGGCTGCTCAATCCAGAAAGCCCCTTTGCGATCAAGCCCGGCGTGTCCCTGGACATGGCCCGCTGGGGCTGGCTCTTCTATCTTCACTCGAACGCCAAACACGTGGCCGACTCACGAGAGCTTCTTTGCCAGCTCCACCTCGAAAGCCGACAACTCTTCACCGAACTGGCCGAAAACGAGGACTTCGGCCTCGTGACTCGCGGCCTGCTCATGCTCTGCAAAGAGGAATCCACCCTCGAAGAGGAGGCCAAACTCGCCACCCAGGCCAAGGAACTGGGCCTCAACACCGAGGTTCTGGATGGCGCGGGTCTGGCCAAGCTCGATCCCACCATCCAAATGAATGTGGTGGGCGGCGTGCACTTCGCCGATGACTGCCATCTGGATCCGGCCCGCCTGCTCGGTGTCTTGAAGCAACGGATCTCTGAGATGGGTGGTCAGTTCAACTACAACTGCCCCATCGATACCCTGCACCGAGAAAATGGCCGTATTCGGGCAGTTTCGGGAGAAAGTGGTGAGTTCGAGGCAGATCAGTTCGTCACTGCCGGCGGCTCCTGGACCCCCGAACTGGTCAAAACCCTAGGCCTGCGCCTGCCCATGCAACCGGGCAAGGGCTACTCCATGACCCTCGAGAATCCCGTCGAGCAGCCCACCCTCTGTTCCTTGCTTGCCGAGGCCCGTGTAGCCGTCACCCCCATGGGAACGTCGCTACGCATCGGCGGAACCATGGAAATCGGCGGCCTCAACCACGAAATCAATCCGCGCCGCATCAAGGGCATCGTCAAGTCCGTGCATGACTACTTCCCTGCATTTAGCGAGAAGGACTTCGACGGCATGGAACCTTGGGTCGGCCTGCGCCCGGTGTCACCCGATGGCCTCCCCTACCTCGGCCTCATTCCCGGTGTGAGCAATCTCGTGATTGCCAGCGGTCATGCCATGATGGGCCTGAGCCTCGGCCCCGTGACCGGCAAGCGCGTGACTGGCATGTTGTCCGGTGAGGCGCCCATCCCTCAACTCGATCCGGCACGCTTTGCGTAGAACTTGTTCATGAAAATCATCGACTCCCACACCATCGGCGAGCCCACCTGCATTATCATTGAGGGTGGACCCGATCTGGGCGATGGCCCGCTAGTGGAACGCGCCAAGCTCTTTCGCGAGCAACACGACCACATCCGCAAAGCACTCTGCACCGAACCGCGCGGTCACGATGCCATGGTCGGTGGAATCCTCGTTGAGCCCCATGAGCCGGACTGCGATGCTGGCGTAATCTTCTTCAACAACCGCAGCACCCTCGACATGTGCATCCACGGCACCATCGGCCTGGTCGCCACGCTGCGTCATATGGGGCGCTTCAACAGTTCCTTCTGCCGCATCGACACGCCGGCTGGCGTGGTCACCGCCGAAGTGGACGGCGACAAGGTCAGCGTGACCAATGTCCCCTGCTACCGAACGCATAAGAATGTGCAAGTTGAGGTCCCCAGCCACGGTCAAGTGACTGGCGACATCGCTTGGGGCGGCAACTGGTTTTTCCTAATCGATGGTCAAGGGCCGGCGATTGATCCCAAAAATGTAGTGAAACTCACCGCCTACGGCGAAGAGGTGCGCAAAGCCCTGCTCGATGCCGACATCCGCGCCGAGGATGGTCACGAGGTCGATCACATCGAACTCTTCCAGAAGCCTTCGGACGACAATTCGGACAGCCGCAACTTCGTCCTCTGCCCCGGCGGCGCCTACGACCGCTCGCCCTGCGGCACCGGCTTCAGCGCCAAGCTCGCCTGTCTGGCTGACGACGGCAAATTGGAACCCGGCAAAGTGTGGCGTCAGGCCAGCATTCTCAACGAATGCTTCGAAGGCACTTACCAGCTCCTCGAAGACGGCAAGATCTCACCGCGCGTGACCGGTGAGGCCTGGATCACTGGAGAAACCACCGTCCACTTCGACCCCAAGGATCCTTTTGTGCACGGGATTTAGTTTGGTATCTGATGCAGAAGATCAAGCATTCCTCGGAGCGGGATTGCCAGCTCCTCCTTGTTCGATATCACGCCGCCAATCACTGGTGTAACCGAATGCATTCAGCAATCCCTCATGATCTTTAAGGATTTCAGCAATCGCCTCTAATTCGGCCTCTGAAAGCAAAGAGATCTGTCGTTTGTTTTGATCAGAGATTTTCTGCGGAGGGTAATCCTTCACCTTCACTTCAAGATGAGGGTTGATGCCGGCAAGCGCAGGAATCCGCTCAATCGCCATATTGACCGTGGCCTCCACATCTTCACAAAATTGCTCGTAGGTAAATGCCACCGGATCATGAACATCAATGATGTTCTTCGCGTGACCGGCACGACGCAACCACTTCGAGGCCAACTCCGCAAGGAGGGCAATTCTTTGATCCTCAGGCATCAACTCTGAGCCCTTACGGCGATGAAGCATGCTGGAACAATTCGCATAAGGATTCCGGTTGAAGACCATGATCTCGTGCTTTGGGAAGGCCTTCAGGATTTGTTCGGCCCTCACCAGATTGGGAGGGCTCTTCTCAACCACTAACTTCACCTCACCTCCCTCCTTCTCAAGCTCGCTAAGTTTTTTTAGCCAAACTGAGCGCACGGAGTCCCAATCCACGAATTTCTCCGGATTGCCGCGGTCGTCCTGACTCAATCCAGGCACCAGCCAATTGCCCTCACAGATACGATTTAAGCCAACATGACCCTCAGCTGACTTCAGAATCATCGCCAATGCAGTGGATCCGGAATATGGAGGGGTAAACAGAAACAGAAAAACCGGCTCTCGAACATCACGTGGCAAGCGCTTCTTAGGCCACAGGTCACCCTGTCTATACCTATTCAGTGGGTTTTGGATCCATTTCATGTCAATTGCCTCTACCTATTTAGCGCAATTATCCAGCGACAGCGCATCAGCCTGATTCTAACTCACTAGCGCACGCAAGCGATTACTCCACACCTGTCTCAATCGAATTTTTCCACCAGCGCTTTTGTTGGCATGAGGGAGAGGAATGCCGGGGTCCTCAAGACCCAGAAAAGCGCACAATTCCTTGAAGGAGTCACCCTTTTCCCAGCAGACCTCAAGCAAGTCGTTGCTCCGGCCCTTGAAATACTCACGGACCTCCTGGTTATGGCGGTTATAGAGATCCAAGTGCTCCTGCTTGTATTTGTACGGATAGTTGTAGCCGTATGCCAGTTTCCGACAGTGGCCTGTGGGAGAGGTTCGCAATGAATGCTTTTTGAGACTTTCATACCACACCTCATCCGACTTTCTGACTGTGAGGATGAACTTGCTGCCGGGATAGCTCTCATCAAGGGTCTTGTACATCAGCGGCCACGGCCAATCTTGAAAAAGATCATACTCGGCCACCTTTTGATCAATTCTTGAGGTGTCATCCCTCAGGACGTAATCCTCCAAAAGACTGCGGTCGTTGCCGGTGCACTTCAGCCCAAGCACCTTCCCGCAGGCACCGAGTGTGGTGGTTCCGGTTTTATTCAGACCAATGCCAAATATTTTCGCTTGGTGTGCTTTCATGAAATCATTGCCTGAATGATGCGACTTGGCCATCCGACTTACAGCGGGCCAATCACTGCTTATGTGCATGCTTATAGCCGCATCTGCAGATGAAACAAGGCGGCATACCTCATCCTATCAATAACAATTATTGAGCCGGCAGCCCCCACCTACCCTACCAGTTTCGATTCATTCAGCGAGTCGCCTTGATCGTATAACCACCCTTCGCGCGCACGTAGATGATGCTCTCACCGAAAGAGCGATTGGAAAGCGGATGCGAAGCATTCCCTTTGGAGCCAAAGTAGCTGCCGGGATCGAGCCGTTTGGAATGAGAACCCAGATACTGCACATGCCCGGTGATCAGCACCGCCCGAAAACTATCCGAACCGGTCACGATGCTACCTTTAAAGCCGGCAGGAAGCTTGATGAAGGTGCCATTCCATTTGGACTTCGTTTCCATCTTACCCCAGAGGTGGGCCACCTTCGGGCTTTTACTCGAGGCCTCCAGCCCTCTGGGCGTCACCCACACCACGTTGGAGGCATCCATGTTAATAGGTCGTTCACCGCTATCAAAGGCCTCTTCCGGCGGCAACACTAGGTAGGGGCTTTTATCAATCTCCACCAAAGCCATGTTCACCTTGCCCTTAGCTGAGGTGATGTGGACCTCCCCTTTCGGTTGCGTCCAGAAGGAGCCCAAGGGCATCCACATCGGGACAGCATCCGGATCGTCATTGTGGATGAGACCATCGATGACTGCCGCACGGTAGGTCACGTTATGAATGTGAGGCGGCGAAGAGAATCCATTGACAAACTTCACCAGAAAGCCCGTGGGCACTTCACCTACCCGATCTCCCAAGCCACAAATTGGGCAAGAGTCATTGTACTCAGATTCAGGAGATTTGGCGGCCTTACGGCTTCCCCAGAGTGTTCCCGCCTGAGGACTTGCGTCCCCACGGGCGGGATTGAGCTGTTCCCATTTAACCTCCGACACCGGCATGACTGTGATGTTGGAATGCTCAGCTGAATGGCTGTCATTAGATGAGGGATTCATCGTTGAACAGCCGACGAGCGAGAAAGCAGCCAGACCCAGCAGCCCCATGGATTTCAATTCCGGTCTCATATCAGTGAGGAAGCTAGCACTTCAGCCACCATCTTAATACCGGAAATTAAAACGCCTGTCAGGAGCAACATCTCCTTCGAGGAAGAGCGACTCGACATTCTCCAGGCTCACATTATCGCCCCATTTGAAGTCGAAGCCTTCTCCTCCCTCTCGCGGAAAAGCCTTGTTGGGAACGCTAAACTCAAGGAATCGGCCAGCGTAGGCCATACTCACCTTGCCATCTTCGACCCACTTGCCGTCCTTCCAACGCGCGATGGTCGATTCGGTCTTTGTGACGGGCTTCCAGTTCACCACCAGATCATAACCTTCCCAACCGGACTGCTTGTCTTGATCCACATCGATGAGCAGGCGCATCCAATTAACGCCTTCATGCGAGGTCATCGGCTGGGTGGTGACAACGAGGAAGTTCACTGCATCATCGGACTCCACCACGCAGGCCAGCTTGATATCGTTGCGGCCTTTCGTATTGGTATAGGTAGTCTTTGGGTCGGTGCCGCGAAACTGCCGGTGGACAACATCACCCTTGGGATCCTGATAAGAGAGATCGAGGCCTTCCCAGTCGGAAAATTTGCCATCGATGATCATCTCGCGTGCTTTGGGACGCTTAGCCGGCGCCTCCATCCCCTTGAAGCGACGGACGTGAGCGATGAGTTGGTAGTAGTAACTGTCGGTGTAGCCGCCGCGCATGGGAGCGATGTCGCGATTGAACTCAGCGGTGAAAGCATCGACGAACCAAGTGCCGTCTTTGAGCGGAGGACGCCCAGCAAAAACAGGGCGTTGGTCTGGCTTGATGAAGCGCTGGGCGATCCATTCATTCCAGCCGCTGACCATGACCACCTGCGGGTCCACCTCATGGGCACGCTGCCATTGCTCCTCAAAGAACAGCCCGCGATCGGTAAGCGGCGTGAGGTAATGTTCATCCACTTTCGGCTGATGCTTCTGGTGGAAGCTCTTGCCGGTGGAGTTGCTGGCGTGGGAGGCCACGGCCACAGAAATCTGCTCGGCGACTTTGGGATCCTTACTCCAGCCGTAGTCCTGCGGATGCTGATCCAGCCACTGCCAGTGATCCGGTTTCTTAGCATCGGTCCAGGCCCAGCTCTTCTTGATGGTGAAGTGCTCCTTCACTTCGGCGCGCAGCTTGGGGTCGTCGACGATGCCCAAGATCAGCGGCTTACCCTCCCACTCAAACCACAAACTGTCGTTCTCCTTCTTGGTGTAAAAGTGATCGTAGATGCGATTCATCGTTTCACCGCTACGGGCGTTGGTGGTGAAGACTACCTGGGGTGCCGCAATCCCCTCTCCCCGCATCTCGGCAATCACCTCGAGCAGCACCTCAACGGTTTTCTCGTAAACCAGCGCATTGGTGCAATCGAGGTAGATGAAATCGATGTCGGCATTGGCCAACATCTGCATATCGCGTCGGATCACCCAAGGATCCGAGCTGTGGAAGTAGCCATACTCCGGTTCACCCCAGAAGTGGGTCGCATTTTCCGGGCCCCACTCGGGGTTCTTGGGATCGGCTTTGAGGATTTGGGTGCAGTCGTAAACCTGCTGCGCGTGATTGCCGATCCACACGAAGTAGAAGATGCCGACAGCCTTTCCTTCACGACGCTTGCCCACATCTTCATGACCTGGCAGTGAGCGACTGAGCGCATCAGTGGCTACCCATTGATCCTGATAGCGGCTCTGCTTGGTCCATGTCTGACCGAAGAGGCCGGTAGTCAGGCCAAGAAAAAGGCCCGCGAACAGAGTGATGAACGCAGGCCTCATGAAAGTTGGATTGTTAGTCGGAATCAACCGCGCTCGCTGATTGGCGTGTAGTCGCGCAGGGTGGCACCGGTGTAGATTTGGCGCGGACGGGAAATGCGACCCTTGGGATCGTCGAGCACCTCCTTGAAGTTGGCAATCCAACCGGGCATGCGTCCGATGGCGAACATCACGGTGAACATGTCGACCGGAATACCGAGAGCACGCATGATGATGCCGCTGTAGAAATCGACATTCGGGTAGAGGTTGCGCTTGATGAAGTAGTCGTCGGCCAGAGCGATCTCTTCGAGCTTCTTGGCGATATCGAGCAGCGGGTCGGAGACGTTGAGTTGTTCGAGGACTTTATCGCACTGCTCTTTGATGATGAGGGCGCGTGGATCGAAGTTCTTGTAGACGCGGTGACCAAAGCCCATCAGGCGACGATCGGTGGTCTTGTTGCGGATGGCTTCGAGGAACTTGCTACCGTCGTCACCTTCTTCGTGGATCTGCTCGAGCATTTCGAGCACGGCTTGGTTGGCACCACCATGGAGGGGACCCCAGAGGGCGGAAACACCGGCAGCGGCGGAAGCGAAGAGATTGGCGTGACTGGAGGCCACCATGCGCACGGTGGAGGTCGAACAGTTCTGTTCGTGGTCAGCGTGCAGCAGGAACATCATGTCCAGGGCGCGGGCTACCTCGGGCTTGATTTCATCGGGCTCGAACATCATGTGCAGGAAGCTCTCACCATAAGTGAGGTCTTCGCGGGGTTGCACCACAGGCAGGCCCTTGGACTTGCGGTAGGAGAAGGCAGCGATGGTGAGGACCTGGGCAATGAGGGTGGCCGCGTGGTCCTCGAAGGACTCCTTGCGTTGATCGAGAAGGCAGGGATGGAAGCCGGAAGCCGCCTGAATCATGGCCGCAAGAATGGCCATGGGGTGCGCGGTGTCGGGGAAGCCCTCAAAATGATGCAGCATGTCATCGTGGATGGGCATGTGCTGGGTGACCGCGTCGGAGAAAGACTTCAGCTGACTCTCACTGGGGAGTTCGCCGTTGATGAGCAGGTGAGCGGTCTCGAGGTGATTGCTCTTCTTGGCCAGTTCGGCGATGTCATAGCCACGGTATTGCAGGATGCCCTTTTCGCCGTCGATGAAGGTGATGTCACTGATGCAGGCACCGGTGTTGCCGTAGCCGGGATCAAGCGTGATTGCACCGGTCTTGGCGCGAAGCTGAGAGACATCAATGCCAACTTCACCTTCCGAACCGACAATGCTGTCGAGCTCCAGAGTTTGGCCATCAATAGTCAGTTCCGCTTTCTTATTCATCTGCGCGGGTAATAAACCGGTTGATTGGGGCTGTTCCAGTGTTCTTTGCACGATTTCTTAAAAAATTGTTTTAGAGTTCGTTATTATTATCGCTGCTTATTCTCCGCATGATCGACGTTCATTCGCCGCTGTCGGGGTAGGAGCCCAGAAGTTTGACCATCGAACAGTGCTGATTGAGCTCTTCGAGGGCCTGAGCCACCTTCTCATCCTCGCAGTGGCCTGCAAGGTCGACATAGAAGATGTATTCCCAGTCCTTGCGCTTGGAGGGACGGGACTCGATTTTGGAGAGGTTGATCTGGCAATGATCGAAGGCCTTCAAAGCGCTGACCAGTGATCCAGGGCGGTCGTGGATGGCGAAGAGGATGGAAGTGCGGTCGTTGCCGGTGGACGGGCAGGTCTTCTCACCGATCACCAGGAAGCGGGTGGTGTTGGTGCTGCGGTCCTGAATGCGTTCCTCGAGCAGGTTGAGGTCGTAGAGTTCGGCAGCCAGAGGGCCACCGAGAGCAGCAGCACCGTCCTTGGCCTGATCGCGGGCGATTTCGGCGGCCTTGGTGGTCGAGGAGACTTCAACCAGATCGACGTCCGGGAAGTTCTGGTGGATCCAGTTGCGGCATTGCCCAAAGACCTGAGGGTGGGAGTAGAGCGTCTTGATCTCCTCGCGCGGGATGGCGGCCATCAGGGCGTGCTCGATGCGCAGCAATATCTGAGAGCAGATGTGCAGCGGAGAATCGACGAACAGGTCCAGCGTGTGAGACACGGCACCTTCGGTGGAGTTCTCGATGGGCACCACGCCATAATCCGCCGCACGTCGAGCGACTTGGTCGAAGACATCCGAGAAATTGGGCTGAGCCGAGTAATTCACGGAATGACCGAACTTCTTGATCGCTGCCTGATGAGTCCAGGTGCCTTCAGGTCCAAGATACGCGATCTTGAGGTCATCCTCCAAGGCCAGGGCCGCAGACATGATCTCGCGGTAGATGGCGCGAATGGACTTTTCGGGCAGGCGGCCCTCATTCATCTCCACCAATTTGCGCAGCAGGGCCTCTTCACGCTCCGGAGCGTAGATCTGCAGGCCGTCGCGCTTCTTCACCTCGCCCACTTCGTGAACCAGATCCGCGCGCTGGCTAAGCAGGTCCATCAATTGACGGTCAATGTCGTCAATTTTCTCGCGGATGGGGTCAAGGCTCACAGGGATTCAGATCTTTAGGATTCAGCAGCAGGCTCAGCGGATTCAGCCGGTTCAGCAACATCTGCAGCATCAGCTTTGCCATCTTGCTCAGCTTCCGCCAGTGAGAGCTGCTTTTCATCCTCATCGGCCGGCTGCTCTTCAGTCGCCTGAGGAAGTTCGACTTTGCGGAGCTCGTTGGCGTTGGGCAGATCGTCGACGGAACGAATGCCAAAGTGCTCGAAGAACAGGTCGGTGGTCTCGTAGAGCAATGGACGGCCGGGCAGTTCGGCACGACCCCCAATGCGGATGAGGTCGCGATCGAGGAGTTTTTGAATCATGCCATCGCAGGACACGCCACGGACCGCCTCGACGGCCGCCTTGGTGATGGGCTGGCGATAGGCGATGATGGCCAGGGTCTCCATCGCCGGACCGCTGAGACGCTCGGGCTTGCGACCCGGGAAGAGTTGGCGGACGAAATCGCCGAATTCCACCTTAGTGTAGAGTTTCCAGCCTTTGGCGCGCTCGACGAGAGAGAAGGCGCGGTCGCTTTGCTCGTAGGCTTGGTTGAGTTCAGCAATGGCGGCGACCACCTGCTCCTCGGTGGTGTCAGCGAGAGCGGTGAGCCATTCCGGGAGGGCTTCATCCTCCTTGCCCTCTTCCTTATCGCGGACCTTCACGTCCTCGGCCTCAGCCACGCGAGACCGCACCAGACGAGCAATTTCGGCGGTCGGAATGGGGTCCTGGGAGGCGGTGATCAGGGCTTCAATAATGGCGGTCAGCTGCATGGCGGGGCCGCACCCTAGAGGGAGTCTGCGAAGGCTGCAAGCCTGCTCAAAACATTCCCGAATATTGGCTAGAGTGTTTCTCAGAAGTATTCGGACAAAAGGCCGAGGCAGGGATTTTTCAGGCGCAAGGCGTTCAGAGGGAGTGCAGCTAGCTGCATGACCGAAAAACAACGCCGCGGATGGGAATTCCTGCCCGGAATTCCAGCATTCGCGAATGCGCTGAATTTCAAATCCAGACATCTCGTTTTGGGCAAAGACTTCTGAGAACCACTCTAAAAAAGCCTTTTTTGAGCCTTCAGGGCTTTTTCCTCTTGATGGGTCGTGCTGCAGGGACTAATCCAGCGCGCTCCATGCCACAAAACGGTTCTCGTTAGGGCCAAACCGGCGGAGACCATTTCCATCCTTCTCACCCATTTTTCACCCATTCCCATGGCTGCCAAAAAAGCAAAATCCAAGACCGCCAAAAAGAAAGTCGCCAAGAAGGCTGCTAAGAAAGTTGCCAAAAAAGCTGCCAAGAAAGCCGCTAAGAAGGTGACCAAGAAAGCCGCTAAAAAGGCTGCCAAAAAGGCCCCAGCCACGAAGAAGGTCGCAAAAAAAGCTGCCAAGAAAGTCGCAAAAAAAGCCGCCAAAAAGGTGACCAAGAAGGCCGCCCCGACTAAGAAAGCCGCTCCTGCCAAAAAGGCAGCCCCAGCCAAGAAAGCCGCTCCTGCGAAGAAAGCGGCTCCTGCAGCAAAAAAGGCCGCCCCGGCTAAGAAAGCCGCTCCAGTAGCCAAGAAGGCTCCAGTCAAAAAGATCGTCAAAACCAGCCACAAGGCCGTTTTCGTCAAGAAGCAGCGCCAGCGTCTGCTGGACCTTCGCGATGAACTCGTTGACGCCATGAACGGCGTGACCCGCGACACCATCCGCAACGCTCCTGAGGGCTCTGAGGCCTCCGGCAGCGGCCAGCACCAGGGAGATGCCGGCAGCGACGCCTACGACCGCGATTTCGCTCTCTCCGTCCTCGCCAAGGAGCAAGACGCCCTCTACGAGATCGAGCAGGCCCTCAACCGCATCGATACCGGCACCTACGGCATGTGTGAGATGAGCTACGAGAAAATCCCGCAAATGCGCCTGGAAGCCATTCCTTTCGCCCGCCTGACGGTCTCCTGCCAAGCCCAGTGGGAGCAGGAATACGGCAATCGCCGCTTCCGCCCGTCCAACGAAGTGGGCGTCAGCGGCGGAAATGGCCTGGATGACGACGATTCTGCTTCGGTTTCGCTTGACGACGACAATTAATTCACCAATATCCCCGCCCCCGAATCCATGCCACGCGACATCATCATCCTAGAATGCACTGAGGCCAGAGCAGAGGGCAAATCGCCTTCCCGCTACGTCACCACGCGCAACAAAAAGAGCCTCCGCACCCCTGGCCGCCTTGAGAAGGTGAAATTCAACCCTGCCCTCAAGCGCCGCACCCTTCACCGCGAACTCCGCTAATTTTACCATGTCCGAGCCGAAAACCGTCCAACGACGCATCAACTTCCGTAAGGCGAACCGGCAGATGCCGCGCCGTCGTCACGACATCCCCGTCGAAAAAGTCGTGCCGACCAACACTGAGCTGCTTTCCCAGTTCACCACCGAGACCGGCAAGATCCTGCCCCGTCGCGTGACTGGCGTTTCAGCCAAGCTGCATCGCAAGATCAACAATGCGATCAAGCAGGCCCGCGCCACCAACCTGATGCC
>CAZIPY010000253.1:0-3225 GCA_964541125.1 uncultured Luteolibacter sp. | reverse complement strand
TCCGGGCGGTGCCTTGGGCCGTGCCCTGTTGACCAAGGTCGCGGACATCATGCGCTCCGGTGACTCCCTTGCCAGGGTGGGCGATACCTCGACGGTTCAGGATGCCTTGGTCGCCATGTCCGAGGCTCGCTCCGGGGCTTGTGTCGTGCTCGCTGGCGATGGCTCGCTGGCCGGTATCTTCACCCACGGTGATTTCGCGCGCAGCTACCAGCAGGATACCGGAGTGGGGGAACACTGTGTGGCGGAACTGATGACACGCGATCCGATCAGTGTGGAGGCGGAAGCGCTGGCAGCGGAGGCGATCCGTACCATTGGAGACCACCGGGTGGATGACATCGTGGTGCTGGATGCCGATGGCAAGCCGGTCGGTCTGATCGATACCCAGGACCTCGCGCGTCTGAAAATCGTTTGAGATCGGTCCGTGTGGTGAGTCCGACCGCGGGAGCCCATGCTTCGCCGTGCGATGGGTGACTCCTCGGTTTCGAATTCGGAGCATCTTTGCCGAAACACGTTGCACGAAATAAAATGCGTGTAATGGTGGGCCGTAATCTCTGAATCGATGAACTACGCCAAACTGAAAAAGCATTTGATTGCTCTTGCGAGCCTGCCTGCCACGGAAACTCCCCTCATCAGCGCCTTCCTCGATCTGAGTCGAGGGAACGCCAAGTCCCTGAGGGATTTTCAGGCATGGGCTGAACTCACGCGGCAGACCTTTTCGGGGGAGCGCCGCCGGGCATTCGACGATGCCGCCGAGGAGGTTGAAGGCTGGATCATGAAGGCGAAGGGTCGTTCGGCTTCGGTATTCTGCCGTTGGGGCGAGCAACCCCTCTTCCTGACGATGGAGTTCGAGGTTCCTCTGGAAGCCCGTTATCACGTCGATGATTTTCCGGTGATCTACCCCTTGGTCGAGTTGAAGGATCGCTTCAACCGCTTCGTGGTGGTGATCACAACGGCCCATTCGGCGCGCATCATCGAGGTCAATCTGGGCAATCACTCAGTCGAGTTGCTGACCGAGCGGCCTTCCCTGCGCAAGCGGATCGGGCGTGAATGGACACGCGAGCATTACGCAAGCCACCGGCGGGAGCGGGATCGTGCCTTTGTGAAGGACAAGATCGCGGTGATCGAGACCCTGATGGCCAAGCATGGTCACAACTCGCTGATCATCGCGGGTGACCCGCGCTATGTGAATCGTCTGATCGAGGCGTTGCCGATGCCGCTGCACAGCAAACTGATTGGCGAGATCAAAACCGGGATCAGTGATCAGCGATTGAAGGACGTGATCTCCCAAGCGGTTGATTCCTTCCTCGAGGCCGAGGCGGAGGAGGCCCATGGCACGGTCGAGTTACTCGTTAACTCGGTCCGTGCAGGCGGACTTGCTGTCGTCGGTGTGGCCTCAACCCGTCAGGCCATCTCGGAGGGCAGGGTGGAGAGGCTGGTGGTCTCCAGTGCCTTGGGCGGAGCCGATCAGGAGATGCTTGTGCGTGCCGCGAGCAAGCTCGACGTCCCGATCGAGACCGTTCAGGACTGCGAGATGCTTGACCGCAATGGCGGAGCGGGAGCGCTTCTGCGCTATCGCCTTCCCGGTTACGAAGGCTGGGCCGAACTCGAGGAGATCCACGACGACGAGGCAGACCTCGTCGTGCTTCACTGATCGGCGAACTTCTCGGCGCGGAGCACGCTCACCTGGGTGACCCAGCCGATGACCGAGTAGTTTTCGAAGAAGCGTTCGCCGACCTCATCGAGGGCGGCGTTCGCGGCTTCTTCCGAAAGCACGCACTCGAATTTCAGGTTGGGCCCTTCCCAGTCACGGGTTCTCATGCCACGGGACCCTTCTCCGTCGGCGCGGGTGATGGTGTAGCCAGTGGCTCCATGACTTTTAAGCACGGCAATCATCGGCTCCTTCAGCAGTCCTTCGGTCACGATGGTGAGCAGGCTGAGTGGCACTTTGATGGCGGTCATGGTCAGGAAAGGGCTTGGGCGATCTTGATGAAGAGCGGCACCCCTATAGCGAGATTGAAGGGAAAGGTCACGCCCAGAGAGAGGGTCAGGTAGATCCCCGGACTTGCCTTTGGAAGGGCGATCCGCACGGCGGCTGGAGCAGCGATGTAGGAAGCACTTCCAACCATGGCACCGAAGATCGCGGCGCCGCCGGGAGCCATGCCGATGCCCACGCCGCAAGCCGTGGCAATGGCACCGTGGAAGGCGGGCAGGAAGCAGCCGAGCAGCACCAGTCGAATGCCTGCGTTCTTGAGATCCTTGATCCGGCTGGCAGCGACCATTCCCAATTCAAGGAGGAAGAGGCAGAGGACTCCCTTGAAGGGAGTGATGAAGAAGGGTGCGACACTATCGACCTTGGTCTGGCCGCAGACCGCGCCAATCACCAGGCCGCCCACCATGAGGAAGATGCTCTTTCCCGTCAGGACCTCGCGCAGGGCCTGCTTGATGCCGCCCGATTGTCCCTGCTGGGCGAGCAGCAAACCGATGATGATGCCCGGCACTTCGAGGACGGCGAGCAGGGCCGGCAGGTAGCCATTCGAAGGAATCCCGGAGAGCTTCACGGCTTCGATGGCGGCGATGAAGGTGACCGCCGAGACCGAGCCGTAGTGAGCGGCGGTGGCGGCCGCGTCAGTTTTTCCCAGCTTGCCGAACCAACGCATCAGGAAGAAGGCGGAGATCGGACTCAGACAGCCAAGCAGGAGCGTCAGCGCCACCGGAAGCACCAGCTCCGAGGCCGGAGTTTCTGAAAGCGCCACGCCACCCTTGAGCCCGATCGCAAACAGCAGGTAGATCGACATTCCTTGGTAGATCGCACTGGGAATCTCCAGATCACTGCGGATCCAGCGGGCGACCATGCCCAGGACAAACGCAAGGACAACGGGCGAGATCAGGTTCTGAGTCAGCAGTTCCACGGGATTGAGAATTAGGGTCTTGGCTTGACGGACAAGAGGTGCTGGCCGATAGATAACTGCCTCAAGTGTCGTGACTTAGATTTCATGAAAAGTAAAGCCTCGCAATCCAGCCAGCAAACCGAAGGCGATCATCAATCGGGATGGACCTTTCTCACCAATCACACCCACATTCTTGTGGTGTTGTCGCGTGAGCCATCGATGCGGATTCGCGATTTGGCGGATGAGGTGGGGATTACCCAGCGCGCGGTTCAGCGCATTCTTGCCGAGCTGACGGCAGAGGGTATCTTGAAGGTGAAGAAGGAGGGCCGGCGAAACA
>CAZIPY010000252.1:0-2802 GCA_964541125.1 uncultured Luteolibacter sp. | reverse complement strand
TTGCCATCCTTGGATTCGTAGTGGCGGGTCCAGGTTGAGGGAACGGGCTTCTTCTTCGGGTCGGCCTCGGCCTTCGGATCCATGGAGACCAGCGGCTGGGTGTTGGTGAGAACGGTGAAGCCTTCACGCGCTTTGCCCACGTAGCCACCTGCGTGGCAGAAGGCGTTGTCCTTCACTCCGGTCAGGATCACGTGATCCTTCTGTTCGGGAATGATTTCGATTCGGGTGCCTTGTTGGTGGTTCTTGCCGTAGTGCCCCACCCAGGTGTTGCCCAGGACCTGATGCCCGAATCCATTTTCGTAGCCCTTGGTCTTCGCTCGGAAGTCGTATTTGGCATACTTGCGATTGGCGGGAATCTTGAACGCGTGAGAGGCCGTCCGCATGCCGACGACCGGGCCGCCGCGCTCGAGGTAGGCGTCGAAGTGGGCCATCTGCTCGTCGGGAAGGTTGAGGAAGCGGGTGAAGATGACCATCAGGTCGGCGTCATCGAGTGCTTCCATGCCCGGCATGTCCGAGGCGCCGGCCTTGATCTCGCCATTCTCGTCGACACCGAAAAGGACGGTGCATTTGAAGCCATGGTGCTTGGCGAGGATGCGGGCGAGCGCAGGGCAGGTTTCTTCGGTCCGGTACTCGTGATCACTGGCGAGGAACACGATGTGGGTGCCTTGGCCCGGGCCGGAGTCGCCTTCGTAAACGACCGGGTTGGCCAGCAGGGGAGCGGCGAGGGAACTGAGGGCGAGAAGGGTGGTGCGGATCATGATGATGGGAGGGGTCAGGAATCGGTTGGGTGGGGGATCATGGAGATTTCGGGCCTTCTTCCAAGGCAGGATGTTGGCTCGGCTCCGCAGCGTGCTGGTGAAAGAAGACTGAAGGGGAGGCCGTACCTATCGACCGTGAGGAAGCGTCGGGAATTCTTGGGACAGTTGATGGTCGGGGCATTGTGCGCATGTCCGGGTGTTGACGCGGCGACCAAGAACCGGAAGCAGGTCCGGCCCCTTTCGAAGAAAGGCAAAGCCTCGGAGTTGCCGCGGGTTCAGTCGGTGGGAAAGAATTCGATTCGGGTGGGAGGCAAATTCTACGTTCTGTCCGACTTCGCGGAGGTGGTGGTCAATGGCAAGGAGGCCAGCCTGAAGCAGGTGAAGGTCGGGATGCAGGCGATGGTGACCGGTGGGGTCAAGAAGGCGGGCTCGACCAGCAAGGATACCATCTACAAGGCGACCCGCATCGTCGCCCGCACCGACAACCAACTCCAGAAGAAGGCCAACGAAGCGAACAAGAAGGCGGCGGAGCGGGCGCGGAAGGCCAACCAACGGAACAACCGCAACAAGCGGAAACGTTGAGGGGCCGGAAAACTTTATTCGGCCAACTCGTCGGGATGCGCTAGTATCTCGCCAAGATGAAGCTTTTGGTGATTTCAGGCAGTGCCCGCAAGGCATCGGTGAATGGCAAGCTGGCTCGAGTGGCCTGTGACTTGGCGAGTGAATTGGGTGCCGAGGCCGAGTGCATTGATCCGCGGGAGCATGTGCTGCCTCTCTATGACGGTGATCTGGAAGAAGCCGAAGGCTTGCCCGAGGCCGTGCGAGGACTGAAGGAGAAATTCGTGGCGGCCGATGCCCTGATTTTCTGCTCACCCGAGTACAATTCCTCGGTCACTCCCATGTTGAAGAACCTGATCGACTGGATCAGTCGTGCGGAGAGTGATGATGAAGCTCCTTTGGCGGCCTACCAAGGGAAGGTCGCGGGCTTGCTTTCCGCCTCGCCGGGAGGACTCGGTGGCATGCGTGGACTGGTGCACTTGAGAGCGATTCTGGGCAACATCGGGGTGATGGTGGTACCCAAGCAGTTCGCGATGGGGTCCGCGTTCGACAAGTTCGATGAGTCCGGTGAACTCACCGACGACCGGTCGCGGAGCCAGGTGAAGGCGGTGGTCCAGCAGGTCGTTACAACCGCGAGCAAGCTGAACGCCTAGTTCGAGAACCGGAGCCAGGGACTTCTTTACGAAGCCGCTTCAGAAAATCCGAATCAGTAGCGCACGGATTCGAGGAATAGTCCGTCCGCGGGAGCGCAGAATGGGGCTCGGCCGTGGGGCAGGTCGCGCGGTTGATCGAGCAAGGAGGCCAAGTCGTCCATTCGCAAGCGCCCTTGGGCGACTTCGAGGACGCTGCCCGTGAGGAGCCGGACCATTTTGTAGAGAAAGCCATTGCTACTCCAGGTGAGCCGCCAGCCGTGGTCGATCGCTTCATGGTCGGCCTGGGTCAGCGTGCGGGTGAAGTCGGTGTCCTCGGTTTCGTTCCCTCGCTTGGCCGAGAAGGCCTGGAAGTCGTGGCTGCCCAGGGTGAGCTGGAGTGCGTCTTCGAGCAGGTAGGGGTCGAACTGCCGTGGAAGGTGCCATGCCATCCCCGCCTTGAAGGGGGAAAGCACGGGTTCGGTGGTGATCTCGTAGCGGTAGGTCTTCCCACAGGCGGAGAATCGGGCGTGAAAGTCCGCGGGTGCTTCGGTGGCTTCGAGGACACGAATCGATGCCGGAAGTTTGGTGTTCAGCGCGGGAACCCAGTTGAAGGGATTCATGGTGAGGTGATCGGGGGCGTCGAAGTGGGCAACCTGAGCCATGGCGTGGACACCGGCATCGGTCCGCCCGGACCCGTGAAGCCGGATGGGTTCTTTCGCCACTTGCGCCGCCGCGCCCTCAAGCAGGTTCTGAACGGTGTTGCCGCCGGGTTGTGACTGCCAGCCCTGATGGTTTCGTCCGTCGTAGGCGATGACGATCTTGATGCGCATGCGCGAACCATGACGGAGGATGGC
>CAZIPY010000251.1:0-3806 GCA_964541125.1 uncultured Luteolibacter sp. | reverse complement strand
CTGAACTCTTTGCGGCGCTGTGCCACCGATTCGGTGTAACGTTTCGCGATCGGATCGTCATCAAACTTGTGGGCCGGCACCAGGCTCTCGATGGCAGCGCCACCGCGGGCGTTCTTGATGATGCCGATGGGGATTTGCAGTGCTTGCTGGAGGTTGGCACCAAAGTGGTAGCCGATGGCGGAGAATTCCCTGGCTGTCTCCGGCGTGGCGGCAACCCAGCCACCGTTGCTGAGTTTGTCGACGGGGATGTCTTCCTGGAGCGTTTCCTGTTCGTTCGGGCTGATGCCGACGTAGCGGAGCAGCGGCAGGTTGGCCTTCGCGCTCTCGAGATCGACCTGCTGGGTCTTGGCGAGACCCCAAGCCATGTTGCTCTGGCCATTCATCACCCACACATCGCCGATCGCGAGATTCTCAAACTCGATCTTCTCATCGCCCGAGGAGGCTTGGAGGGAGATGGGCGGAAAGCTCGCTTTGTGCGCGGGGAAGGTGACTTCCCAGCGGCCCTCGGGATCGGCTTTGGTCTTGATCGTGACGGCAGCCAGCGGGTCTTCGATCATGAAGCCGTCCTTTCCCGCGCGCGGGAGACCTGATGCTCCCGGTCTCCCGAAGGTGACTGACACCTCGTCTCCGGCATCGGCCCAGCCCCAGATCACGATCGGCTTGTCGCGCTGGAGGACCATGTGGCTGGAGAACATGGAGTGAAGCTTAAGCGGCGTGGCACCGGCCAAGCCGGGGACGAGGATCAGGGCGGCGGCGAGAGTGGGGAGGATGTTCTTCATGAAAGGACCCATGGTGACGATGGCACGGAAGCGACCTTCCGTATCACGGGCTTACGGGAGCTTTCGGAACCAACTTGCGGGGGATCGGCAGGGATTTCTCGCGGATACCGGGTTCTGGATGCTGCTGAGGTTTCAGCGATGTTTGTGTGGAGAACCCTGAGCAAGAAGCCTACCAGTTCTTCCTGCCGTAGTATTTCCAGTCATCCCACGGAGCTTCTCCGGTGGATTCACGGGGGTCCCCGCTGGCTTTCAAGCGGGCCGTGAGCGTGGTGGACATCTCTTTCAGAACGGAAGCATACTCCGGGTCGGTCGCGAGGTTGGTCATCTGATCCGGGTCCTTGCGGCAATCGTAGAGTTCCTCTTTCGGACGCTTGCCGAATGAGAGAGCGTAGAGTTTCGGAAAGGTGTCCTTCTGCTCAAGCATGAGACGTTTGCTGGGTGAGTTGTCGATGTCACCATAGGGGCCTTCGTTGGTGACGATCTCGACTTCGCCGGCCGGCCAGCGGTCGGGTTCGTAGTTGCGGATGTAGAGGTAGTCCTGGGTCCGGATCATGCGTCCCGGGTAGCCAAGGCCTCCGGTGCGACACCAGGCATGACGTTCGCGGCCGGTAACCACGGAATCGCGCTCGGGATCAACCCGCCCCGATTTTTCGGCGCGCATGATGGTGAGTAGACTGCGACCGGTCATGACTTCGGGCACGGGCAGGCCAGCGGCCTCGAGGAAGGTGGGGGCAAGGTCGGTGAGGTTGATGAAGTCGTCGATCTTTCGGTTTCCCTTCATCTGCTTCGGCCACTGAATGGCCAGAGGCATGCGGGCTCCCGAGTCGTAGAGGTTGGCCTTGGCCCGGGGAAAGGGCATGCCGTTGTCACTGGTGACGATCACCAGAGTGTTGTCAATTTGGCCGGCGCTCTCGATGAGCTTGAGCATCTCGCCGATCTGGGTGTCGAAGCGCTGAATCTCCAGGTAGTAGTCGCAGAGATCACTGCGCACCTCCGCGGTGTCGGGGAGAAAGGCAGGCACCCGCACTTTGTTTGGGTCCATGCCTGCCTTGATGCCACTCCCTTTGGCGTAGCCACGGTGGGGGTCACGGCTGCCGAACCAGAAACACCATGGCTGACCTTCCGCAGCACCTTCGAAGAATTCGGCAAAGGTCTTGTACTGCGTTCCTGCACCATTTGTGCTGCGACCTCCGGCCGTGATGTTGCCGGGTGCCCAGCCCTTGTCGCTGTAACCAACCCGATAGCCATCCTTCTTCAGCAGGTCAGTGTAGGTCGGGTGCTTCGCGGGGAGTGTTCCGAACAACTGGCCGCCTTCCCCAATGCGCCAGATGTCCTGCCCGGTAAGGATCGCGCTGCGTGAGGGAGTGCAGGAAGGCGAGGCACAGTAGGCGTTGGTGAAAAGCGCGCCTCGGCTCGCAATGCGGTCAAAGACAGGCGTTGCGACCACGGGTTCGCCGTAGGCGCTCGCATGGGGCCACGACTGGTCGTCGGAGAGACAGAACAGGATGTTGGGGCGGGTGGGCTTCTCCTCGGCAGTGCTGGGTAGCAGGCTGGCGGGAAGTAAAGTGGCGAGGACGATGGCAGTCTTCATGGTGGCAAGAGAGTTATGGCCCTTGGCTGGCGCCAAGTCCCTCTACTGGAGCTCCGGGGTGGGTCGGAGGTCGCTCGCTATTCGAAGGGCGAAGCTGGGTAGCTGGTTCTCATGAAGCAGGCAGGGCTACTGGGGTCATCGGTCCTCATCCTGACCTGCCAATGGTAAATTTCATAGATGTTTTGATACAGCAAGGGTTCATAATCAACTGTGACGGAGTTGGGAGGAGTCGTGGTCCACGAACTCAAATCATGGGAGAACTCGATTTGACCAACCGGCTCCGTTTCGGATGCCATAGGCAGCATGAACTGGTATCGGAGGACGGAGCCCTCCCGATAGGGAATGTTCGGTGGATTCTCTCCAGGCAGGGAGCTCGGGATGGTGCCGTGATTCCAGTAAGTGCCGCCCTCCGGATGAGTTTCATTCGGAAAGAGAAACACCGGAACTCCGAAGTTACGCAGTCGATCCCAAGAAACTCCGTATTTATCCTGCAGATTCCACCTAGCGCGATCGAGATACCGAGAAGTCGCCAAGTCGAAGGTATGGTCGGGGAGCGAAGTCTCGAAGTCGCCGCCAATCCGATGAAGTTTGTGGTCTGTGCCTACTCCGAAATTGAACCAAGTTCCCGTGTCTGTGTTGTACTCGACGATGCTTTCGGGCGAAGGGAAGACGATCTGATTTGGACCGGTAGCAAGCCCTGGGTCGAGAATTCGGGAGGGTGGGGTCGCGAAGGTTACCTTGCCGCTGGTTAGATTCGTGATCACAGCTCCGTTTGTCTCGAAGAAGTGATGGTGAAGCGCAGTTGCGTGCCACCCGTTTGGGAGCAAGCTGATACTGATGGGGTTGTCGCTCATGGGCTGACCCGCGAAGGTTTCGAGTCCAAGATCGGTATCCACCTGGGAGCCAAAAGAACGGATGAGCGAGGACTTCTTACGGGTCACAATCCCTTTGCTGAAATCCACATGGAGATCCTGGAACCGTAATTGCTGATCGAAAGCGTGGGCACCATTGGCCAAGTCATTTCTTGCTGAGGCAGGTAGCAGCTTACGCACCCATTTGTTTCCCGAGGGATCGAAGGTGTCGACGATGGGGCGAGCGCTCATCGCGTCCTGGTGGCAGATATGGATCCGCCCAAGATCATCCATGGTGATGGATGCTTCCGGGGTGAGGTCCGCGGGGACTGTCGCAACAAATGTAGTTGATCCGTCAGGGGCGATTTCCAGCAACTGGTTGTCGGAGATGACGAGGAGGTTCCCGCGCCGCGTGTCAATATTGGCGGGAGGACGCACGATGATCGGTCTCGCAGTCGAGGTTTTGCTAAACTCGCGATAGTCGTAGTGGAAGTAGTATGAACCGGTGTCGATCTCGCTCAGATTGTCCAGAGTCAGGAACGGTTGGTTCTGTCCCTGAAGAGTCAAGGCGTTGCGTTTCCAACG
>CAZIPY010000250.1:0-1667 GCA_964541125.1 uncultured Luteolibacter sp. | reverse complement strand
GGAATCGTCAAATGAACTCTCTCACCGATACACTGGAGCCACGCTCCGTCGCACCAGCCACCACCGGCTCACAAGACGTCATCGCGCTTGCTGGTCGTCTCCTTCTTGCGACCCTCTTCATCCTTGCTGGCGTCAACAAGATCGGCGCTGCGGAAGGTACCATCGGCTATATCGCCAGCGTCGGCCTCCCATTCGCTGAGCCAGTCTATTACGCCACGGTTGCGCTTGAGATCGTCGGCGGCCTGTTGCTCGCAGTCGGCTTCAAGGCCCGCTACGCCGCAGCAGCCCTCGGCCTCTTCAGCATCGCAGCTGCCGTGCTCTTCCATGCAGATTTTGCCGATCAGAACCAGATGACGGCCTTCCTCAAGAACCTATCGATCGGCGGAGGCATGTTCTTTGTGGCAGCCTTTGGCCCAGGCCGTTTCTCACTCGACCGCGGTTAAGCCGGTCCTCATCCCCCAATTTTGAGGGTCGCAGGAACACCGGGAGGCTTCAGGGCTTCCCGGTGCTTTCTATTTGGGAAGAGTCCCTTCGGGCAGGACATCGCGCAGATCAGCCAACCACACATCGGCAACCGCATCGCTCGGCGCTCGCCAATCGCCGCGCGGGCTGAGCGCGCCAGCTGACGACACTTTGGGTCCATTGGGAATGGCGCTGCGTTTGAACTGAGAGAAACCGAAGAAGCGCTTGAGGAAGGTCTCAAGCCACTCTGCACTCTCGGCCAGATCATACTCGCTGTTGCGATGCACCGGGAAACCTGCGGGCCACTCACCAGCCGACGCATCGCGCCATGCGTGCCAAGCGAGGAATGCGATCTTGCTGGGACGTTGCCCGAAGCGGATGCAATGGTGGATGAAGAAGTCGTGGAGCTCGTAGGGGCCCACATGTGCTTCGGTGTCCTGAATTGCCCCATCTTCACCGGGCGGCACCAATTCGGGTGAGATCACCGTGTCGTAGACGCTCATCAGAACTTCGCCGCAGGCATCATCGAATTGCTGCGTTTCAGCGGTCCAGCGGATGAGGAAACGGATCAGCGTCTTGGGAACGCCAGCATTGACGCCGTAGTGGCTCATATGGTCGCCAACGCCATAGGTGCACCAGCCAAGCGCGAGTTCTGAGAGGTCGCCGGTGCCAACCACAAAGCCAGAATGCTGACCCGCAAGGCGGAAGAGATAGTCGGTGCGCAGCCCTGCCTGCACATTCTCAAAGGTCACATCATATTGCGGCTCACCACTTGCAAACGGGTGGCCCATATCCTCGAGCATTTTGGTGGCAGCGGGCTTGATATCGATCTCTTCAGCGGTGACGCCAAAGGCTTCCATCAGCTTCCAAGCGTTCGACTTGGTGCCGTCAGACGTCCCGAAGCCGGGCATAGTGTACCCGCGAATGGTGGTGCGCGGCAGGCCGAGGCGGTCGCATGCCTTGCTCGCCACGATCAGCGCATGGGTGGAATCAAGCCCGCCCGAGATACCGATGATCAGGCTCTTGGCCTTGGTCGCCTCAATCCGGCGCATCAGGGCATCGACTTGGATGTTGAACGCTTCGTAGCAATCCTCGTCGAGCGTCTGTGCGTTGTTGGGTACGAAGGGGAAGCGGCGGATCGGGCGGTTCAGGCCCGTATCGCCTGCGGCGTAGGCATGCTCGAACACCACTCGCCGGAAGCTGTC
>CAZIPY010000249.1:0-2217 GCA_964541125.1 uncultured Luteolibacter sp. | reverse complement strand
CTTCCATGCCCCCGGGAATTCCCCCTCGCATGATTCCTGCCCTCCTGACATGATTCCTAGGATGCGTTTCCCTCTCGTCACTCTTTTCCTTTTCGCAACTTCAGCATGGGCGGAGGACTTCGCCGCTCCATACAACTCTGAGAAAGACAGCTCGGCCAATCCTCCTCCTCCTGCAGAAGCCGCAGCCTCATTCAAACTTCCCGAAGGATTCGAGGTCACCATCTTTGCCGCCGAACCGGATGTCCAGAATCCCATCGCGATGGCCTGGGATCACAAAGGCCGCATGTGGGTGGCCGAGAACTACACTTACGCCGAACGATCCAAACGATTCGAGCTCGCTCTCCGCGACCGCATCATCATCCTGCAAGACAAGGACCACGACGGCAAAGCCGAGACCCGCAAGGTCTTCACCGACAAACTCCAGATGCTGACCTCGGTCGAAACCGATCGCAACGGCATCTGGGCGATGTGCCCGCCCAATCTCCTCTTCATTCCCGATGAAAATGGCGACGACGTTCCCGACTCGGAACCACAAGTCATTCTCGATGGCTTCACCGTCGCTCAGAACAACTATCACAACTTCGCCAACGGGCTGCGCTTCGGACCCGACGGCTGGCTCTACGGTCGTTGCGGTGGTTCCTGCCCCGGACTCGTCGGTGTTCCCGGCACGCCTGATGCCCAACGAGTGCCTCTCGAAGGAGGTATCTGGCGCTTTCATCCCACCCAAAAAACATTCGAGGTCCTTTGCCACGGCACCACCAACCCGTGGGGGCACGACTGGGACGAACACGGCGAACTCTTCTTCATCAACACGGTGAACGGCCACCTCTGGCACATGATCCCCGGCGCCCACTTCGAACGCCCCTTCAATCCCTCTCCCAACAAGAACATCTTCGAACCCATCGGCATGCACGCCGATCACTACCACTTCGACCGCTCCGGCAGCTGGACGAAGTCACGCGACGGCGCCGCCAATGACTACGGTGGCGGACATGCCCACATCGGGATGTGCATTTATCAAGGCGGTCACCTTCCCGATTACTGGAACGGCAAACTCCTCACCTGGAACCAACACGGCCGACGCCTCAACGTCGAGCAGCTCGAACCTCACGGCAGCGGATACGTCGGCAAGCACGAGCCCGATGCCTTCCTCTCCGGCGACTCCTGGTTCCGAGGCCTCGACATCCGCACCGGCCCCGAAGGCGCCCTTTACGGGCTCGACTGGTCCGACACCGGCGAATGCCACGACCACACCGGCGTCCATCGGACTTCCGGAAGAATCTACCGCTTCACCCACGGCAAGCCGCCCATGCCTGATCTTTCTCTCCTCCAAGACATCGATGCTGAAAAACTCACCCGCATTATCCAACACCCCAACGTCTGGTATCAGCGCCAAGCCCTTCGATTTCTTGATGCTGATCAGGACACCCAACTTTCTCTGGCAGCCAGCATCCTCACCGAAGAAGGTGACACAGTCACCACTCTGCGCGCCCTTCAAGTCCTCAACATTCTTGGCGTTCGAGCCAAAAATCTATGGAATCATCCCAACGAGCGCGTCCGCTCCTTTGCCATCCGCCAACTCACCGAAGAACTTCCTCTTGATCACGTCTTTGGGCCTCACCCAAAACACAACAACTCGCGAGGGTATCACGTCTCCATTCTGCTTGAAATACCGTCTAAGAAAACATCCCCCAAGATCCGCCTCACTCTCGCCTCAACCATTCAACGCCTCCCTCTTGCCGACCGCCCTGCTCTCGCTGCGGCCCTCGCCTCGCGCAAGGAAAACGCCAACGATCACAACCTTCCCAAACTCATCTGGTTCGGAATTGCCTCTCTGTTAGAAACGAATCCCGGTGGTCTCGTCGAAGTCGCCAAAGCCACCGAATGGCCCGATCTCCTTCGCTACATCTCCCGGGCTCTGGTCGATCAACCAGACGCCCTCATTGACCTTGCCATCAAAGAACCAGAGAAAGCTCCCCACATTCTCAAAGGTCTCTCCGAAGGATTCAAGGGATGGCAAAAGGCTCCTCTTCCCAAGAACTGGAATGCCGCCGTCGAAAAACTCTCAGCCGCCAATCCCGATCTCATCCGTGACCTCTCGGTCCTCTTCGGAGACGGCCGCGCCATGGAATCGATCAAGGCCATCGCCCTCGATCGCAAGGCCAACCCACTTGACCGTGCCGCCGCGCTTCAATCCATCATCGATGCCCGACCCGA
>CAZIPY010000248.1:0-1986 GCA_964541125.1 uncultured Luteolibacter sp. | reverse complement strand
GATGCAGATGGGCGGTGACATCAACACCACCGGGGCGGACCCGGCGGTGCGAATTGAGCAGGACGCCGGGCCACCGGCCACCGACGTGCATCCGGCGACGGTGGACGAGCGGTTCTATTACCTGGAGATTGACCGGCCGTAGGTAGGGCCCGTAGAGGAAGGCCTTCGAGGCTGTGTGGAAATTGCTTTCACCGCAGTTGGTGTCTTCGGGTGGTGGTCGGGCATGCGTTCGAGCCGGACTGGGGTTCTTTTGGCTCGAAGCTGCGCAGATTGGGTGTGCATGGGCTACTCTTGTCCGGAGTGTGGTTCGGGCTCACTTGGTTGGATCTCTGGGCAAGGCGACGCTTGCCGTGAAGATTCTCAACTTCTCATGGCTTGGAGCAGGCGCCGGCTGCCGACCAGGCTCAGGACGCGTCGAAAGTTGTAAGCCAGGCAGCTCAGCATCCATTCGCCCCGCGCGCCTTCGAGACCCCTGGTCATCAATGCTCCTTGGTCCCAGTCCCATTTGATCGTCCCAAAAACGTGTTCCACGATCCCCTGACGCCGGGCGTAAACCTCGGGGCATCGCGTCATTCTCAACGCCACCTTCTTGCCGGCTTCGGCATGCTCGTGGATATGGAGTTTACGGTAGCTGGCCTTGGTGCAGGCGCTTCTCACCGGGCAGTTTCGACAGGCTTTCGTGTTGTAATAAATGCGGTAAATCACCTCTCCCTCCGTGGCGTCGGCGTGCCGGGTGAGATGATGGCCTTCAGGACACACGTAATGATCCCGGCTCCCGTCATGGTGAAAGGATGAGAGAGGGTAGTAGTTCTGGGTTGATTGTCTCGGAGCTCGCGGCGGGCTATGCACCTCCATGCCCCGTTGCTCCAACCGGTGGATTTGGGAGAGGTTGTGATAGTCCCCGTCGGCAACGATCTTGAGTTGCTGCGCTCCAAGCTCATCCTGTGCGGATTGGCTCATCGGTTCGAGTTGACGTTGATCATTTCCATCCTGGGTCACTTCGCCCGCAACGATGAGATGATGCTTAGAGTCCACTGCGATCTGGGCGTTGTAACCAACCGTGTTCTCGCTCCCCTTGCTGAGTCGACGACTGTCGGGATCACTCAGCGAGACCTGGCCGGTGGTGGAGTTCTGGGCCTCCTCGACAAGTCGCAGATACTCGTGGCGCCTCTCTTTGAGAGCCTCCAGCGCCTCGGCTGTCGCCTGGCGCTGACCCCCCGAATCGTCCTGCTCCCCACCAGGGTCCACTGAGTCCTCCAACTCCTTGAGATACTGAGCAATGAGTTCATCGACCCGCTTGATGAGCTTCTTGAGCTTTGCCCCGGTGTAGTTGCGGGCCTTGCTGTTGACCGCCTTGATGAAGGTACCATCCAAGGCGATGAGTTCCGCCCCAAAAAGCCCAAGCTCCAGGCTCAGCATGTTGAAGTTCCGCAGAACCGCCTTGAAGCACCCACAGTGGCGGCGGCGGAACTCGTTGATTGTCCAGTGGTCCGGCTGCAGTTTGCCCAGCAGCCAAATGACCTCAAGATTGCACTTGGTGGAACGCTCCAACTGGCGCGAGGAGCGAATCCGGTGCAGATACCCGTAAACAAACAGCTTCAGAAGGGCCTTGGGGTGGTAGCCATCACGGCCGACACTTCCCTCTTGCTTGCAGTCCATGCCGATCTCGTGGAGCTCCAGACCGTCCACAAAGGCATCGATGACCCGCACCGGATTATCCTCTCCCACATAATCCTCCAAACACTCGGGAAGCAGCATCGGCTGGGAGCGATCCAACCCTCTGACATAGGCCATGGCTCAAACATAGCCAAATCTGACTGCGAGGGGAAACTCTCAGGCCCCAGATTTTCCACACAGCCTCGAAGGCGTTCCTCTACGAAGACTCCGTCCGCCTACTCCGCCTTCTCCACCGGCTTCACGTGGTAGAGGTCTTCGCCGTAGTGCGGCTTGAGCGGCCAGGTGTCGGTGCGGAAGGGGAAGGCGGGG
>CAZIPY010000247.1:0-2774 GCA_964541125.1 uncultured Luteolibacter sp. | reverse complement strand
TCCACCGTTCAGAGCTGGAACATCGAGTTCCTTCGCCCCGGTGAGTTCAAGACCTTCACCAGCCTGCAGAAGGGCTGGGAGTGCATCCACACCATCAACGAAAAGCTCGGCAAGCCCTTCTTCAAGATCCTCGTCGATGCTGCCCACTGCGGAGACTCTGGTGTGCCGCTTCAAGAGAACCTCGATCTCCTGCAGAAGATCGCCGATGCCGAAGAGCTTGGTGTCTTCCACGCGTCCGCCAAGACCACCCGCGGCTGCCTCAGCTCGGACGACGGCTGGATTGCTGCCATGCTCACCGGCATGGCCAAGACTGGTGCGCTCAATCTGGTGTACGTCGAGATGTTCGACCACAGCGACGATGCCCTCGAGCCATTGCGTGCTCTCGAGCCCGGTCACGGCGTGGATACCACCGGTGGCCGTTCCTACACCGACGTGATGGCCGATGGTCTGGGTGATATCGCTCGTCGTCTGAACAACCTCTCCGCTCGCGGCATCAATTAAGCGCCATGGCTCTTGAAATTGTTCACGGCGAAGCCTCCTACACACTGGAGACTCCCGAACTGAGTCTGGCGATCACCGAACGTGCTGGTCAGTTGGCCCCGGTGACCTTCCATCTCGAAGGCGGTGATGTGTCGCCCTACGCACTTGCGCCCTGGCTGCCCGCCGAACAGGAAGATCAGCCCGCTCTGCTCACCGTTCTCCGTGGCGACTTCTTCTGTCTGCCATTCGGCGGCCAGGAAGAGGGACCGCCGCATGGCGACCCCGCCAATGCCAAGTGGGAACTTGCCGCAAGTGATGAGTGTTCGCTCACCCTCAGCCAGAAAGCCAGCGACTCCGGCGCCAAGGTCGTGAAGACCCTCGCTGTCAAACCTGGCCATCACGCCCTCTACGTCGACAATCAAGTCAGCGAACTGGAAGGGGACTTCAACTACGGCACCCATCCGATCTTGGATCTCTCCGGCCTCGCAGAAGGGCAGGGGAGAATCAGCACCAGTCCCTTCCGCTGGGCCTCCACCTTCCCCGGAGTGTTCTCTAATCCGGAGGCAGGTGAGCGCCAATGCCTTGCTGAGAGCGCACCCTTTACCGATTTGCGTGACGTGCAACTCGCCGATGGCACCAGCACGGATCTCAGTTCCTATCCAGCCCGAGTTGGCCACGACGATCTGGTGATGATGGTCAACGAGCCGGCCACCGAGGCCCAGCCCTTCGCTTGGAGTGCCGTGGTGCTCGATGGCTACGTCTGGTTCTGCCTCAAGAATGTCGAAGATTTTCCCGCCACCCTGCTGTGGCTTTCGAATGGCGGGCGCAGTGCGGCCCCCTGGAACGATCGTCACACCGGCCGCCTAGGCGTGGAGGAGGTTTGTTCGCATTTCTGCAATGGCGTCGACGAGTCCCGCAAGGACCTGCTGGCTGCCGAGGGCATTCCCACCGTCCGCAGTTTTGCGGCCGACGAGACCGTGTCCCTCAAGGTGATCCAAGCCGTGGCCGCCCTGCCCGATGGCTTCGATCGCGTGGCCAGCATCGTCCCGGAAGGGGATGGTGCCGTGAAAATCACCTCAGAATCCGGAGAGTCATTGACGGCGGCTCTGGAATGGAAATTCTTGTCCGCGTAAATTTCTCTAACTCATCCGGCTTCGCTCTGCGAGCTATGCCGGGACAAGCGAATCTGTAACACCTCCAACCAGGAACTAAGACTATGAAACTACACAACGCCATGTGGCCCGGCCTTGTCGGCAAGGAGCCCGATACCGACCACCCTCCCATTTCCCTCGACCGCATGCTCGAGCTCACCGTTGCCGCCGAAGTCAACGGCCGCAAGTTCGACGGTGTCGACCTCTTCATCTTCCATCCCCACACCGACCCCGACGCCTCCGAAGACGAGATCAAGGCAATGGCCGACAAGATTGCCTCCAAGGGTCTGAAAGTTGGTTCCTTCGTCGCTCCCGTCTGGCCCGGCACCGTGGGTGGCAGCGCCTTCGGTTCTGAAGAAGACCGCAAGAACTTCGTCCTCGCCATTGAGAAGTCCTGCCGCATCGCCAAGATCCTCAACGATCACGGTGTGCGTGACTGCGGCCTGATCCGCATCGACGCCGCAGGTGGTGTCGAAGACTGGGCCAAGGACCCTGCCGGCAACACCAAGCTCATTGCCGACACCTTCCGCGAAGCCGGCAAGGTGGCCGCCGACAATGGTGAGCGCCTCGCCGCCGAAGGTGAGATCTGCTGGGGTGGCATGCACTCCTGGAAGGCCATGCTCGAGACCCTCGAGGCCGTTGGCATGCCCGAGACTGTTGGTTTCCAGGCTGACCTCGCCCACACCTACCTCTACCTCATGGGCTACAACGCCCCCGAAGCCGCCCTCCTGCAGGAAGGCTACAGCGACGAGGAATTCTGGGCCGCCTACGAAACCATGACCGACGCCCTGCGTCCGTGGACTTTCGACTTCCACGTCGCCCAGAACGACGGCTCCGTGCACGGCACCGGCTCGCACGACAAGACCGGCCGCCACTGCCAGGCCAACGACCCCAACGGCAAGTTGGACATCGCCAAGTGCGCCACCTACTGGCTCAAGGACGCCGAAGCCCGCGGCATGAAGCACATCTGTTGGGATGGCTGCATGTTCGACAACTCGGTGCTCGAAAGTGCCGACACCTGGAACGAGGTGCTCAAGGCCATGATCGCCGTCGACGAAGCGATCTAAGGTTTGCTCAACCCTTCACAAACCCGCCGCGTGCTTCTCCAATTGCCGGCGGGTTTTTTGTTGGGATGGAAGGCAG
>CAZIPY010000246.1:0-5231 GCA_964541125.1 uncultured Luteolibacter sp. | reverse complement strand
TTATCCACGATCGACATTCTGTCTCTCGACCACCCTGCTCGGGCGGGGCGCGAAGCTAGTTTCAAGATCCGGAGGCGTCAATACCTTTTCGAAAAAAATCTGATGTTTTTTTGAAGCGGTAAAAAACCCCTAGAAAACTAGTGTCCCGGGCCGTTCAGGGTATCCGATCCCGGAGCCAAAAGCCATCTTTTTCTGCTCTCTGAGACACGATTTTCGCCATCGACGCAACCAAACGCATCTTACAGGCTCAGAACATGCCCGATTTGGTCGAAGTCAAAGCCCTTGCCCTGATCCCCACCCAAGCGGGGTGCGGGGTTTTCCTGGGAGATGGAGACAAGGCCATCGTGTTCTACATCGATCCGGCCATCGGAGCGGCAATTCACGGCTATATGAACGGTCAGAGCTCTCCCCGACCCCTTAGCCACGATCTCTATCAGGATACCCTTATGGCCTTTGGCGGCCAGGTTTCACGCATGGTTATCATCCGTATGGAGGATGACGTCTATTACGCACGACTCATTATTGAAGCGGAGAACGAAGTCATGGAGCGCAAGATCGTGGAGCTGGACTGCCGTCCATCGGATGGACTGGCCATCACCACACGCTCCAATGCGCCGGTCTATGTGGTGAAGGAACTGTGGGATCAACTCGAGGACATGTCGGATCTGTTGCGCCAGCTCGAGGCCCAGTCCGACGACCACGGCTTTCCGGACTTCTGAAGGATGTGAATCGCGCGTTACAAGATCGTCCCTTGCGCATGCAACAATGTAGCCTAGGGTGATCTACCATGATGACAGAGACTTCCCCCCTCCCCGACTATCTGCACGAAGAGATCCTACTCCATCCCGAGAATCGCAACTTCCCCGCTTTCGATCTCTCCAAGCTGCTGAGCTCGGTTTTCGATCCCATTCAGGGAAGCAAGGTCTGCATCCTGATCGACTTCGATGAGCCTGCCGGCCTGATCAAGGACTTCGCTTTCCTCGGACAAGAGGGCTTCGAAGTGCAGAAGAATGCACACACCCATTTCTATCAGGGACTGCAGGACGGTGTCATGAAGGAGCTGGAAATGACCGGCGGCGAGATGTTCGCCTACCGCTGCACCTACGGCTCCAACCTCGACTTGGCCGATGAAGTCTGGGACACCGATGGCCAGGAGCTCTCTTTGGACAAGGACATCTATCCCAACTACGACCTCATTCTCTGCATCTCAACTTTCTCCGCCACCGCACCGCTGACCGCCAAGTGCAAGGAGTTCGGCTTCCGCGGCGCAACTCTCCACGGCCTCAACGACATCATTCTCAACTCCGGCCTCGCGGTGGATTACAATGAAGTCTCCGCCGATGCTGAGCGCATCCGGCTTGCTCTAACAAAAGCGGATTCGATCGAAATTGACTTCGAACTCGAGGACGGACGCGTCCTCACCGCTTGGCTCGGCCTCGACCAACAGGAGGCACAGAAGTCACACGGCCTCTGTCATGGCAAGACTCCGGACGTCGCCAACCTTCCCGCGGGCGAAGTCTACTTCGTGCCCACCGATGCCAAGGGTCAGTTCCCGATGAAATATGAAGACGGCACTCTCGGCCTGCTCGAGGTCCGCGACCGCTGCATCATGAGCTCTTCCCTGATCGAAGGCGATCAAGCTACCATCGAAGCCCACAATGCCCGCCTGAAGGACGACCCGATGACTGGCACCCTCGGCGAACTCGGCTTCGGCACCCAAGTGCTGCCCGTGTCCGGCGCGGACATCCAGGACGAGAAGGTGCTGGGTACCTGTCACCTCGCCACTGGCCGCGATGACCATCTCGGCGGCGACATCCTGCCCTCGATGTTCAAAAAGCACGAGAACTCTACACACGACGACATCCTCTTCGCTCCCCACAAGACCCCGAATTTCAACATCAGCGAGGTCCGCATGAACCGCGGAGAACAACAAGAGTTGCTGATCGAGAACTTCCGACCCTCACGCTATGTAATGGATGCCTTGGCCAGTGGGCGTTAATCCCACCTCCCACCCAGGCGTTGAGGATTCCAGCTGTCACCTGATCGGGTTACAGCCCCCGTGAAAGTTGAGGCTGGCAGGCCGGGTAGATTCTGGGTATCCCAGACGCTTATGCCTTCCAGCCACTTTTCCTCTTCGACCCGCCGCCAGGCCATTAAATCGCTGGCCGCCTTGGCCACCGTCCAGATCGTTCCTAGCCACGTCCTGGGCAAGAACGGCCAGACTCCGCCGTCCGAGGTCCTCACCAAGGGCATCATCGGCTGCGGCAACATCAGCCGCTCCCAGCATCTTTCCATGCCCGGCAAACTGCTGGCCATCTGCGATTGCGATGCTGAGCATCTCGAAGAGGTCAGCAAAATCGCCAAGGAGAAGAAGGGTGAAAAGGACTTCAAGGAATACAGCGACTCGCGCGAACTCATTGCTCGCGACGACGTCGACATCGTCCACGTCGCCACTCCACCCCACTGGCACGCCAAGATGTCCATCGAGGCCGCCAAGGCAGGCAAAGACATCTGGTGCGAGAAGCCCATGGCGCGCACCATTGGAGAGGCCATGGCCATGGTGAAGGCCGTGGAGGAACACGAGCGCATTTTCCGCATCAACACTTGGTTCCGTTTCAAGGGCGGCTTCTACGGCATGGGTGCACCCGTCTCCATGATCAAGAAGGCGGTGATGAATGACATGCTTGGCTGGCCGCTCAAAGTGACCGTTTCACGTCACACCGGTTTCGGCTGGAAACTCAACACCTGGCAGGGCACTCCCGGCCTGAAGCCCGAGCCCGTGCCAGCCCACCTCGACTACGACATGTGGCTCGGGCCCGCACCCAAGAAGCCCTACAATTCCAAGCGCGTCCACGACCGCTTCCGCGGTTACTGGGACTACGATGGCGGTGGTCTCGGCGACATGGGTCAGCACTATCTCGATCCGGTCCAATACATTCTCGGCAAGGACAACGAAGCCCCCGTCTCGGTGGAGATCGACGCCGACCCCCAGGACAAAGATGCCGTCGGCACTTGGCGCCGCATCGAGTACACTTACGCCGATGGCTGCAAGATCATCTGCGATGGCGATGACAGCCTCAAGGGCGCCGCCTTCATCGAAGGCCCCAAAGGCAAGATGATGAAACGTCTGCAAAGCGACATCCCCGATTTGGTAAAGAAGGTGAAGGATCTTCCCGAGCCACCGGAACAAAACGTCGACTTCCATCAATGTGTGCGCGAACGCAACAAGTTCGCCCTCAACGAGCAGAACGGATTCTGGTCCTCGACCATGGTCAACATGGGCATCACCGCCCATCGTCTGAACAAGAACCTGAAGTTCGACTCCAAGACCCTCAAGTTCGACGACGACGAGGCCAACGGTCTGATCAATCAGCCGATGCGCGAGCCTTGGCAAATCTGATTGAGCCCTCCAAGCTCTGCGGCCATGTCATCTCCCATTCGCATTCTCTGCGTCGGCGCCGGCCATATGGGCCGTTCCCACGCGCTGGCCTATCACAAGCTCGAGGGCTTCGAAATCTGCGGCATCGTCACCCGTTCTCCCGGCAGCCGTGCCAAGCTCAATGAGGAGCTGGGTGGTGGCTATGCCGAGTTCGGCGACTACTACGAGGCACTCGCGGAAACCAAGCCCGACGCGGTCTCAATCTCCACCTACCCCGATACCCACGCCGACTACGCCGAAGCCGCCTTCGACGCCGGCTGCCACGTCTTCATCGAGAAGCCCCTCGCCGAAACCGTCGAAGCAGCGGAGCGCATCGTCAACAAGGCCAAGGAAACCGGTCTCAAATTGGTGATTGGCTACATTCTTCGCCACCATCCCAGTTGGATCAAATTCATCGAGATGTCACACAGCCTCGGCAAACCGCTAGTCATGCGCATGAATCTGAACCAACAGAGTTCGGGCGACAACTGGGAGACCCACAAGAACCTCATGAGTTCGATCTCACCGGTGGTCGACTGTGGAGTTCACTATGTGGACGTGATGTGCCAGATGACCCGCTCCAAGCCGGTGCGGGTGTCCGGCATTGGTGCACGACTCAGCGACGAGCTCCCCGAGGGCAAGATCAACTACGGGGCCCTGCAAGTGACCTTCGAAGACGGATCCGTCGGCTGGTACGAAGCCGGCTGGGGCCCGATGATGAGTGAAGTGGCCTTCTTCGTGAAGGACGTGGTCGGTCCCAAGGGCTGCGTCTCAATCGTTGCCGACAAGGCTGGAGGCGAAGGCCAGAGTGCCAACGTCGACGCCCACACCCAGACTCAGGCTCTGCGCCTGCATCATTCCGATCTCGATGCGGACGGCAACTTCGCCAAGTCCGACGACACCATCCGCCTCGACGACGAACCCGACCACGACGAACTCTGCCACCGCGAACAAGAGTTCTTCCTCAAGGCCATCGTCGAGAACGACGACCTCACCGACCACATGGACGACGCCATCAACTCGATGCGCATCGTCGCCGCCGCCGACGAAAGCTTCCGCACCGGTAAAACCATTGATCTATGAAAATCGCATCCCTTTTTCTCACCCTCTTCGCCCTCACCTCCACCGCTTTCTCTGGTCAGCTGACATTCACTCCACTCTTCAACGGTAAGGATCTCACCGGCTGGAAGGGTGAAGGTTACAAGGTGGAAGACGGCGCCATCGTCTGCACACCCAAGGGCAAGAACCTGATGACTGAGAGCACCTACGCCAACTATGTGCTGGAACTCGAATTCAAACTACCACCCGCCGGCAACAACGGGCTCGGCATCCACTATCCCGGCAAGGGCAATGGTGCCTACACAGGCATGGAAATTCAAACCCTCGACAACACTGGCAAGAAGTATCAGGGCAAACTCAAGGACTACCAATGGCACGGCAGCCTTTACGAGCTCCAGCCAGCCAAGCGCGAGGGCCTCAAGCCCGTTGGCGAATGGAATAAGCAAACCGTTTACGTCAACGGCAAGGATGTGGCCGTCACCCTCAACGGCATTACCATTCTCGAAGCCGACCTCGATAAGCTCAACAAGAGTCACCCCAAGCATCAGGGAGCCAAACGCCGTAGCGGTCACATCGCATTCCTCGGCCACGGTGACCCCGTCGCCTATCGCAATATTCGCATCGCTGAACTATTGCCCGATCACCCCCAACAAGACGGCTTCGAACCTCTGCTCAAAAACAATGGCTTCATGGGCTGGAAGCACAAGGACGGCATCACCAACTGGATCCTTCACAACGGCATCATCAAGCACAA
>CAZIPY010000245.1:0-3864 GCA_964541125.1 uncultured Luteolibacter sp. | reverse complement strand
CAAGTCGCTGACATGCTTCACCACACCTGAAGGCTTCGATCTTACAACCTTCATCAAGACCCTCAAGACCGAGCACAACTTCGCCATCAACGGCGGCTACGGCAAGATCAAGGGCCTGACCTTCCGCATCTCCAACATGGGTAACGAAACCCAGGAGACCATGCAGGAACTCATCGATGCGATGGACAGCGTACTGGCCGGCATGAAGGCCGAGGCCTGATCAGGTAGAATCGATGAATGAGGCCGCTGCTTACTCAGCGGCCTTTTCTTCGACTTCGTCACCGTCCTCTTCGGTGACCTGGATCTTATCCCAGAAGGCGAGAAAGAAGATCACTGCGATGGCACCTGCCATGATGGCAGGGAACATCCAAAAGGATTTCCATTGCGCCATCGTGTTCGCGATCAGGGTCGGATCGATCCCCTCAGGCATCTTGACCGAGAACATTTGGGTCAGACCTTCGAAGAAACCAACCTCCTGCTCACCACGCGCCTCTTTAATAGCGGCCTCAAGAGTGCCTGAGTTGCCGACTCCATCTCCCAATCCGGAGAAATCGACAGGGATGCGCAACAAAGTTCCCGGACCCTGGTAGAAAATACCGAAGGTCACCGCATAACCGATGTACATCCCGATGCCTTGGGTGAAGAAGACCAGCATGCTCTGAGCCTGGCTTCGCAACTTTTTGTCCGCGACCTTGTCGGTATACATAAAGCCAGTGACGAAGAAGAAATCGTAGCAGATGCCGTGCAGCGCAACACCGGCAAAGATCATCCACACCACCTGATCCGTAGCACCGAAGGCAAAAAGGAAATATCGAAGAACCCAAGCTCCCATGCCTACCAGAATCATCCACTTCACTCCCAACTTGCGAAAAAAGAAGGGAATCAGCAGCATGAATCCGATCTCGGACATCTGGCCAATGGTCATGGTCGAAGCGGGCTGCAAATAGCCGGTATTGTTGAGGTAATTCGGGATGGTGCCGTAGTAATAGGCCAACGGGATGCAGATCAGCATCGAACAGATCATGAAGACCGTGAAGGCCGGGCGCTTGAAGAGAGCAAAGGCATCGACCATGAGGAGTGCACGAATATTGATCGGCTCACCTTTTGCAGGGGCCGGAGTGTGTGGCAGAAAGAAAGAAAACACTCCGAGTGCGAGCGAAGCTCCACCAGCAAGGTAGAAGATATCGAACTTGGCCGACCAACCGAGCACACCGACTGCAAGGCCGGCTACAATCCAGCCGATCGTTCCCCATACCCTCACCTTCGGGAAGGTGATGCGGTCAAGATTCGCAAAGGCAACCGAGTTACCGAGACCCAGAGTCGGCATGTAACAAATCATGTTAAGTAACATCAGGGTGGTCATCAGATTGCCGTTCTTTTCGCCACCTGCTGCAACCGCCGGGATGCAGAGCAGCAAGGCTCCACCGATCAGAAAGAGCACACCCATAACCCGCTGTGATGGGAAGAAGCGGTCAGCAATCAATCCAAGAAAAAGCGGCGCAATCATCGCACCGAGAGGCGCTGATCCGAAAGCACCGGCCGAAAAGCCACCGAGTTGGTTACTCAGGAGACAAAGCCCCAAGGTGCCGAACCAGGCTCCCCAGACAAAAAACTGGAGGAACATCATGACGGAGAGCTTGATGAAGGCGGAAGATTTGGAGTCTGACATGTCGGGGTATGGGTGAGATGAGCCTTGCTAGGCTGGCGGGTATTCCCGCCGATGGCCGCTGATGAGGCAAGCAAAAGGATGGCACAGCACTGCCTTGAATTTAGGTCAGTCCTGCCCAAGAATGCGCGCCCAATGAGCAAACAAACCTTTCTCGCAGTGGATCTCGGCGCCGGCAGTGGCCGCGTCATGGCCGCCATCCACGCCGATGGCAAACTTGAGCTGGAAGAGCTCCACCGCTTCGACAATCCCGGCACCGACCTCCCTGGGGGCTCCTTTTGGAACCTGATCGGCCTTTATCGCGACATCCTCGAAGGTCTGAGAAAGGGTGTCGAAGCCCACGGCGAATCCATCGTTTCCATCGGCATCGACACCTGGGGCTGCGACTTTGGCTTTGTCGGCGAGCACGACGCCCTGCTCGGCATGGCCCATCAATACCGTGATCCCCGCTCCGAGGGCATGGCCGAAGTCATGCATGGCATGATGAGCGAAGCCGACATCTACACCCACACCGGCATCAAGACCAACTTCTACAACAGCTCGCTGCATCTGGTTGCCGAGGCCCAGCGCGACAACCCCGCTCTCAAGAACGCCAAGAACCTGCTCTTCGTGCCCGATATCCTCGCCTTCTGGCTGACCGGCGAGCAGGCCGTTGAACGCACCGTGGCCTCCACCTCTCAACTCCTCAATCCCAAAACCGGCGACTGGGCCTGGGACGTCATCGAAGGTCTCGGCCTGCCCAAAGAGATCTTCGGCAAGATCGTGGCCCCCGGCACGGTTCTCGGTCCGGTTCGTGATGAGGTCGCCCGCTTGATCGGCAAGGCCGGCATCCCTGTCGTCGCCTCCGCGAGTCACGACACCGCTTCTGCTGTTGCCGGCATCCCCATGGAGGGCACCGGTAATCTTTGGCTATCCTCAGGCACTTGGTCCATCATGGGCATCGAGTCACCCGACGCTGTCACCACCCCGGAGGCCCTCGAAGCCGGTTTCTGCAACGAAGTCGGAGTGTTCGACACCGTGCGCCTGCTCAAGAACATCGGCGGCCTCTGGCTGCTGCAGGAGTGCAAGCGCGAGTGGGAGTTGCAGGGCGAATCTCTGGACTACGGCACCATGGCCACCCTCGCCGAGGAGGCCGAGCCTTTCTCAGCTCTCATTGACCCCGACGACGCCGTCTTCGCCAGCCCAGGCGAGATGCCGCAGAAGATTGCCGCTTGGTGCGAAAAGACCGGCCAAAAGGTTCCCGCCGACAAGGGTACCATCCTCCGCATCGCCACCGACTCCCTGGCCCTGAAGTATCGCATGGTCTTCGAGGCCGCCTGTGGGCTTAGCGGCCGTCAGTTCGAAACCCTCCACGCCGGAGGCGGGGGCATCCAGAACCAAGCACTCTCCCAAGCCACCGCCAATGCACTGGCCATTCCCGTAGTCGCCGGCCCGGTGGAGGCCACCTCCTGCGGCAATGTGATCATGCAGATGATCGCTACGGATTCCATCGCCGACCTCAAAGCCGGCCGCGAGCTGATTCGTCAGTCCTTTGAGTTTAAGACTTATCAGCCGGAGGATACGGCTGAGTGGGATGCGGCCTATGAGCGATTCCAGACACTGTTGGACTGACTCGAACGTCCAACGTCGAACGCCCAACGTTGAACTTTGAAGGATACAAAAAGCAGGCCCGGCAAGCCGGGCCTGAGAAATTTCGACGTTCAGCGTTAAACGTTGGAAGTTCAACGTTCAAGGCGCGCCAGCGCCGCCTAGTTGGTGACACGCATGGGCATCAACACGTAGAGGAAGGTGCCTTCGATGCGCAGCACGCCGGGGCTCATCTCGTCGATGAGGTCGAGGTAGACTTCCTCGGCATCCAGAGCGCGCAGGGGGGCCTGCAGGAACTCAGGATTAAAGGCGATCTGCATGTCCGGGCCGCCGTAGGAAACGTCCATGGACTCCTGCGACTCACCGACGTCCGGGGAGTTGGCAGTCACCTCGATCTTGTTCTCGCTGAAGACCAGCTTCACCGAGTTGGCCTTGTCCGAGGAAAGGAGCGATACGCGGCGAACGGTCTCGAGCAGGGCGTCGCGGCCGATGACCACACGTTCGTTGCTGTCGCCGGGAATGACCTGGCGGTAGTTCGGGTAGTTACCCTCGATGAGCTTGCTGCAGAGCAAGCTGTCACCAATCTCAAAGGAGATCTGGCTGTCGCTGAG
>CAZIPY010000244.1:0-5748 GCA_964541125.1 uncultured Luteolibacter sp. | reverse complement strand
TCTCAGCCTCAACACACAAAGTGTGCAATAACTCCTACTTCAGAAAAATAAATCGATGAGCGGAATTTCTAGTGAAGGTCTGGCAAAAGCCTATGAACCCCAAGCGGTTGAGACCCAATGGTACTCCGCCTGGGTCGAGGGAAAGTGCTTCGAAGCCGACCCCTCTTCGGCCAAGGAGGCCTACTCCATCGTCATCCCACCGCCGAACGTCACCGGCATTCTGCACCTGGGCCATGTCCTGAACAACGCGCTGCAGGACATCCTCGCCCGCCGCGCCCGACAGGAAGGCAAGGAGGTGCTGTGGCTTCCCGGCACCGACCACGCCGGCATCGCGACTCAAGCGAAGGTCGAGCGTCAGCTGCGCGAGGAAGAGGGCAAGACCCGCCGCGATCTCGGCCGCGATGAATTTCTCAAGCGCGTGTGGGAATTCAAGGATCACCACGGCGGCATCATCATCAAGCAGCTCAAGCGTCTGGGTTGTTCCTGTGACTGGAGCCGTGAACGCTTCACCATGGACCCGGCCTACACCAAGTGGGTGAGCCAGGTCTTCGTCGACTTGTTTAAGGAAGGTCTGATCTACCGTGGCAAGCGTATCGTCAACTGGTGCCCGATGTCTTTGACTGCCCTCTCCGATGAGGAGGTCATCATGCAGCCGCAGCAGTCCAAGCTCTACACCATGAAGTACGAGCTGGTGGACGAGCCCGGCAAGTTCCTCGAAATTTCCACCACCCGTCCGGAAACTCTGATGGGCGACACGGCTGTGGCGGTGAACCCCAAGGACGAGCGCTACGCGCATCTCCTGGGCAGCAAGGTGAAGCGTCCCTTCCCCGAAGCCGAGATCCCCATCATTCCCGATGAGCACGTGGATGTGGAATTCGGAACGGGTGCTCTCAAGGTGACTCCCGCCCACGACAAGGCCGACTTCGAAATCGGGGAACGCCACGACCTCGAAATCATCGACGTGCTCACGCCTGATGGTCACGTCAACTGCCCGGACTGCCCCGAGCTGCACGGCATGGAGCGCTTCGAGGCGAGGAAGAAGGCGGCGGCGATGCTCGAAGAGCGTGGGCTACTGATCAAAGTCGAGGACTACGACAACAACGTCGGTTTCTCGGAGCGTGCTCACGTGCCGGTCGAGCCGCGCATCTCCATGCAGTGGTTCCTCAAGTACCCCTGCGTTCCCGAAGCCGCCGACGCGGTGAAGAGCGGCGACATCAAGTTCCGCCCCGAGCGCTGGGCCAAGACTTACTCCCATTGGATGGAAAACCTGCAGGACTGGTGTATTAGCCGCCAGCTCTGGTGGGGTCATCAGATTCCGGTGTGGTACAAGAAGGAGAAACTCGATGCGCTCAAGAACGCCGAGTCGCTTGACATGGCGGACTTCGAAGCCGGCGACATCCACGTGGGTGTCGATGCTCCCGCCGATGAAGACGGCTGGGTGCGTGACGAGGATGTGATGGACACCTGGTTCTCCTCTTGGCTGTGGCCCTTCGCGACCATGAGCGACCTCGGTGAGAACAGTGACACCCTCAAGAAGTTCTACCCGACCACCGATCTCGTCACTGGTCCCGACATCATCTTTTTCTGGGTCGCGCGCATGATCATGGCCGGATACCGCTTCGCCGATGGTCTGCCCTTCAAGAACGTGTTCTTCACTTCACTCATTCGCGACCTGCAAGGTCGCAAGATGAGCAAGTCCTTGGGGAACTCGCCGGATCCCATCGAGTTGATGGACAAGTATGGTGCGGATGGCCTGCGTTTCGGTCTGTTGAGGATTGCTCCGGTGGGCTCTGACCTTCGCTTCGATGAAGCGTCAGTCGAGGAAGGCCGAAACTTCGCCAACAAACTCTACAATGCCTGTCGTTTCCGTCAGATGGCTGGGACTGAAGTGGTCGATCTTCCCGCGATCGATACGCTGCCCATCTACCATCTCGACATCATCGCCAAGGTGGATGCGCTGGCTGAAAACCTGAAGGGCGCCTACGCCGAATACCGCTTCGGAGAGATTGCCCAACTGCTCTACGAATTTCTTTGGAACGAGTTCTGCGACAAGTTCCTCGAGGCCGTGAAGCTCGACCTCCGCGAGAGTGCGACTCCTGAAGCACGCACCGCCACCCTCGCCACTTTCGATGCGGTGATGAGCCGCTACCTGCAACTGCTCAGTCCCTACATGCCGCACATCGCAGAAGAGCTTTCGCTGCGCATGGGATATGCCGCAGAAGGGGAGTTTGTGATGAATAAAGCACTCCCGAGCGCCGCGTTGTTGAGCGCTGAACAGGTCGGTGATGCTCCGCAAAATGCGTTCGCCATCTTCGAAGCTGCCGGTCGCCTGCGCAACCTGAAGGCCGAATACAACCTCAGCAGCCGCAAGGACATGACTCTTCGCGTGAAAGGCGCTCAAGACTGGCTCCCCAACGAAACCAAGGTCTTGGCTCTGCTGGTCGGCTGTGAAGCCATCGAAATTGATGAAGCGTACGACGCGCCGAAAGGTACGCCGGCCGCACTCACACCGGTGGGTGAATTCTACATGCCCATGGAAGGTCTCATCGACGTCGAAGCCGAGAAGGCCCGCCTCAGCAAGGAGATCGGCAAGATTACGGGCGAGGTGAAGAAATGCGAAGGCAAGTTGGGCAACGCCAGCTTTGTTGATCGCGCACCCGCCGAAGTGGTCGAGCAGGAAAAAGCCCGTCTCGAAGAGTGGAAGGCCAAGCTGGCTCAGCTCGAGGAGATGTTGGGTGCTCTAGCCTAGTTCCCTGACGCCTTGCAGCTCTCTTTACCTTCCTGATCTTGCCATAACGGCGATCGGCGATCAGCGTGGTCTTCGATGAAGGCCTTTCTTGTCCTTGCGCCAGCTGCGCTGCTCCTTGCTTCCTGTGTGAATCAGGGAAGTCGGACCGTGGCCTTCGGTCAGGATCCGGGAGCTCCCAAATTCACGGGTCAGGGCCAGCCAGGTCAGAACGTGGGCGGCCGCAACATCATGGATCACAATCCGGAAGGCTTTACGCCCGAGGAGGACATCATCTTCACCGATCCCGACAATCCGGATGCTCACATTCCCGAGCTTTCGGGGGTGCTCACTGACCAAAGCAAGCGTCGCGGCCCGTGGGAGCGAGACATCCGTGTAGCGCGCAAGAAGTCCATCCGCGAGGGCAAGCCGACCCTCATTTGGTTCACCGATCTACGCCGCAGCCCGCGCTGCCGTCAGTTGGAGAAGGAGCTCTTTGCTCAGGCCAAGTTCCAGACTTGGGCCAGTGAGAATCTGATCCGTGCGCGGGTCGATGAGAGTATGGAGTTCGATGACGAGAACCTCAGTCTCGATCAGGAGCAAACCTTGCGTGTGGAGTTTGCCAAGTATGTGCGTAAGCTCAAGAACCACTACAAGGTGCTCGGCTATCCATCGTTGGTGATGATCGATCCGCAGGGCCGGGTTGTCGGTCACTACCGCGGTTACAAGTCGGGGGAGGAAGATCTCACCTGGGGTCGGTTGCGTCAGGGTGTGGCGGCATCGGCGGCTGCCAACAAGGTTTGGCGACAGAGTCTCGAATCACGCGGCTACCGCGAATGGCGTGATCTTCAGGGTCGCAAACTCCTCGCCAAACTGACGCGCTACATCGACGGCACCCTCCACCTGGTTGAGCCCGACGGTACCCGCTCCAAGGTGCATGAGCGCATGCTCTCCGCGGCGGACCGCAGATGGATCGAAGCGGAGAAGGCGAAGCGGAGGTGAATTTAACTACGAATCATACCATGACCATTCCTCCCCACCCGTATCCCTTGTTCATGGCCGCCTGCTTGTTGGTGGCACTCTACATGTTCGCCGCTCTCAAATTCCCGGCTCTGCGCTGGATGTTTCGTCTCAAGCGAGGCCCAGCCCACCTGGCTGGCATCGACGAAGAAGCCAATCGTGACCTTGGCGATGCCTTGGGCCTTGTGCTATGTCCTCTCATTGGAGTGGTCGCGCTCCTGGTGTTCGGCTGGCTGGTCGTCCAGGCACGCCAGCAAGTGGCTTCTAAGGAACGCATGGCCCAACTAGCCGACCAGAAGGCCAGGCAGAATCTTGAGCTGGCAAAAATCGCATTGGGTTCGTGGCCGCTGGGCAAGGTGTATCACGGTCCCAATGCCAACAGGGGGGCTACCCCGGAAGGCCTGGAGGTCTTGGCGAACTTTCACGAAGCGGTGGCGAGCGGGTTGCGGCCGGAGCACCTCTCCGATCTCTACCTCACTAGGCAGGAAGAGCGGCCCTTGATCTATGGGTGGCATTTTCAGCTGGCCGCTCCCGAAGGCCCGGGGCGGGCGGTGTTGCGGGTGAGTCCACAGATGGACACAGTGTATCTCGCTGTCGATACCACCGCTACCAACCGCTGGCCGGTCCATCTGGGTTTTCCCATCGAGCTGCCGCCTTCTGCACGGGAGGCTTGGGCGGCATTGGCCGACCTTGAGATCATCGATATCCGCTAGCAGGTAATTGCTAGCACGGGTCACTCTGCCGTCTCTAACGGCAACTCACCCAGTCGCTCCTGATAGTGGCGCTCATCGAAGCCGCGGCCACTCTTGAGCATGCGGTCCATGGTCTTGCCGAGACAGAATGCGATCTGGTGTTTGGCTTCGTCTTCTTCCAAGCCGGCTTTCACCAAGCGCTTGAGGGTTTGGCTGACATAGGCCGTTTGTTTGGAGGCGAGTTGTTGCTCAACGGCCTCCAACAAGTCGGGAACAATTTCGTGAGACTCACTCATCGTCGTCGTCGCTGGCACCCTTCACGCGGACTTTGCCGCGCAGCTTGGCTTCGATGAAGGCATCGATTTCGCCGTCCATCATGGCTTGAATGTTGTTGGTCTCTTCGCCGGTGCGCAGGTCGAGGACCTTCTGGTAGGGCTGAAAAACGTAGGAGCGGATCTGGTTGCCCCAGGAGACGTCGCCTTTTTCACCGTATGCACGATCGGCCTCGGCCTTCTGCTTCTCTTCCTCCAATGCATAGAGCTTGGCCTTCAGGATCTGGAAGGCTTGCTCGCGGTTGGCGCCTTGGGTTCGGGATGCCGTGGAGCGGATGAGAATGCCAGTGGGAAGGTGGCGCAAAAGCACGGCTGTCTCCACCTTGTTGACGTTCTGACCACCCTTACCGCCGGAACGGGCAGTGGTGATTTCGACGTCCTTGTCTTCGATCACGATATTGATCTCGCGATTGATCTCGGGGGTGGCATCCACCGAGGCGAAGGAAGTGTGACGACGTGCGCTGGAGTCGTAGGGGGAGATGCGCACCAGGCGGTGCACGCCGCGCTCGTTCTTGAGAAAGCCATAGGCGTAGTCGCCAGTGATCTTGATGGTGGCGGTGCGCAAGCCCGCTTCATCGCCATCCTGCCAGTCGAGGGTCTCCACGCTGTAGCCCTTGCTCTCGGCCCAACGGGTGTACATGCGGTGGAGCATTTGGGCCCAGTCGCAGGCCTCGGTGCCGCCGGCGCCCGCGGAGATGGCGAGGAAGCAGGCGGAGTCGTCGTCGGGCTGGTTGAGCAGGGTCAGAAGTTCGTAGGAGCGGATGTCCTTTTCGAGTTGGTTGGCGCCTTCAATGGCCTCCTTGGCCATGTCGGCATCGTCGAATTCCTTGGCGAGGTTGATGCCCTCGGCCACGTCGTTGGCGCGGGATTCCAGATCGAGGAAGGTCTCGAGCTTCTTTTTAAGTCCAGCCGCCTTCGAGGAAATCGTCTTGGCCTTTTCCGCGTCGTCCCAGAACTCGGGGGCGCCCATGGCCTCCTC
>CAZIPY010000243.1:0-22812 GCA_964541125.1 uncultured Luteolibacter sp. | reverse complement strand
GGCACTTGTGGACCCGAAACCCGGGAAAATCAAACCGGAATTGCCCCCATCAGACCCTCAACCATAAGAACTAGCCAAGCCGAGGACGCCCTGCCAGCATCGGCCAGCCTTCGCGATGAAAGTCATCCAGATCCTTCCCGAACTGAACTCCGGTGGAGTGGAACGCGGCACCCTAGAAATTGGTGCTGCGCTGGTGGCTGAAGGCCACGAATCCATCGTGATTTCCAATGGCGGTCGTCAGGTCGAAGCCCTCGAAAAGGCTGGATCGCGCCACATCGCCCTGCCGGTCCACCACAAGGGTTTCTCCGCCTTGGGCCTGATTCGCCCGCTGCGAAAGCTCTTCAGGGAGGAACAGCCCGACATCATCCACGTCCGATCCCGCCTACCAGCGTGGATTACCTGGCTAGCCTGGCGACGCATGGACCCTGCAACCCGTCCCCGCCTGGTGAGCACGGTGCATGGCTCCTACTCGGTGAGCTTCTACTCGGCCATCATGACCAAGGGAGAGCGAGTGATCGCGGTCTCTTCCAGCATCCGCGACTACATCGAGAAGAACTACCCAAAGACGGATTCTTCCATTATCCGCGTCATTCCCCGCGGGGTGCAACCAGCAGCCTTTGATGAGGACGCCCCAGACGATGAATGGCTGACGCGCTGGAAGCAGGAGCAACCCCAGCTCGAGAGCAATAAGGTACTATTGCTGCCCGGACGCATCACCCGCTGGAAGGGACAGGAGGAATTCATCCGGTTGATTGCCCACCTGCGCAAGGAAGGCCGTGAGGTCCACGGCCTGCTGGCTGGTGAGACCCACGCCAGAAAGCGCGCCTACATGGATGAGTTGCGCGAGCTGACGGTCTCACTAGGTATTGAGGACGACATCACCTTCCTTGGCCACCGATCTGACGTGCGTCAGATCATGCAAGTCAGTGATCTGGTGTTCTCCCTATCCAGCCCGCCCGAGGCCTTCGGCCGGGTCTCGCTCGAGGCCATCGCCATGGGTGTGCCGGTGGTCGGCTACGATCACGGCGGAGTCGCCGAGCAACTCGCCGCCATGTACCCGCGCGGCACCGTGCCGGTGTGCGACACAGAAAAGCTCCGGGAAGTCACTGCCGACATCCTCGACCATCCGGACAAGCCCTCGGCAGTGGCACCTCAATACACACTCGATGCCATGTGCCATTCAACCATAGGAGTCTATCAGGAACTCTTGCCCGATAAGCCGGCATGAACGACCGAAAGGATTACAATAGTTTCTCCCATTGGCTGAGCTATATCGCGGGTCGTGCCATGATCACTGGGATGATGTGGCTACCGGTCAGTCTTTCCTGGTGGATGGGCAGATCGCTGGGTTGGTTGTTCTGGCTCCTACTGACCAGCCGCCGCCGCACGGTGCGCAACAATCTTCGCATTATCGCCGAATGGGGGAAACAGTCCGGCCGGGATGACCTCCTCGAAGGCATGAGCATTGATGAGGCCGTGCGTGAAGTCTTCATGCGCAACGGCGCGAACTTCACTTGTGGTTTCAGCCTGTCGGGCATGAGCGCAAAAAAATTGGCGAAGCACATCGGGTTTGAGAATGGTGAAGCCCTGCGCAAGGCCACAGAGGATGGCGGAGGCGCGGTGCTGCTCCTCTCCCACATGGGGCCTTGGGAGGCCCTGGCCCACCTGCCGGAGATTTTTGCCTCTGAGGGAATCGACAATGCGCTGGGCGCAGTCTACCGCCGCTTCAATAACGACTACATGGATCACTGGTACAAGACCCGGCGCGAGAGCAAGGGCACAGCCATGTTCAGCAGTCGCTACAAGTTCTATGCCCCAGTCGAGTTCGTGCGCCAGGGAGGCATCCTAGGCGTGCTCTCCGATCAGCGTGCCTCGGGCGGTGAAGAAATCACTTATTACGGCAAGCGAACCACCTCCTCACCCCTGCCCGGCCTAATCCACTTGCGCGCCAAGGCTCCGTGGTTCGCCTTCTCCTTCCAAACCGTCGGCTTCACCAAGTGGCGCATCAAGATCCACGAGGTCCCCTCCCACCTTGAGGGCGCGGACCGCAAGCGGACCGCACTTGCCCAGACTTCTGCCACCGCCTGTGAGGCCAGTCTGGCCGAGAGCCTTTTTGACGGCTTCTGGATCAACAATCGCTTCAAGGATGCCAATGAGAGCGTGAGAACCAGGAAGCAGCAGAAGCCCTCTAATCTCTTGCAGTAATCGACGAAGCTCATCAGTCTCTGGCAGCCCGTCGCCCACACCCAAACCCGCTTCTCCATGCCCCTCCTGACCTCCGTCTGCAACGACAAGTACCTGACCGGCATGTTGGTGTGTTTATACTCGCTAATGCGACACAATCCAGAGTGGAAGGAGCTGCCCTTCAAGATCTACCACCGGGAGGATCTCAGCAAGAAGTCGAAGAAGATGCTGCTCGATCTTCATCCCACCATCCAGTTTGATGAGATCACCGATCCCGCCTTCCTCGGCAAGGATGCCCACTACATGTGCCTGCTGCCCTTCAAGGAAATCGAGGAGGAAAAGGTGATCTTCATCGACTGTGATGTGCTCGTGACCAACGAAATGAGCGGACTTCTGGAAACCCAAAAGGATTTCGCCGCCGTCATGGATTACGAATTCCTGTTTCCTAGAAAGAAGCACATCACCTCCATTCCTTGGCTGCTGCGCTCTCTCGCCTACTTCAACACCGGCGTGTATGCGATCCAGGGCGAGTGCCTGTCTGAAGAGTTATTCAAGGAGCTCACCAGCAAGATCAACGAGAATGCCGCAAGCAGGCTAGTGGGAGGGAAAAAGCTCTGGGATCAGGACATCATTAACGAAGTGCTGCGTCACCACGACTCGGAGATCCTACCGTTCACCTACAACGCCCGAAAAAACCTCTTCAAGCGCGGCCTCGATCCGCTGAAGGTCGGCACCAAGGTCATCCACTATACGGGTGGCGCCAAACCGTGGTGGACACCCGGCAGCACCTTCAAACCACTCGAAGGCAAGTTTGTGCGCTACAAGCACATCCACAAACTGTGGCATGACGAAAGGGAGAAGTTCATCGACGAACAGGGCTACGACCCCATGGACCACGCCTGAGCCTGCATGACTCGCTCGGACTTCAACTCATCCAGTAGCCCATCATCTCTGAGGCCTTGATGATTGGATCCGCTTCAGTTCGTCACACGTTTAAGCTCTCCATCGAAAATCCTTGGCTGGCAAAATTGCGATAGATTCCAGCGAAGCTATCTTGTTCGCTGCTATCGATGGAGTCGATTGGCACCTGAAACACCCGCACCGGCAGGCCGAAGAGTTCATGCACATTGCTCACCGCGGCCGTGCGCAGCGTCGCCACCTCAAGCGGCAGGGAGTCGGCATGAGAATAAGCGACTTCGATGATATTGGGCAGGTTCAGCAATTCGAAATCCAAACGTGCCGCCAAGCCTTCCATGTATTCGATGGGCTCCATGCGGTGAGTGATGTAGCGTAGCTTTTGGCCCTTCGCTTTGTAATGGGCAACCACTTGAGCAATGAGGGACTCAAAGGTCGGCATATCAATGCCGTAGCCGATCATCTTGGAGCCAAGGAAATCGACATGATTGTCGGTTGGCAGTGCCTGCAAGCGCTTCTTGTAGTAGCGATAGTCATTATTGATGTATTGCTGCTCTGGCACATCGGGCAGTTCATAAAGCGAGAAGTAATCCGCTTGAAGGGTAAAGCCCAAGTCCAAGCGAGCACCCAGCAGCCTGCCCGACATCGCTCGCCACTTGAACTTGCCGACTTGATCTCTTTTGAAGATGCGTTTGGTTGCGGAAATCAGGCGGTTGCCATCATCAAACATCACAACGCGACCGGGCTTGATGGTGTTGATGATGTGTGAGGACAGATTACGGTACAATGCCAAGTAGATCGTGTCCGCACCACGCAGTGCCTTCAAGAGCTCCCGGCATTTCCATGGATAAATCACGCGTTCCAATTTCGTTTGGAAGGAAAAGCGGTGGAAGGCGTCGAAATTTTCCTGCTCCACCAAATTCATGGTTTGGCGGCGGTTACGCTCATCATGACGATCAATGAAAACCAACACATTCTCATCATCTGAATGAAAGCGGTGCATCGCCTCGCAGCAGTTGAAGAGCTGAAAGGGTCCGTTAACGATGTAGACGATCTTCTTCATGGGCAAATTGGCCTCACTCAATACCAGTAGTCCTTGATCCAAGGAGTGGGCCGACAGGCCTTGTAGATTCGCTTCCATCCGCGAGCCACTTTAGGACTGTCTGGTTTGGACCAACGGCCGGCCACGGCATCATGGAGGTCAGGATATCCGTGAAATGCTACAAGCTTGGTTTCGGGACCGGGTTTGCGGGGCGTCAGGAAATGCCGCAATGGCCCCGCAGGCATGCAGTGAAAGCGGAAAGACCTAAACCATTTTTCAGGCCAAAAATTCAGCTTGCCGTATTTTTTGATCACCATGCTGGAGAGATACTCTTGGGATGCCGTCCAGAATTGATCGACAATTGCCTGTGGGTCGCGTTCAAAACCCGTCCTCACATCTCCCAGAGTTCCGACCACGAAGGAGTAACAGGTGGCCTGACCTACATGAACCCCCTTCGTGTTCCAGTCATTGATGATATAGAAATTCTCGCCCTCGGGGTATTCAAAGAGCTCGTCGAGATTACCGGTGATCAGCACGTCAATATCGAAGAAAAACACGCGCTGACCCTCGAGACCTCCAAGGTCGTCGGCACATAGTGCCGCCTCCTTGCGATAGACAAAGCGGTCAAATTGTGGCCCGACATCCATCTTTGGTTCCGGGTGACGGATGATTTCGGCATCCAGATCAGGCAATTCCTCGTCGCTGAAGAGGTGAAAATCAATCTTGTGGCGGGTGTTTCGCCGCAACATGGAGCGCAGGAGATTGATATCCTGAGCTTGGTACTTATCACCCCAAAGTATGGTAATGACGTTGATCGTTCGCTGCTGATTTTTCATGCGATCCTGTCCAGTTGGGGATAGCCTTCACCGTCATCGTTAGCCAAAATCCCTACAAGTCAAGATTCGCACTGCCCAGATGTCCAAATCCCCACTCCGCATCAAGATCATCGACCGTGACCGACCCGGTGATGCGTGGAGGCGGCAGCTTCCGGAGAGCGGAAGCTTCACCGGCAAATGCGAATTCGTCATGAATCGTGATGCCTCAGACTATGATTGGCTGGTGGTGGTGGACGATGTGAACCGTCGTCTGAGCTCTCCTCAGGAGGTCCTGCATTGCGCAGCCGAGCACACCCTACTGACGACCACCGAACCACTGAACATCACCCGTTACAGCCGCCACTTCACCGAGCAGTTTGCCCACGTGCTCACTTCCCAGACACCGGAAGAACTCCCCCACCCCGGTCACATCCATTCCCATCCCGGCAATGTGTGGTACGACTTCAGGGGCTACCAGAGCATCCGCGACCAAGGCATGCCGAAAAAAACGGAGAGCATTTCCATGTTGTGCTCGACCAAAAAGCATCGTCACACCATGCATCACCAGCGCTTCGAGTTCTGCAACTGGCTGGCGGAGCAAATTCCCGAGATGACCTACTACGGCACCGGCCATCGCCCCATCAAGCGCAAGCACGAGGCGCTGGCTCCTTACCGTTACCACCTGGCCATCGAAAATATCTTCGGACCCCACCACTGGACCGAAAAACTCGCCGACCCCTTCCTCAACGGCTGCCTTCCCATCTATCAGGGTTGCACCAATGTCTCTGATTACTTTCCCGAGGAGAGCTTCGTCGAGATCGACATCATGGACCGAGAAGCCGCCCTCGACACCATCCGCGAGCTGGTGGCCGATCCCGAATTTTACGATTCACGAGTCGATGCCATTCGCGAAGCAAAGCGCCGAGTGATGGAGGAACACAACCTTCCGGCCATGATCGAACGGATCGTGCTCGAGCATCACGACCCAAGCCGCAAGCGCACTGAAAAGCGCCTGATGGGCCGCCGACAACTGCGCTTGCGTCACCCTGTGGACACCCTCATGCACGCAGGCTGGCACATGACCCGAGGTCTGTTCTGATCTCCGACCCTCTTCCCGATGAGTTTCTCAACCTACCTGATCAACCTCGACACCGCAGCCGAACGGCTGCAGCGGATGGACGCGAGGTTGAAGGAACTGGGCATCGCCTATGAGCGGGTCAGTGCCGTGATTGGGGACCAATTATCCGAACCCATCGGGGGTTTCAATCCATCAGGATACAGGATCCGTACCGGAAAACAGACCAACAAACGAGAAGTCGGTTGCTACTTCAGTCATATGGAGGTGATGCGCCGCTTTCTCAAAGGCGACAGTTCGCATGCCCTGATCCTCGAAGATGATGCCGAACTGCCTGACGGCTTCGCCGCACTCCTCGACAAGGTCATGGCCACGACCGACCACTGGGACTTGTTGCGCCTGAGTTCGTCACGCAAGGGCAACTATCTGGACATCTGTGACATCGACGATGAGCACCGTCTCTCCATCAACACCAAGGTACTGAAGAACACCGCGGGTTACATGATCAGCCGGGAGGGAGCAAAGCGCTGCCTCGAAGGTCTGCTGCCGATGTGCCGACCCTATGATGTGGCATTGGATCGCGACTGGTCGCTTGGCATCCGCACCGCCTGCGTGGTGCCGCTACCCATTGGGCATGGCGAAATCCCTAGCCAGATTCCGAGGACCGACAGGGCTCCATTCTGGCGAGCCACCACGTTCCACCTGTTCCACCTCCTTGATCGCATCCGCCGCTCTCAATATCGGCGTCGGATTGCTGCCATCCAACAGGATCAACAGCAAAAAACGTGACCGAAACAAGCTCCACAACTCCCAAGTTCTCTATCATCACCATCTGCCGCAACGAGGCAGATGCGATCGAGCGGACCTGTGAAAGCATCATTGGTCAGGAGCATACGGACTATGAATGGATCGTGATCGATGGCGCATCAACGGACGGCACCCTCGAGATCCTTGCCCGCTATAAAGACCAGATCACCATGCTGATTACCGAAGAGGACAACGGCATCTATGACGCCATGAATAAAGGTATCGAGCGCGCGAACGGGCAGTACATCGCCTTCATGAACGGTGGCGATGCATTCTCCAGCAACAAGGTTCTGGGATGGGCCGCGGAAGCCCCGGATGCGGACCTGATCTACGGTCAGCTTGAACTCAACGAATCAGGCGGCGAGCTATTGGAGCAACCCGAGACCTTTGACCGCCAGTACCTGATCAAGTACATGGTTCACCATCAGGCAACCTTCTTCCATCACAGCCTGTTCCAACGCTTCGGCAACTACGACACTCGTTACATCATTGCCGCTGATTATGATTTCTACCTCCGCGCTCTACTCGAAGGAAAAGTTAGCCATCAATACGTCGCCAAGCCCTTTGCCATATTCGACCGCAGTGGCATCAGCAGCATCGAAAAATATCGCCGCCTGCGCAAACGCGAGAACCACTGGATCCGCATCCAATACTTTCCAGAGTATCGCTCAACCGCGAAGGCCTGGCGTCAACGCCTGCGTAATCTGGTGGGCTGCCACTTGCAGCCGAAGTCACAGCTGGATCAAACGGCGCGGAAGTCGTAGGCCTTGGCAGGATTGTCCACAAAGATGCGCCGCCACTGGTCCTCGCCGAGGCCCCGCTCCTTCATCATCTCCGTGAAGGTGGTGAGCAGGAAGTTGAGTCCGGGTTCGCCGCCGTAGCTCTTCCAATAGGCGGGACGGGCGGCATCCATGCCGAGCATGATCTGGTTGGGAAATTCGTCGATGAGCTCAACAAGCAAATCCAAACTGGGATTGTGGTCGGTCTTCCAACGGAAGCAGCTGTCGTATTCCACACACACGCCAGTGGAGAGCACCTCGCGGTGATAGACAGGATCGGGCTTGCGATCGGTGTGGGACAACACCACGTGGGACAGATCGACGCCGTGCTCCTTAAGCAGCGCCGCTTGGGCCGGTGCCTCCTCTCCCTGTTCGCAGTGGGTAAGAATGGGGGCACCCGTGGTGCAGTGAGTGATGGCCGCTGCCTCGAAGATCCGGCCAGCACGCTCGGTGATGCCCTTACCACCGGTGGCGATCTTCACCAGTCCGGCACGGTGCGTGGTGCGCTCGACAATGGGACCGCCGTAGTCGTGCACATCGATACCCTCTTCCACGTCGGCGATGAAGAGCTTGGCCATCTGTTCGGCGCTGTATCGATTCCCCCAATGCTTGGGGTCGTAGTAGATGGCGAGATGCACACCCGTAGGACAAAGGATGTGCACTCCACTTTTCTCGGAAATCTCGGCCAGCTTGAGCACGTTGCGACCAGCGTCGCAGGGCATGGAATCGACCATCGCCCGACCACCGATGGCGTGGAAGTCACTGAGCTCCTTCACTCCATTCTCCACCGACTCCAACTGGAAAGCGGGATAACTCATCGTCGCCACACTGGGATCGATGATGAGGTGTTCGTGAGCGTAACAGACACCCAGAGCCGAGGGCTCAATGTCTCCGAGCACGGTACGGATCATGACGAAACCTCCTGTGCTCGGTTGGCCGCCCACCCATCGGCGTCGAGCACAGCGGTGGAATCGGGCATATCGAGAACGGCTCCTTGAGCACGCAGAGTCTGCTGCAGTTCGGCGATGGGTATATCAGGCGCTTCGCAACCGTGTTTAAGAGCAAGTGCCGCAGCAGCGCCCACGGCATGACCCATGGCCATGGTCTGAGCCATCGAGCGGCAAGAGGCGTGAGCATCGTGAGTGGCACTGAAACAGCGGCCCGTTACCCAAGCATTCGTGGCTCCCTGCGGGACCAGTGTGCGGTAGGGCACTTCATAAACTCCGCCGTCGGGAACGTAGGCCCAATGGGTTTCTTCTTCGCCGCCCTTGGATTGGCGGTGGTCTTCGATGGGCGCGCCACAGATCAGCACCTTATCCTCGAAGGTGCCACAAGTGAGACAATCCTCTCGGGTCAGGCGATACAGTCCTTCGACGCGCCGGCTTTCGCGTACACCAATGCTCGATGAGAGGCCAATAATGTTGGAATTCTCAAAGCCCGGCACGCAGTCACGGAGAAAGTCTTCGTAAATGAAAGCCTGGCGACGGCCTTCCTGTTCGGCCTTGGTCAGGTCAGAGGGGTGAAGCCCGGAGAAACCAGCGACACGCACCGCGACGGTGGAGATGCACCCTTCGACGTTCATGGCATGCACGCTGCCCGCCTTGCGAGGCAAGGGATGGCTGCCGTTATCCACGGCCTCGGCCATCTTATGCATCAGCAGCTTCTTGCCACCGGACTTCTGATAGAGATCCAGATCCACATTCGCCATGCGGAAGGTGGTAGTCATGGTCTGCACTGGACTGTTCTCTCCAGCCGTCTCAAAGGGCAGGCCGGCGAGTTGGCAAAAGTCGGCGTCACCCGAGGCATCGATGAACTGCTTGGCCGCAATGCGGCTGAAGCCGTGCTTGCCGGAAATAATGATGGACTTCGGTTTACCGCCCTCGCTTTCAACCTCGACGAGCTGGCTGTGCAACAAGACCTCCACTCCAGCTTCAGCCAGCAACTTGTCCCATACCCACTTGAGGCGCTCGGGATTGTAGTTCACGCCAGTGCCGGCACCATAAGTGTTGGGACGAAGGAAGATGGCGCCCACGTCATCCAAGGTGTCGACCACCTTGTCGCCGATGCCACCCGCCACTTTGCGCGGGGTATCGCCGGGAGTGAAGAAGCCGTAGAAAGTGTCGAGCGCCTGGGTGGAAATACCTCCGGGAAAGCCGGCACGCTCAACAAGCATTACACTTGCTGCACCGGATTCACGCGCAGCGATGGCCGCAGCACAACCAGAGCTTCCGGCGCCGATGACAAGCACATCGACTTCGGCGAGGGTTTCGAGTGAGTCGGTGACGATGTTCATCACTTGAGGTGAGCCAGAATCTTTTCCAAAGCGGCTTCAGCAGTGATTCCGTGCAGACCGCGAAGGATGTCGACCTTGCCATGCTCGACAAACTCATCGGGCCAGCCGATGCGCTCGACGGGCGTGTGGATGCCTTTGTCGTGGAGGTGTTCGATCACGGCCGCGCCAAAGCCGTTCTTGATCACGTGATCTTCAAAGGTGCAGACCACCTTACACTTGTTGGCATAGCTTTCGATGACTTGGCCATCGAGTGGCTTAATGAAACGTGGATTGATAAGCGCGACCGAATGGCCTTTCGCTTCGAGCAGAGCTTTCACCTCCTCAGCCATCGGGAAGAGCGTTCCAAGACCCAGCAAAGCCACGTCCGCTCCATCCGCAACCACCTCGGCCTTGCCGATGGTCAAAAGCTCGGGCTCTTCCTTGGGCTTAGCACCGGTGATGGAGCCGCGGGGATAGCGAATGGCCGAAGGGCCTTCGTCGTAGGCCGCCATGGTGTGCAGCATATCCACGAGCTCCTCCTCGTCCTTGGGCTGCATGAAGATCAGATCCGGTACGTGGCGCAAATAGCCGATGTCGAACAAGCCGTGGTGAGTCGGCCCGTCGTCACCCGAAAGACCCGCACGATCCATGCACAGGCGCACCGGCAAGCCCTGCAGCGCCATGTCGTGGATGATCATGTCGTAGGCGCGCTGCATGAAGGTCGAGTAGATCGCAAGGAATGGTCGCTGCCCCCGAGTTGCCATGCCGCAGGCAAAGAGCGCGGCGTGCTCCTCGGCAATGCCCACGTCATAGTAGCGCTCAGGAACTTCCTTTTTGAAGATGTCGAGCTTGGTGCCGCCGGGCATGGCGGCAGTGATAGCCACCACCTTGGGATCCTTCTTCGCAAGATCAGTCACCGCACGACCGAAGACTTCTGAACAGGTGGGATGCTCGGCTGGCCCAGTTGAGCCGTCGTCAATTTGGTAGGAACCCAAGCCGTGAAACTTGCCCGGGTTGTCGAGGGCAGGTTTGTAGCCGCGGCCCTTCTCAGTAATGATGTGCAGGACCACCGGTTCATCGAGGGTCTTGAGGTGCTCGAAGGTTTCAACCAGCAGGTTAATGTCGTGACCATCGATCGGCCCGTAATAACGCATGCCGAACTTCTCGAAGAGCACGTTGGGGAAGAGCAGGTTTTTGGCTCCCTCCTCAACCTTGTGGGCCAGAGCACGAGCTGCCTTGCCAGCCACCTTCTCGACAAATTCAGCGGCCTTGGCGCGAACGGTAGCGTAGGTACTGTGGGTCTGCAGCGCATTGAAGTAGCGCGCGATGGCACCCACATTGCGGTCGATCGACCATTCGTTGTCGTTGAGCACAACAATGAAACGGCGGGTGGTTCCGGCTATGTTGTTGAGAGCTTCGAGGGTCGGGCCGCAGGTGAAAGCGGCATCTCCCGCCACTGCGATGACATGCTCATCACCACCATCCAAGTCGCGCGCGGCGGCCATCCCGAGAGCCGCCGAAAGGGCGGTGCCGGCATGACCGGCCCCATAGGCATCGTGCTCGGACTCACTGCGCAGCAGGAAGCCATTGAGGCCCTTGTAGGTGCGGATGGTCTGAATCTTGGAAGCCCGGCCCGTGAGCATCTTGTGGACATAACCCTGGTGGGCGACATCCATGACAATCTTGTCGTCGGGGGTGCTGAAGACCCGGTGGAGGGCGATGGTCAGTTCGACCACGCCGAGATTGGGGCCTAGATGGCCACCGGTTCGGGAAAGCGAGGTGATGAGGGTCTTGCGGACCTCTGCCGCCAGGTCCTCGAGCTGCTCATCGCTGAGCTTTTTGACGTCATCCGGGTGTTCAATACCCTGCAACAGCGGGCCGAGCAGGGCTGAATCGGGGTCAAAAGAGTCGGATGTCATCGTCTTCAGGCTCAGGGGAATCTTCCGGGCCTGACCCGACATCGGCGCTGGCGGCATCATTTTCAAGTCCTGATTCACCCTGATTTCCCAGAGTGATCAGCTCTATCCGCTCGCGAGCCGACTCCAAAACCGACTGGCAGTGGGCCATCAGTTTGGATCCCTTTTCATAATTGGCCACCAGTTGCTCGAGCGGCAACTGCTCGTTCTCCATGGCCTCAACCAGCTCTTCAAGCTGCTCCAAGGCCTCCTCGAAGCTCGGTCCCGAATCGGCAGAGGCTTTGGTTTTTGGGGTTTTCTTGCGTGCGGCCATGGAGTGAAGGAGTGGTTCAGGGTTGAGAGACCGCTTCCTTACGGCGGCTATATAAGATCATATCAAATCCGATAAGGTCTCGGACGTAGGGATAAGTCGCGGTGATGTCCTTGATGTTGGCAGCTTTGTCGTGAATCACAGTGCCGGGACTCTCACTGCCATCTCGGGTGGACTGAAACACCCCACCGTTGAGCACCAGTGGGGAGAAGTCGCGATAGAGATTGAGGGTCTCATTCAGCGTATGCTCGCCATGCGAGGAGGGGGAAATGTGGATGCCGGCGGCAGGAGTCTCATGGTCCAGGGCGACGGTCTCCAGCCGCAGGAACTCCTGCTTGGTCGGCGGCAACCAGATGCTTACCCGGTCGGCATACCAGGCCACGGCCCAGGGCTGATCGGAGAAGACCACTTCCTCCTCCTTGACCCATGCGCACAGGCCGTCATCGCTGCTGCGAAGCCTGGGCGCAAAATAGGGCGGCCAATTCGGCACTCCACCCTTCTCGCGAAACTCCATACCTCTCTTCACCTTGCGCGGCATGTCAAGCACCAGCGGTGCCGCGCAGATGCCACAGATCACGATCAAATGAGCATTACGCACCATCGGGATTTGGATCACAAAATCGAGGCGGGTCCAGAGGATGGAAACGAAGGCAATGCCGTAGGCAGCCATCAGGGGCGCAAAGAGCAGGTGGATTTGGTTGGAATCCACTGTATCATCCGAGATCCCGAAAAAGACCAAGCCTAAGGCTGCCGGTATCCACATCGCTAGAATCGCCCATCGCAGCATCCCGATACTCGGACTCTTGAAGGGGTGAAGTAGGGCAAGGAAGAAGATGGGCGCCACGATGATGCCCGCAAGGAGCGGAATGATCTGGGCGGTCTGTGACAGCACGCCCCGCATCAAAGTCTGGGTTAGGGTCTTGAAGTCGTATTCAGGCGAGTAGGCGTTGAGCTGACGCATCGACTTCAGTTCGGAGCCATTGCCCAAGCCGTTGGCGCGAGTAATGAAGGCGGAGCCGAAGTGTTCTCCGCTGATCTGGTAGTTGCGAGCAATGAAGATGCCGCCGACCACCAGCACCATGGCGAGTACGGAAACTCCAATCACACCCCGAGGGCGGAATGCGATGGCCGCAAAGATCATGTAGCCCAATGCAATCCACACCGTGACCCAGTGAGTCAGGGCCAGTAGTGTAAGGAAGACGCCCGCCAAAAGGGCATGCATTAAAGGCGGGCGTTCAGCGTGCATTCGCTCGATGGCCCGATAGATGAAGTAGGTGGCACACGAGAAGAGGAACAGCATCAGCATCTGCGGCAATCCACTCAGCGAGAACTGCCAGAAAGTGTTGCTGAAGAGCATGAGGATGGCGCAGACCCCAGCGATCTTCGCATCGAAGATGCGCGCAATCAGCAGGTAGTTCACGCCGATCGCCAACAGGAAAAAGACGGTCGAGACAGTCACGATCACCCGGTCGAGCTGGAACACCATCTGGTTCTTGCCCATGGGATAGGCGCCGGGCTTGTCGGCACCGACCAGCTTGAAGACGGCTGCGTTGACCCAGAGATTGAGGGGCGCGTGATAACTGTCCTTGAAGCCATGAAGAGGCACGGCCTGCTCCGCATGCTTTTCCGCGAGGTAATAGTCGGCCGGGCGGATGAATTTGGTGGTGGCTCCGTTGCCGCGGGCAATCTCACGCGCGATCTGGGCCTGGTCCATCGCCTGCGGCGAATTGAGACCTCTGAACATCACGAAGAGGTTGCCCAGGGTCAGCAACACCAGAACCAGGAAGAACAGGCTGCGCCGGATCAGAATACCGATGTCGATTTGGCTGTTGGATTCATTCATTCCAGAGAAAGGGTCGAGGCTCTCAGATGCCCAGAAGCTTCAGTTTGCGCTGAAGGGTTCTACGGCTGACTCCGAGCAGATCGGCGGCATGGGTTCGATTGCCCTTGGCCGCGGCCAAGGCCGAGCGAATGGCCCGGGTTTCGAGCTCATGCAAATTGAATTCGTCGGTGGCATCAAGGGGCTTTTTGGTCGCGTTCGCGGGGGTCGGGGCAGACTCCGGCGGAGCGGGCGCATCGTTGAGGAAACGAGGCAAATGATGCAGATCGATGACCTGGTCGTTGCTCATCACCACCCCATGCTCGATGGCCGTGCGCAATTCCCTGACATTCCCAGGCCAATCGTGGGTGGCAAGGCGCTGCAAAGCCCCGTCGGTCAGTGGCTTGAGCGGACGGCCATTCTCTTCGGCAAACTCCTTGAGGAAGGCATTGGCCAGCAGAACGATGTCCTCGGAGCGGGCGCGCAGCGGTGGCATCTCGATGCTGACTACATTGAGGCGGAAGAAGAGATCCTCACGAAAGCGCCCTGCATCCACCAAGGCGCGGAGGTTCTGATTGGTCGCAGCGATGACCCGCACATCGACCTTGATCGGCTCGTTGGAGCCCACCCGCTCGATGGTGCGCTCGGAAAGGGCACGCAGCAGTTTGACCTGAGTCGCCTCATCGATCTCACCGATCTCATCGAGGAAGAGCGTTCCACCATCCGCCTGTTCGAAGCGTCCGACGCGGCGCTGGGTGGCGCCGGTGAAGGCACCCTTCTCATGACCAAAGAGTTCGCTCTCCAGCAATTGGGCTGAGAGCGCGGCACAATGGACCGTGACCAACTTGGAAGCGGGACGACCGGACAGGTGGTGTAGCAGACCCGCTACCACCTCTTTGCCCGTTCCCGATTCCCCTTCGATCAGGATGGTCGCCTTGGTCGGGGCCACCTGAGTGATCATTTCGCCGACGCGCTGGATCTCGGGTGAGCTGCCGATGAGCCTGTCTAGCTCGTTGGACTTGCGCACCTGTTGGGTCAACTGCTGGTTCTCAGTTTCGAGTGTCTTGCTTCGCAGTGCCCGCTTCAACAGCATCTCCACCTCGTCCAGGTTGAGCGGTTTGGTCACAAAGTGCCAGGCCCCGCGCCGCATCGCCTCGACGGCCGTGTCGACCGAACCGTAGGCAGTCATCATCAGCGCGGTCGGGGGCTCGGGAAGCTCCATCGCCTGATCCAGCAAATCCATGCCGGTCTCACCTCCCAGGCGAAGGTCGGTGAGCATCAGTTCAATGGGCTCTGACTTCAGGATAGCCATGGCCTCCTTGACGCTGGCCGCGGTGTAGACGTCGAACTCGTCCTCCAGCGCGCTGCGCAGGCCTTCACGAGTTGAACGTTCGTCATCGACGATAAGAAGCGTGGCGTTCATTCGAGATCAATCACGGGTTCCGGCGCTTCAAGAAAACGCACGTTCTTCTGCTGGCGTGGCAAGTGGATGGTCACGCGGGTGCCCTCCCCTTCCTCACTCTCGATGGAAATCTCGCCGCCGTGCTCGCGTACGATGCGGCGTACGATGAGCAGGCCAAGACCGCTACCCGAGCTTTTGGTCGTACGATAAGGTTCGAAGATCGCCCCCATGTGCTCGGGTGAAATGCCACTGCCATTGTCCTCAATGGAAAGCTCCACTTCATAGTCGGTGAAGCGACTGCTGAGCGCGATGCGACCCTCGTCTCCACTGAGTGCCTGATATGCATTACGCAGGAGGTTGTAGAAGACCTGCTGAAACTGCCCCGAGTCGAGTTCGAGCAGTGGCAGATCATCGGCCAGTTTCAGTTCAACCCCGATACCACGTGACTCCAATTCCGGTTGGAGGAGCTTGAGCGAGTCGTGAAGGATGGTGTGCAGATTGCCGCTCTCTCGCTGAGGCGTGGATGGACGAACCGCATGCAGGAACTGCTTGAGGATGGAGTCGAGCCGGCCGATCTCATCGCGTGCCGTCTGCAGATGCTCCTCGAGAGGCTTGCGCTCCCCGGCTTCAAGTTTGCGCAACTTGCGATCGAGAAGTTGCAGATGAATGTCGAGCGAGTTGAGTGGATTGCCGATTTCATGGGCCACACCGGCGGCAAGCAATGTCAGCGCGTTGAGGCGTTCGGTCTCAATGGTTTGTTCGGCCTCAGCCTTGGTCCGGGTCAGGTCACGCACCAGCATGACATAGCCAAGAGTCTCACCGGCATGCTCCTCATCGTCGATGGGCGAAAGGTAGAAGTTGAGGAAGCGGTTCTCAGGATAGAAGACTTCGAGGTCACGATTCACCACCTTGCCGGGACGAATTAGGCTTTCGAGATCGAGCCCGCGGACCTGGCTGGAAATCGGGGCTCCCACCGCCCTCTCGGGATCAATGCCGAAGAATCCGCAGGCAGCCTGATTGACGAACTCAATCTCGCCTTGAGGATCGAGCAGGATGACGCCTTCCTGCAGGGCCTCGAAGACCTTCTCCAGAAAGCCCTTCTCGCGGATCAGTCGTTTGACGATTTGGCGCACCTCTCCCTGCTCGACGCGGTCGAGACGCTCCACCAGTTTTTCGAGGAATCCGGATTTCACAGGGTGCTTGCTTGGAGAGAGATTCGGGGCTCCAATCGGGCCATGAGCGAGGTCAGAGTGGTGCTTTGCACCTTCCCCGATGCCGCCGAGGCGCGACAAATTGGCACAGTGCTGGTGGAAAAGCAATACGCGGCCTGCGTGAATTTGCTGCCCGCCCTAGAGTCCATCTATCGCTGGAAATCCAAGGTAGAACGGGGATCAGAGGTCCTTGCCATCATCAAAACCTCGACTACCCAGCTCTCCGATCTGGAGCGGGAGCTCACTGAACTCCACCCCTACGAGGTGCCTGAGTTCATCGCCCTCGAACCCGCCCACGTGGCCGAGCCCTACGCCAAGTGGGTGGTGGATTCGGTGGGATCGCAGTGAAGATTAATCCCTCTGCGTATTTTCTCCTTTGGGTGGAGGCGGAAGCGGTACGCCCAAGAGACGTTTTGCTTCCTGCCCATTCTGCCCATTCGATTCACTCACCTCAGCGGGAGGAATGTAACCCAAAGTCCTTGAAGTGTGTGGATTCTGACAGGCGGCGCTGCCCATGGATGCTGCAGCAACCGCAGCAGCCCCGGTGGCCTTGATCATACCGCATACCTTGCCTCGCTTACGCTGCAGCTCGCGCAATTCATCCAAGGAGCATTCGGTCAAATCATAGACCTCCTTGGAGCATTTGCTACAAAAGCGGCCGTTCTCGCTGGGTGCCATGTCGTCCCAATTCATGGGGCAGATGAAGGAGAAGTGCTCCTTGGTGATCGGTTTCTTCATTGAACTACAAGTGCTAGCAGATGCGTGCACCGCTCGCAATCCGGCAGATTCAAAGATTGAACAAGTGGCGCCAATCGCCCCGTAATATCCATCCCATCATGAAACGCCTCCTTCTCATTGCCGCACTCTGCCTACCCCTGGCTCACTCCGAGGAATTCAAACCCCTCTTCAACAAAGATCTCTCCAACGCTACCTTCAATGAAGGCGTGTGGTCCGTCGACAAGGACGGTGTCATCACCGCCACCAAGGATCAGATCATCTGGACCCAAGAGGATTACGAGAGCTTTGTGCTGAAGCTCGAGTTCAAGAACGGCGAGGGCACCAACAGCGGCGTCTTCGTCCACGCCAGCGACACCAAAAAGTGGGTCACCGACTCGGTGGAAATCCAACTCGCCGATGACTTCTCTGAGAAATGGTCGAGCAAGCCACGCAGCTGGCAATGCGCCGCCATCTTTGGTCGTCAGGGAGCTTCAGCCAAAGCCGTGAAAAAGCCCGGCGAGTGGAACCAGATGACCATCACAGTTTCCGGCTCTCTGATCACCGTGGAGCTCAACGGTCAGAAGGTGAACCACGTGGACCTCAAGGACTTCAAAGACGCCAAGAAGAACCCGGATGGCACCGAGGCTCCACCGTGGCTGAAGAAGCCCCTGGCCACCCTGCCCCGCAAGGGCAAGATCGGCTTCCAAGGCAAGCACGGCGGCGCGCCCATTTACCTGCGCAATGTGGAAGTGAAGAAGCTCTAACTTCCGTCATCTCGTAACAAAATCCGATCGCATCGGATCGCCTTGTCCTCTATAGTGGCAGAATGAAAATTCTGCGCACTTGTCTATTACTGAGTCTGATCAGCGCTCCCCTTCAAGCAGGAGAGAAACCCAAGCATCCGACCTACGATTACCGCGATGGTGACATCGTGCTCTACAGTGGCAGTGGCAATCAGGCTAAAGCGGTCAAGGAAGCGACAGGTTCTCCCTACACCCACTGTGGCGTTGTATTCCTGGTCAAAGGAAAATGGTGGGTCTTCGAGGCGGTTCATCCGGTGAAGGGCACTCCCCTTGAGGAGTTCATGGGTCGCGACATCGACCAGTACCGGGCCCTTCGATTGAAGAAGCCGATGGATCCTGAAGCCGTCGCAGACAAGGTTGGCAATTGGATCAAAGAGCAAATCGGCAAGCCCTATGACGTGAAATTCAGATGGGAAAACGAGAAGCTCTATTGCTCAGAATTGGTTTGGAAACTCTACTCGGTGGCAGGCATCGAGCTCTGCGAAAAACGGGCATTCAAGGACTACAATTTGGAGGCTCCTGCAGTGGCACGAATGATCAAGCAACGCTACGGTGGCGCGAAGAAGCTGCCGCTGGATGAACCGGTCGTCGCGCCGAGTGACATCGCTGCCTCTGAGCTTTTGATTGAGGTTCCCCGACTGGCCAAGGCAGGCAAATCCTGATCCAAGACCCTGATTAATAGCGCGCCATCTCCGGATCAATCTGGCGCGCCCAAAGCTCGATGCCGCCAGCCATCGAGAACACCTTCTCGATACCACGCTCGCGCAGAAAGGATGCGGCATGCAGTGAGCGCATGCCGTGATGGCAGTAGATCACCATGCCTTGGTCTTCGGCCAAGGTCTGCAGACGTTCCACCGCAGCAGGAATCTCGCCCATCCTCACCACCACACTGCCTTCGATGCGGCAGATATCGATCTCCTCGGGCTCACGGCAATCGAGCAGGCAAGGTCGTTCATCAGCCGGCAGCTGATGCCACTTTGCCACCTCGGCCGGCATGACCTCCATCGCCTCAACGGGATCGGGCAGTAAAACTGGCTCGCTCATTCCACGATCACCGGAGTGCCGACCACCACGTTCTCGAAGAATTTCTCGGACATGTGGTGGGGCATGCGGATGCAGCCATGAGAATCGGCATATCCAGGCAAATAGCCGGTATGCATCCCGATGCCTTGGTTGAAGCGCATGAAGTTGGGCATGGGAGCTCCATGAAATTCTTCATTGGGAGCAGGCTTATCGATGCGGGTATCGACATCCTTGTTGGTGGTGATTCCGGTTTCCTTGTCCTTGAAGGCACCATAAAGCGAAGACTTGTGGTCCTTACTTTTCTGAGTGATGCGGTAACGGCCGGGTGGAGTTGCATTGTCTTCATTGCCACTCGAGATACGAGAGACACCCACCAAGGTGTTGCCCTTGTAGAAGAAGGCTTTCTGTTCCTTGCGGTTGATGCGAATCGAAGCGGAGCCAGCCACTCCATCGCCATCCCAGAAAGAGACATCGTCGGGAATGGCCGAACGGGAATGATGGGGCCCGTTATCATTGGGCCTGTGGGAGGGCTTGCCGACGCCTTGCATGTAGCCGGACCCGCCACTCATGAGCGTCGGGTCACAGGCAATCAAGACCGCCGACATGACCATCAAAGTCATGACCTTCAGGGTGGAAAAAAGTGAAAATTGCATGTCTTGCAACAAGGTGGATCAGGAGGTGTCCGAGGTCAAGTCAGCCCCGTAATTACAAGGATTCTCTCCATTTAAGGACGTCTCATTTTGAGCCGCGTTTTCAAAAAAACGAAAAACTTCTGCAACCAACTTCAGGTTGCCGGGTTCCATCCATCGAACACCACACAGAACCACACAGACCCATGAAACTCCTCTCCATCCTCATCCTGACCGCACTGGCCGTACCCGCCATGGGCCAGCTCGGCCCCCGCAAGAAAAAGGCCCCCGGCCGTCCCAGCATCACCAAGGAAGCCGTCGGCAAGAACGCCGCCATGCGTGAAGAACAAGTCCTCGACAAAGTCGACACTCACAAGTGGAAGAAAGATCCCGAAGCCATCGACAAGCGTCCCACCGGCCTCAACGAATATCACACTCGCACTCTGCGCCGCATCGTAGTCCTGCTCCGCCACGGCGCACTGAGCGAAGAGAAAGGCAAGTTCTTCAAGGAAGAGCACACCGCCATCACCCTGCAAGGCAAGGAGATGAACGCAGACGGTGAATTGTCAGCCGCTGAGAAGGAAACCCTCCGCGGACGCCTTGATCGCCTCAATGACGACATCAACGCCGCCATCGAAGACCCCGAAGAGGGCGACCAGCGCACTCCGCTCCTGAACATGACCCAGCACCGCTTTGAGGAACGCATCGAATTCGGTGTCCGCTCCGGCCGCCTCTCCAAAGGCGAAGCCTCCAGCCTCACCCGTAAAGTCGAAAGCCTCAAGCGCATGGAAGACCGCGAGAAGGCCGGTGGCCTCAGCACCCGGGAGCGCGAGAAGCTCTTCGAGGAAGCCGCCGAAATCAGCCGCGAGATCAACAAAGAGCTCAAGGACTGATCCTCAACAACTCTTCATAGCAGAGAAGACACACAGCGGTCGTTGGGCGAAAGCCCAGCGGCCGTTGCACGTACAGCCCTATGATGGCTCACTCACTTCGGAGCGGGCCCCACGGTCGAGCCTTCAACGAAACTGACCTTGGTCACCGTCTTCTTGGTGTCTTCTTTGCCGAGGGCGATATTCTCCGCCCACTTCACCACCCGACGGATCCATGGCTTGGAGTCCCAAGTGATGTGAGAGACCGCCGGATGGAACCAATCAAAGGAAGTACTGGGATCCATGCAGATCATCGATACGTCGCGCGGGGCGATGATACCCTGATCGGCCAACTGCTGACGAATGGCGAGGAAGAGCCGGGGTTCACCAATCAAAAGTGCCGTTGGCGGCGTGTGTTGAAACAGAGAGTCGATGCATTGATGCAGGCCTTCCACCGTATCCTCCCAGTCGGGCAGGTTGTAGGAACCAGTCTGGATGCCAAGGGCCTCGAGTTCGGCAAGGAAGGCGCGCTCCACCCGTCCCGGCTCCGGCTTGCGGCGTTCCTCACGAACAATCTTCACGATGCGGCGATGTCCCATTTGGTGCAGACCCCGAAGGATCTGGGTCATCATGGGCATGCGCTCGGCATTGACGCTGGCGATGGGAAACTTGGTGTGGCGACCGAAGAGCGCGAAAGAGGGAAAGTCCTGCTTGGAAAACCACTCCAGTACATTGCTCGAGCCGGCGAGAATGATCCAGGCATCGGCACCACTGGACTCCACCATCTTGGCGATGCGGGCAGGATCCATGCCCAGCGAGGTCATCGTGCGCGGTGCATAGGTCGTCTGGTGTCCAGCCGACTGCAATTGGTGCACAAGGTCGGTAATGTAGTAGTCCCTTGTGTCGGCAGACTCGTAGAGCAGCATTTCGATCTTAAGTCGCGATCCGCCGGATGAAGCCTTGGCCTCAACAATCTTTCTCGGGAGCCCATTGCCTTGAGACGCCACCAGGCCCTCGTGCTCCAATAGCTTCAACGCCTCAATCACCACCCGCCGATCCAAACCGAGATCGGCGGCCAGCTTGATGGTGCCGGGCATAGTGCCGGTCCACACGCCATTATTGAGCTGTTCACGCAAGTGAACGGCAAGCTGCTCGGCGGGCGATTGGATGGAGAAATGGGCCACTGGCATTAACTAGTGCACAAATCGGACAGGTATCAAGGTCAATCGCCTCGAGAAACCTTACCTGATATCTGCAAGTAAGAGAGGAAATCGCAAAACCGGCATCGTCTGGATGCGAGGGATGAGTCGAAGTCATTGTTCTCACCCATGTGGATATTCGATAGGCGCTGGTGGGCGAGATCTTCTGGCCTGACTTCGTTCCAATAAGCAACTTCTCGTTAATCATGCGCCATCTTCGATTCCCTTCACTCACCCTCTGCGCCCTTCTAGCTCTGACGACCGGCCATATCTCCGCTCAAGAGCCCGTGAAACTTTTCGACGGCAAAACCCTCGCCGGCTGGAAAGCCGCCAAGGACGCCAACGCCAAGTACTGGAAGGTGGTCGACGGCGTGATCACCGGCGACAACGATGGCAAGAAGGTACCGACCAACACCTACCTCATCACCGAGAAGGAATACGGCGACTTCGAGTTCCGCTGCAAATTCCGCATCAGCGGCGATCACAAGACCGGCCTCATCAACAGCGGCATTCAGTACCGCTCCTTCATCAGCGAGAAGGGCAAGATGACCGGATACCAAGCCGACATCGGCAAGGGCTACTGGGGCGACATCTACGACGAACATCGCCGTGGCAAATTGATCAAGGGCAACACCGCCGAGCTCTTCAAGACCCTCGTCGAAGACGGCTGGAACGACTACCTGATCCGCTGCAAGGGCGGCAAACACGAGATCATCATCAACGGCCACAAGACCGCCGACTACACCGAGAGCAAGGAAGACATCCCAGCCAAGGGCGTCTTCGGTCTGCAATTGCACAGTGGTGGCATCGCCAAAGTCGAATTCAAGGACATCACCATCAAGGAGCTCTAATTTCCCAACCCACCACCACCGTGAAACACACCCTTCCCTTCACCCTCCTCTGCCTGGCCCTTCTGAGCCCCTTCGCCGTCGCCAAGAAGACCGGATCCCAACGGACCGAGGCCTTCACGCCAGAAGAACAACAGAAGACCTTCAAACTGCCCGAAGGCTACGTCATTGAGCTCG
>CAZIPY010000242.1:0-9854 GCA_964541125.1 uncultured Luteolibacter sp. | reverse complement strand
GACACGTCCTTGGGGATGTCGATGAGCACCGGGCCGGGACGGCCGCTGGTGGCAGTGTGGTAAGCTTCGCGGGCGATGCGCGGCAGGTGGTTGGGGTCCTTCACCATGTCGTTGTGTTTCACTACCGGCACGGTGATGCCGAAGATGTCGGCTTCTTGGAAGGCGTCCTTGCCGAGCATCCAGCTCACGGTCTGGCCGGAGATCACGATCATGGGCACCGAGTCCATCTGAGCCGTCATGAGGCCGGTTACGGTGTTTCCGGCACCGGGGCCGGAGGTCACCAGCACGGCGGCGGGCTTGCCAGTGGCCCTTGCGTAGCCGTCAGCCATGTGCACGGCACCCTGTTCATGGCGGACGAGAATGAACTCAATGTTGCTGTCGACGGTCTCGAGGGCGTCGAAGATGGGGATGGCGGCACCGCCGGAGTAGCCAAAGATGTATTCGATGCCGAGTTCATCGAGGGTTTTGATGAGCGCTTGTGCGCCGTCAATGGAGGGGGCAATCATGAAAATGGTGGGTTGGGGCGGAGAAACTGGTGCATTTTAGACTTATTGACAATCAAAATCGATGTTTTTTGGATGACTTGGGTTGTTTCGCGGCGAATATTTTAGTGAAAATTGGTATTTTTTCCACAAGTTGGTGATTTCGGCCTGATTTTCGGGTCTTAAATAGGTGTCTAGCTCTTTGGTCCCAGCGAGATCTCGGTGAATGGGTCTCGCCGGCGGGCAAAACCTTTGTAAATGCCCATTTCGTGCATTGCCTTGTGGCAAGGACTCGCCAATCTTGTTGGCGTTGCAAGCTGCGTACTCCATGCCCATGGAAAAGCATCCCGACAGCCATTTGTGGATGGCTGCGATCGGTCTCTCGCTGCTGGTCAGCGTATTCCTTCTGGGCGGTTTCGGTTTCTACCTCGGGAGTATGGAGTGGAGCTTCGAGACCAAACCGCGTCCCAAGACCAACTCGTCCACCATCTCCACGCTCTTCATCGAAACGATTCCCAAAGCCGTTGAGGAAGAGGTCGAGACGGTTGAAGTGGAGACGCATAAAAAGCCCTTCGCCCGCACCTCGCCTGATCAGCCCGAGTCAACCGAGAAGACCAACGAGCGGATTGGTGAGCGCAGCACCCAGGCAACCAGTGATCGTCCGGCCGATCCGAATGCGAAAGCGCTTCCATCACAGAAGGGGGTTGAGCCCAAGGATAAGGAAATCGAAACCACCGAGAGCAAGTATCAGGACGGGGACTTGATTCCTCCGACGGACGGTGACCCTGCGATCGCTGCCCGAACCTCATCGCCATCACCCATTACCCAGCCCTCACCCTTTGAGGCGACTACGGATCCGAAGCCCGAAGAACTTCTGGCGGAACACTCTCCAGAGATCCCACCTGCGGAAATTGAGAACCATCCGGATTCACCGCCGGTGGAGCTTGAGCAACCCGATCCAACGATAAGCGAAGAAAGCAGTTTGCCGCCCCCACGCGAGAAGCTGCTCGACGGCCCCAATCCGGTGGAGGTCAACGTGCCCAAGGAAGTGGGTGACTCCGAGCGCCCGCCCGAGACACCACAACGCTCAGTCGACAAGCCCGTGGACGAGAGCACCGAACCGCCGTCTCAGCGGGTTGCGCAGAATCCTCCCACCCCCTCTTCAAAGCCACGTGAAAAGGCCTTTAAGGGCAACCAGCGCAAGACCGCCATGGTGGGTTCGATTTCACGAACTGGTCGCAGCGCTCTCAATGTTGATGACACCGAGATGGGTCGCTATCAGGCGGCCATCAGCAAGGCGGTGGAGCTGGAGTGGCAGCGCAATTGTGTGCGGCATCGCGATTTTATCACGCCTGGTTTCCTGACTGTGCGCTTTTTTGTGGAACCCAGTGGACGGGTGAAGTCGGTTAGATTCATCGGTGAGATGGAAAGTGGTGAGGTGCAGAAGGGCTTCACCCTGAGTTCGATCCGCGAAGCCGAGATTCCCAAGATGCCCAAGGAATTGGCCGAGGCCTATGAGGACGACACCCTCGAGTTGGTGTTCCGCTTTTACTTTTGACCCTCGTTCGAGTTTCGCCCTGCCTTCCCACACTCTTCCTGATTTCCTTTCCCTTACTTCCATCATGCATTGTCCGCTCGCCCTTACCGATTCCTTCAAGACCTCATGGGAATTCCTGATTCGGGGAGGCGTTTTCATGATCCCGCTTGGGATCACCGCCTTCGTTGGAATCGCCGCCATCCTCTTCAAGTTTCTCTCCCTCTCGCGTGGACGGGTGGTTCCTGATTCGCTCGCCATGAAGGTGTCTCGTTATGAGGAGTTGGTGAAACTCGATCAGACCGACACCATCGACAGGGAAGTGGCTGAAGGAGGGAGTAGTCTGTCTCGCTTGGTCGGAGTGGCCTTGCGTCATCGCGACAAACCCCAGGCTGACATCATCCTTGCGGTCGAAGCTTCTGCCCGGGAAGAGGCCTCCCGCCTCCATGCCGGTATTGGCGTGCTCGACATCGTCATCACCGTGGCGCCGCTGCTGGGTCTGCTCGGTACAGCGTCCGGCTTGGTGACCATTTTCGATGGTTTGAGTGACTCCGCCGACTATATGGCGATCGCGCTCGGCATTGCCAAGGCGCTCAACACCACCATCTTCGGTCTCGCCATCGCGGTGCCCTGCGTGGTGGCCCACGGCTATTTCACTCGTCGCATCGAGGTCTTCACTGCAAGGCTCGAAGCTCTGCTCGCCGAGTTGGCCAACGCCTGTCAGACCAAGTTGGGCTCTCAATAAGTTCATGGAGTTCCACCGCATCCAACGCAAGCGCGCCGAGGTGCCGATCGTTCCGATGATCGACATCCTCTTCGTGTTGTTGGTGTTCATCATTGTCTCCACTACCTTCAAGAAAAAGCGCCACACCCTTCGCATTGAATTTCCCACCGTGAGAGAGGTCCCCAGTGATGTGGTGAGCGATACCCGCTCGGTGATTGCCGTGGATGCCGAAGGCAACATCACTCTCGATGGGTTGGAAGTTCCCGAAGGACTGCTCGATGCCTATCTCTCCGCGTTTAAAAAACAGAACCCGGATCGCAAGCTTGAGTTGGAGGCCGATCGCCGAATGTCGATTGAACGACTGCTGCAGGTCCGTGATTCGCTGGCCAAGGCGGGGATCCCGGTCAACGAAGTGCCGGCCCGCATTAAGGTGCCTGAGACTGAGTGAGCCTGTGTCTTTGAGGGAGGGTTGTGAGCTGCTTTTTGCTTTCAGGGGTGAAGGCTTTGGGGGAGGATCCGCGTTACCTTTTATAAGATGAAAACGCGCCCCCTTCATTCCCTCATCGTCTTGCTACTCGCCATTGCTTTGGCAGATGCCAAACCGCCCAAGTCCGTTCCCAATCTGGACTTTACCAAGGGTGCGAAGATTCCCGCTGGGGCCACTCATGACTGGAATCTGGGAGCCACCGGCCTGCGCGGATGGATCTACAGCAACAAGCTGACCACTACGGGCGCGCGTCAGATCAAGGTCACCAAGGTCTGGCCGGGTTCGCCTGCGGACGGGGTAATCAAGGTGGGGGATGTGATTCTCGGCGCTGGGGGCAAGCCCTTCGCCAAGGATGCACGCAAGGAATTCGGTCAGGCGCTCACCATCGCCGAGGCTGCCGACGGCAAGCTGGCCCTCAGCGTCTGGAGTGATGGAACCACGCAGGAAAGGACAGTGCCTCTGCAGGTGCTCGGTGCCTACAGTGCGACGGCTCCCTACGATTGTCCCAAGTCGGCCAAGATTCTCGAGCTCGGTTGTGAGTCGCTTGCCAAACGGATGGCAGATCCAACATACAAGGCTGGCGCCATTCCTCGCTCCTTGAATGCCTTGGCTCTACTGGCCAGTGGCAACCCGAAGTATCTACCGCTCGTCAAACGAGAGGCGGAGTGGGCTTCGAACTTTCAATCCAAAGGTATGGCCACCTGGTACTATGGCTATGTCATCATGCTGCTCGCGGAATACCACATGGTGACTGGTGACGACTCCATCAAGCCGGGCCTCGAACGCCTTGCCCTCGAGGCCGCTCGGGGACAGAGCATCGTGGGTTCTTGGGGTCATGGCTTCGCCCAAGAGGATGGCCGCCTCGGCGGCTATGGCATGATGAACGCCCCCGGCATCCCGCTCACCATTTCGATGGTGATGGCACAAGGCGCTGGGCTGAACAACAAGGAGGTCGCGGATGCTATTGAACGCAGTGCCAAGCTGTTGCGCTTCTATGAAGGCAAGGGTTCGATTCCCTATGGTGACCATGCACCCTGGACACAGAACCATGACGGCAACGGTAAAACCGGCATGGCCGGCGTGCTCTTCAATCTGATGGAAGAGGAAAAGCCGGCGAAGTTTTTCTCCAAGATGGCATTGATCTCCCATGAGGGTGAACGCGACACCGGTCACACTGGCAACTTTTGGAACATGACCTGGGCGATGCCGGCCGTGAACATCACTGGGCCTCACGGCACTGGTGCCTGGATGAAGGAGTTCGGTGCTTGGTATTTCGATCTGGCACGGGGTTGGGATGGACAGTTTCGTCATCAAGGGCCGCCGCAGCCGGGTCCGGATAAGACCCGTGGCTGGGACTCATCGGGTGCCTACCTGCTGGCCTACGCCCTGCCGCTCAAGAAAATCTGGCTGACCGGAGCCAAGGAGGGAGGGCTTCCCCCGCTTAGCGCCAAGGAGGCTCAAGCCATTGTCTATGCGGGCAGGGGGTGGACCAACGCAGACCGCAATAGCGCCTACGACCAGCTCAATACGGAGGTGCTTTATGAGACCTTGTGTAGCTGGTCACCAGTTGTGCGCAAGCGTGCGGCGGCCGCCCTTGTCCGGCGCAATGAGGCCAAGGTGGACGTGCTGGTGCGCATGCTCGGCTCGGATGATCTTTATCAAAATCTTGGTGCCTGCGATGTCTTGCTTCAGCTCAAGAGCAAGGGTGCGGAGGCCATACCCACTTTGATCGAAACACTTGATGCCGACGATATGTGGCTGCGCGTGCAGGCGGCCGAGGCTCTCGGGACCATGGGGCAGGCTGGCATGACCGCTCTGCCCAAACTGCTTGAGATGATTGCGGTCGGACCGACCAAGGAGGACCCTCGCGCGATGGAGCAGCGGTTCCTCACCATGATGGTATTCAAGAACATGCTCGGCCGGCATTCGCTGGAGGGTGTGGATAAACAGAAGCTCTTTGCGGCCATTCTCGCAGGCCTTAAAAACGACGACGGCCGGGCTCGTGGCAGCATTGGGTCCGTTTACAACAAGCTCAGCTACGAACAAATCAAGCCGCTGTTGCCGGCCATTCACGAGGCGGTGGTAAAGCCGGCGCCCAGTGGCATCATGTTTGCCGACGGTATTCGTTTGGCCGGACTCAAACTTCTGGCCAAGCACCGCATCAAGGAGGGCATCCCGCTTTGCATCGAGCTCATGGATATTCAGCGCTGGAACAAGAACAGCCGGATTATGGGTAACCTCAAAATTCTCGAAAGTTACGGGCCTGCGGCCAAGTCGGCCTTGCCTGGCATGCGACAACTCGCAGCCGACCTGAAGAAGCATCGCGAACAAAAGATGCTGGCACCGCACATGAAGTATCTGGACGAGTTGATCGCCAAGCTTGAGAAGGCAGATGCCAGCACGGCCGAGCCGCTCAGAAGCATCAAAGACTAAGCGTCTTTGCTGTCGCTGGCAGTCTCGCCGGATTTCTCTTCCGGATGGGTGGTGATGCCCATTCGCGGTTGGCGTTCTTGTTGCCGGGCAACCCGATCAGGTTTTGTCGTCTGCTGTCTCAGAGTCCTCAGCCTGCGGATTTTCAGCCAATCCCATCCTTTTGGCACGCTTCATCCACAGCTGGCGAGCGAGTTCCTGCATGTCTTCGATCTTGTCCTGCTCGTCGATGATCTCCACGCCCATCATCGTTTCGATGACATCCTCCAGGGTAACCAGGCCGACCGTGGTGCCGAACTCATCGTGTACAAGCATGATGTGGTAGCTCTCCTTGAGGATCTGTTTCAGGAGTTTGTCCACGCGCATGATGTTGGGCACCGAATCAATGGGGCGCAGCACAGACTCCAAAGTGGCGTCGGGTTTGGTGATGCAGGCCATCAGGGCGTCGGATTTCAGCACGAAGCCGCGGATGTCATCACTGTCTTCACCATAGAGGGGAATGCGGGAGAAGGGGCGCTTCTCGACCTCGTGGGCGAAGCGCTCGAGTGACATGTCCAGTGGCAGGGTATACATCACCGGACGTGGGGTCATGATGTCGGCCACCGACACGCTACCCAGATCCAGCATGTTGTGGAGAATGCGGCTTTCATCGGTATTCAGGTCGCCCGACTTTTGGGCGAGTTTGGCCACCGCCAGTAGCTCCTCGCGGTGTTGGGGGGAGCCATGTGCCTTGCCAAAGGTGATTAGTTTGGTGATCCACTGACTTCCCCAGACTACCGGGGTGAGAATCAATTGGAGCCAGGGTAGCAGGAACGCGGTGGGTCGGGCAAAAAGACTGGCGTAGCGGGCACCCAAATTTTTGGGGATGATTTCGGTGAAGACCAAAACCGCGAGTGTGAGCGCGCCGGCGAAGATGCTGCCACCTACATCGCCGGTGACTCTGGCGTATTGGGTGCTGGCGCCGGCTGTGCCCATCGTGTGGGCAATGGTGTTGAGTGTCAGGATGGCTGACAGGGGCTTCTCGATGTCACGCTTGAGAATCTCCATCTTGGTCGCCCAGCGTTTGCCCTGACCCTTGGCGGTCTCGATGGCAGATGGCGTGACGGTGAGTAGAGTTGCCTCCAGCAGCGAGCACAGGAAGGAGAAGCCGAGGGCGATGAGGATGTAGGTGACGAGAAGCGCCATGGGATGCTCCCAGCCTGACAGGTTTCTAGCCCGGCGCAAATCAGAAGCGGGTTGGATTTTCGGCCAATTTTGGAATAATGGTCTCCATGATCCGATCCGTGGCCCTGCTTCTGTTGACTTCCTCCTGCCTGCTGGCGGAGAAGATCGACTGGCAGGCGATTGAACCCGACCTGAAGGTGCCGGGGCTCGTCGAGGGAAAGCCCGAACCCGGCAAGCGGGTGCGGGTGCGCTTCGAGGAAAACAAGGACAGTCAGATCTACCACGCACTTTATCTGCCCACAGACTGGAAGTTGGGTGGCTCCTATCCGGTGATTATCGAATATGCCGGTAACCGCCATCGTCATGGCGACGGTTCCGTGGAGAGCTGTAAGCTGGGCTACGGCATCACTGCGGGGAAGGGGGCGATTTGGGTGTCCATGCCCTACGTGGATTTGAAGACCAAAGCCAACGCTCCCAAGTGGTGGGGTGATGCCGACGCCACCGTGGCCTACTGCAAGCGGACGGTGAAGCAGGTGTGCAGTGCATATGGCGGTGATGCGACTAAGGTCTTCATAGCTGGATTCTCACGCGGCTCCATCGCCGCCAACTACATCGGCCTGCACGACGATGAGATCGCGAAGCTCTGGTGCGGCTTCATCTGCCACAGCCATTACGAGGGAGTGCGCGAATGGGGTTGGACCGATCCCGAGACGGCGGGCGACCGCTTGAACAGACTGGGTGACCGGCCCCAATACATTAGCCAGGAGAACTCGGTCAATGCAGCGAGGGCTTATCTGAATAAGGCAAAACCCGATGGGAACTTCACTTTCGTATCTCTCCCGTTCCCCGAACACACTGATCGTTGGGTGCTACGTGATATCCCGCCGCGCAAGGAACTGCGGGAGTGGTTTTGGGTGACCAATGCCTCAGTGAGCTGGAAACGGACACAGAAGATCGAGGATTTTCTAGTTCTTAAAAAGCACCTCAAGAAAGGCGCGAGTTACAACGCAATGGAGGCCTTGCTGGGTGATTGCAATCACTCCATTCAGGATGAGGGCCACGAAACTTTCGAATACCTTGCGAAAGATGCCAAAGGAAACTCTTTGGCTTGGTCGGTTGAGTTTGACGAGAACGACCGACTCGTTGTGTGGGATGGGCCCACAAAGCCATAGATCTCAGTAAACACCATCAAATGCACGATGAGTAATCCCGTTTCGTTATATGTCGAAGATCAATCGGTATTGATTGCCGAGTTGAGTGATCAGGCCGTGGTTGAAGGCGAGCGCGAGCCCAAACTCCGCGACTATCTGGAGACCGCAAATTCAGATCTCTATACCTTTGAGCTCTCGGAGCTGTATCGCGCCAAGGGGAGCGCGTTAAAATATCAGCCAGCAGATCGCATCATCAATGTGATCCTGTGGTCTTGGATCAACGAGTCCTTTAAGATCATGGATATGGATGCCCCAACTGCGGATGAGTTGGCTCTCGATCTGGCCATTAGCGAGAGCTCGCTGAGAGGGCTGGAGCCGGCCGTCAAAGGTTTCAACCCGACCCAAGTTTCATCAGCGCTGCACGCTCCCAATGAGGTTTGGCAGAGTGCTGAAGAACTTGTCAGCTACCTCTCATGCTGGCACCAGGCTTTTCTGGATGCCCTCAAAGAGAACAAGGGTCTCTTTTACAAAATCTGGGTTTAGCATGCTGGATGGCATTCGGATCTCTGAATTGGGAGGTTGTCGAACCGTTGGTCGCTGAATAGGGTTCGAATCATGAACTCTTTCATTTCCCTGCGCTCCCTCCTGGCCATCAGCGCTGTTCTTTCTCTCCTCTTGACCGGTTGCGGTACCACGGCAGGTGTCGGCCCCACCTCAGGCAGTTTTGCATCGACCACGATCAAGAACACCAACCGTGCTGCGGTGGATCAGGCTGTCATCGACGTCTTCACCGGTGATGGCTTTCAGTTAATCAGTAAGAACTCGGATGGCTTCACCTTCCGCAAGTGGGGAGGCAAGTCCACGCAGATTGTTTATGGCGATTGGTTTACCGATGGAGTGGCGGTATCGCCAAAGGTCAGTGTGACCCCCATTGGGCCGGATACCTACAAAGTGGGATGCAATGTGACCATGATGGAGGAGGATGTGTTTGGTGAGCTCGAGGAAAAGTGGAATCCGGTCCTGATCGGCAAGAGCGCTTACAATGGTCTGCTGCGTCAGGTTCGGGATCGCGCTCAGGGAGCGTCCCCTGGACAATAATCGGAACAACACCAACAAGATCTAGAATCATGAAAACCCTCTCTTGCTTCCTCACATCTCTACTCCTGATTGCGACTTCTTGGTCGGAGCCAGAAAAAGGCAAGGTCCTGCTCATTACTTCCAAGGAGCTGGCGCCCGCCTGGGACGGCTACATGGCCTGGAAAAAGAAGGGCGGCAAGCCAGTGGCGCGCATGACCACCGAGGACATCGCCAAAAAATACGAGGGTCCAGACATCCAGGAGAAGATCCGACTCTGCGTGCGCGAGTTCATCGACAAGCACGAGGTGCGCTGGGTGGTGCTCGGCGGCGACAGTCTTCCCGGCGGCAAGGGCGTAGTGCCCGATCGCGACACCGTGCACGTCAACATGTGGGGCAAGATTCAGGATCTTCCTACGGACATCTACTACCTTTCCCCGACGAACTGGGACGCCGATGGCGATGGCATCTACGGGGAGTTTAAGGACGACAAGGATGCTATCACCTATCCAGATGGTAAGGTGGGGCTGGGTCGCATTCCCGTGCGTACTGCGGAAGATGTAAAGGCCTACACCGACAAGGTCATCAGCTATGAGTCCAAGTACCCCAAGGGTGAGTTCGGTAAGAATATGATCTACACCTGTGAGGTGGCCGGTGCCTACCCCAAGGTTAGGCGCAGTTGGGACGATCACGTGTCCAAGGTGCTCAAGGGTGGCAAAATGTCGCGTTACTTCTCCCACGAGACACCTTGGGACAAAGCCAAGCCCGGCGATTACGACCTCACCCCGGCCAACTGGGTGAAGATGAT
>CAZIPY010000241.1:0-33684 GCA_964541125.1 uncultured Luteolibacter sp. | reverse complement strand
AGTGTTCCTTACATGCAACGAGGAGGAAAGTGGGACAACACTGATATCAAGGGAGCCAAGAAGAAGCGCTGGTTGGAATCCGACAAAGCCTACGCAGCTGGTGGATTCAAGAAGGAACAGGACCAACCGGCCGAACAATTGATGGCCCGGTTGCGTGCAAATTTCTCCGGGGAACTGCTCGAATACACCAGCCTGATCGAGGACGAAGACCCGGACGCCGATTCAGAGGCGGATGGCAAGCCAGAACAGTGATTATTGGATTTTAACCGACTGTTGCATTTTCGGGGTTGCCAAGGGCCCGCGCCAGCCGCTAATCACCATCAACGCCAACACCAACCTATTCATACACATGTCAGACAAAAGCATCGAAGATCGCGTGAAGGACATCATCGTCGACCAGCTCGGCGTCAATGCCGACCAAGTCAACCCCGCAGCCAAGTTCGTCGAGGATCTCGGCGCTGACTCCCTCGACACCGTCGAGCTCGTGATGGCCTTTGAAGAGGAATTCGATGTCGAAGTTCCCGACGAGGAAGCCGAAAAGCTCCAGTCTGTGGGTGACGTCATCACCTACATCAACAATGCCAAGGGCTAATCCCTCAGCGATTTAAATTTCTAGGCGGGCTCCCATTCACGGGTGCCCGCCTTTTCTTTTTTACAAGTGGCGCTTTCAGGGCGAGATTCTAGTCACTCCATGGCTCATTCACCCGACGACATCCAATACGCTCTCGAGACCACCCAGGTCCTGCATGAGCCTGATCGTCGCATTGACACCTTCGGCGACACCCGCTTCGAGTTTCAAATGATCTCTGAACCGATGGACAAGGTCGGCGAGGTTCGCATCCGTAGCGGCGAAATGGAGGCCCAGCGTCCACGCATCGTCAAACCGGAAGCTTATCAAGGAATCGAGCTCGAGGGTTTCAACGATGATGCCAGAGCCCGCCTTGACGAATTGATCCGTCGCTATCAGGAAGCCGGTCACAATCTCGCCTTCCTTCAATACGGCTTTCAGTTTAAACGCGGCCAGGTCCGCGAGGAGATCGTTCATGAACCCCTCGAACTGGTTCGTGACAGGGTGATGGAAGATCTTCGTCGCACAGGTAACCCGGCCCTCGCCATCATCCAAGGCGTGGATGACGCTTGGGAGGCCTCCCTACTCAAGTTTTCCCTGGAGATGATCATGAGCTCTCACGACATCAACACCTTCGATTTCAAACGTCGCGGCCTAATATGAAGTGGTTCAGCTTCACTAAAGTCATTATTGCCGTCCATATCCTAGCCGGTGTGTTCGTACTGGTCATTGCTGGCATGACGGCCTCTCTGACCTACCATGTGCATGTCCGACCAGTGGATGGTAAGCTCAGCGAACTTCTCCCCCAGCCCGGCAGCGTGGACCCTCATCGCGAAGCCATCCTCTTTGCTCAGAGTCTCGAACAACGTGAGCTCCCCGATATCGAGCCCGGCGAACAGGCCTTCCGCAAGGCGATGGAAATGATGGCAGCGGGCCGCATGCAGGAAGCTCATGAAAAGCTGACCACGATCTTCAGCATCTTCCCCAACTCATCAGTCGCCAGAAGCGCTCGTCGCATTGTGGGTGATATGAACATGGATGAGCTGCTGGGCAGCCGTAGCGGGTTTGGTCGTCAGATTCACAAGGTGAAGCCCGGCGATTCCTATCTCGCCATTGCCAACAAATACGACACCACGGTCAACATGATGATCCATCTCAACTCCATGCAGAGATTGAAGGGCATCCAGCCTGGTCATGAAATCATGGTGATGCCTCTAAACTTCAGTCTCAAGATCGACCCCCGCCGCAATACGATCTCGCTTTGGGAAGGTGAGCGGTTCCTCAAGGAATACCCGGCCCTCTCCATGAAGGGCATTCCAGCTCGAGCCTCCAAAACGACCATTAAGTCCAAAATTGCTGAGCTCAACGGCGGCAGCATTCCCTCGCACAACGAGGCTTACACCGCCGCCAGCAAGGTCATCCAACTGGCCAGCCCGAACCTGCAAATCCGAGGCTGGGACAAGCCGATTCCGGAAAATGAGCTGGAAGGTGAAGAAATCCCGAACGGGGTACTCATTGAACCTCAACACATGGAGGAACTTGCCCTCCTGACCCGCAGAGGAAACAGCGTTGAAATCCGCTGAATCGATACCGGCCATTGAGGGCATCTCCTGTCTTGCATCTGGTCCCTTGAATCCCGAAACTCCGGCCCATGCAGCTCCTCGAATTTGAAAAGCCGGTGGCTGAACTCGAGCGCGAAATCGAAAAACTGCGAGCTAAATCCAGCTCGCAGGACATCGACATGAGCGAGGAAATCTCCAGAATGGAGGCCAAACTGGCGGATACCCGCGCCAGCATCTACGACAACCTGACACCCTGGCAGAGGGTCCAGATTGCTCGCCACACCAACCGGCCCTTCATGCTCGATTACCTTTCCAATGCCTTTGAAGACTTTTGCGAGCTTCATGGTGACCGCCACATCGGCGATGACGCCTCCATGCCTGGTGGCTTTGCCACCCTGAACGGTGAACGGGTCATGGTCATTGGTCACCAGAAGGGACGCGATACCAAGGAAAACCTCAAACGCAACTTTGGAAGCGCCCACCCTGAGGGATACCGTAAGGCAATCCGACTGATGCGCATGGCCGAAAAGTTCGGCGTCCCCATCATCACACTGATCGACACCCCGGGAGCCTTCCCAGGGATCGGTGCCGAAGAACGCAACATCGCTGAAGCCATCGCCTACAACCTTCGCGAGATGATGACCCTCAAAGTTCCGGTTATTGCCGTAGTTCTTGGCGAGGGAGGCTCCGGAGGTGCTCTCGGTATTGGTGTCGCTGACCGCGTGCTCATGCTCGAGAACGCCTACTACTCGGTGATCAGCCCCGAGGGTTGCGCAGCCATTCTGTGGAAGCACCGGAAGCATGCGCCAGAAGCTGCTGAGGCCATGAAGCTGGTGGCTCCCGATCTAAAGAAACTCGATCTGATCGACGACGTCATCGAGGAGCCCACAGGTGGCGCCCATCAGGATCATCAGGCGACTGCTGACTCCTTCGCCAAGGTTGTGACCAAGCACCTTACGGAGCTCTCCAAACTCTCTGAAAGCGATCTTCTTAATCAACGCTACGAGAAATTCCGCAAATTCGGCGAATGGCAGGGTAAATAATGACTCTGCATCTAGTTCCTCAATCCATCCACCATCCCATAACCTAGAATACAACATGTCCAACAAACCTCTCAACGTCGGCCTCGTCGGAGGCGGTAAAGGAGCCTTCATCGTCCAACCCCACCAGAAAGCCATCCACATGGACGGCACCCGCAAGGTGGTTGCAGGCGCCCTCTTCCCCGATCCCAAGATCGCCCTTCAGGAAGCAAAGAACTGGCCCTACCCCATCAAAGGTTTCGGTTCCTACGACGAAATGATCGCGGCCAACGCCGACGCCCCGCCGGAAGAGAAGCTCGACTACATCCTCATCGTTACTCCCAACTTCGTTCACTTCGACCCCGCCATGAAGGCCATGAAGGCCGGTATCGCGGTGTTCTGTGAGAAACCACTCTGCCTCGATCTCAAGGAAGCCAACCAGCTGGTTCGCGCCTCCCGCAAACTTGGCGTTCCCTTTGGCGTGGCGCACACCTACCTCGGTCACTGGACCAGCCGGTTCAGCCGCTACATCGTACAAAGTGGCCTGATTGGTGATGTCCGCTGGGTCGACAGCTATTACATCCAGGGCTGGCTCGCCTCCAAACTTGAGGATTCTGGCCAACAGCAGGCCTCCTGGCGTGTTGACCCCAAGCGTGCCGGCGGTTCCGGCTGCGGCGGCGATATCGGCACCCACGCTCTGATGCAGCTTCGCTACGTCACCGGCCTCGACGTCACTGAAGTCTCCGCGCAGATGGAAACTTTCGTCGAAGGCCGCATGCTCGACGACCACTTCACCATCTACTGCAAGCTCAACAATGGCGGCAAAGCCATGGTTCGCGCCTCACAGATCTGCATCGGTCACAAGAACGACCTCGGCATTGTGATTGCAGGCTCTAAAGGCACCTTGGTCTGGAAACAGGAGGACCCTGAAAAGATCACCATCCACCTTCCCGACCAGCCCGACCGCGTTTACTGGCGTGGCGCCGTGACCGCTGGCGACGGCTTCCTGCCCAAGAAGACTCCCAAGGCCCTGCTGGAAGAGCCGACCATCCCGGCCGGTCACCCCGAAGCCTTCCACGACGCCTTCGCGCGTCTCCACCGCAACTTCGAAGCCGATGTCCGCAAGTGGAAGAAAGGCAAGAAATTCAGCAGTGACGGCAGCCAATACGCCAACGTTGAGGATGGCCGTGAAGGCATCGCCTTCATCGAATCCTGCGTGAAAAGCAGCAAAAAGAATGGCGCTTGGACCAAAATGAACAAGCAAATCTAAGGTTTTACGGCCTATTTAAGACCTTTTTACATTACAGACCACCATGGGTTCCCCCTTGCCCCATGGTGGTCTTTTTTATAGTTTTCACGGCCCATGAACCCCTGCGAGCGCAGCAAAACCCATCTCAAGCGAGTCCTCGGAGCTCTGCTTCTGGCCCTCCTTTTGCCGGTTCATGCCCAAGCTCCTCCTGGAAAAGCGCCGATAGCACCGGCTCAGTTCGACCCCTCCGACCTCTATTTCCAAGGTTACATGACCAGTCGGGCCGCTGAGAAACTCGAGGCAAACGGCGATTACATTGGAGCTGCGGAGAAATACCGTAAGGCGGACGAGATGTTCTCCACAGTCGGCAAATATTACCCGAAGTGGAAGGTGGAGATGGTCACCCGGCGGTCTCAAAAGACCCGCGAAGCACTCGCAGCAGTGAATCAAAAGGCCGAGCTACAACTTAAGGAGAGACGCAATGTCGTGGCAGAGCTCGAAGGAGCGCGCTTACCGGCGGGAGACGAGCCCCTGGCCGACCCTCGCCCCAACATCCTCAAGGTCGATCCCGTGGCCACTCGCCGGCTTAAGGAAGCTGAAGCCGAGGCCAATCGCCTGAGACTCTTGCTTGAGCAGCAGCGACAGGATCTGAATCGCCTCCGACAGAATCAGCAGAATGGTGCCGGAATCGCAGCTCGCCAGCTGCAGGAATTGCAGCAGAAATCGAGTCAGGAACTTGCCGCCGCCAAAACCGAGATCACCCGGCTGAAAGCTCAAGCTGCCATCCAGCAGCACAAAAGCGATGAGGCCAAACGCACCGCTGATCTACTCAAGGCCGAACAGATCAAAGTGGCACGTCTGCAAAAAGAAGCCCAATCCCTGCGTGAACAGCGGGCTCAGCTCGACTTCCGTGATCAAGGCATCGCGACCAAGCAACTTCTTGAAGCCCGCGCGGAGATTCGTCGTTTGAAGCGTGAGTCGACCATGGCCAAAATCCAAGCCAATGCCCAAATCGAACGCCTCAAAAAGATCACCGGCGAGATGAAGGCTGAGGCTGAGGAGAAAATTCAGCAACACAAGGATCTCGCTGCCTCCGCTGAGGAGCACGCTCAGAAGGAGATTGCCCGCATGGAGCAACTCAAGGGAGAGGAGCGCAAGGAGGCAGAAAAAGAAATCAAACGACTTCAGAATATTGCTGCTAAGGCCAAGGCTGATGCTGCCAAGGAACTCGCCAAGTTTCAGAAGGAATCAGCGGACCAGAAATCAGAAACTGAAGCCGAAATCGCCAAACTTCGCGAATACGCCAATAGCAGCGGCGAGGAGGCAGAGAAAAAACAAATGGACCTCGAGCTTGAAAATGCACGTAACAAGCTGGCCATCAGGGAATTGGAGAAATCCAAAGAAGATCAAATCCAGCAACAGAAGCGCACTGAGGCAAAGCTTGCTGCTGCAGAAGCCGACATCCAACGCTACAAGGCCCGACTGGCGAAGGCGCCTTTGGAGAGCGAAGTCGAAACCCTCAACCTACGGATCAAAGAGCTTGAGCAGGAACGCGGGGCCATGGCTCTCAGCCTTCAGCAGAGTCAGAACGGCTACGCTCAAACCATGGGGCGTATCGCCGGTCTTGAGAAGGATCTTCAGTTGGCCCGACAGAAGGCCGTAGACCTGAATCGCGACATTGCTGCCGAACGAGACGCGGCCAATGCAGTGGTCGCAGGTCAACGCCGCCAGATCGAGCAATTGGAAAAACTGCTCAATGACAAGTCAGTCGCTCTCACCAAGGCCAACGAACAGATCGCAGGACTTCAGCAAGAACTGGCTCAAAGCAAGGATGCCTATGCCCAACTCAGGGATGAGCGAGACGCGCTAATGGCTGAACGCGACCAAATGGCCGCTCTCCTCAAGCTTGGTGAGGAGGGCCGGATTCAGGATCTGATTGAACAGAATATGGGCATGGCAAAGAAGCTCAGGGAGGCTAATGAGGCACTCGAACGCATGCAGCGTGACAGTGACGCCGACAAGGACGCCATCACCGAAGCCCTCCGTGACCTAGCCATCGCCAAATCCCAAATCAACCGCCTGCGTCAGGAAAAACTCAAACAGGACGAGCGGATTCAGGATCTGGAAAGACGTCTGAAAGCAGAAGGCAAAGCCCTCGCCGAAGGGGAAGCCTCGGCAGACCCACAGGAGGTAGCCCTTCTACGCGACATCATCCGCCGTCAACTCCGCATGCAGACGGCACGCCGCCAGGCCCGCATGCTACTGATGGACGCTATTAAAAATCTCGGCGATCAGGACGAACGACTGGCACAAGCCGTAGAGTTAATGAACACTCAGGAACTGGCATTAACTCCTGAGGAGCAGAAGCTGGTCGCCGACCGTCAGGTCGATGGTGAGTTTGTCTCCCCCTTCGCCCGGGATCGCAGTGCGGTCGATCAGGCCACCGCCAATCTGAAGCGCGACATCGATGTTTTCGACCGAGCTGCGAAGAAAGCCTTTGTCTCCGGCCGCCTTCACCCCACTCGTGAGCTCTACGAGATGATCCTCGATCAACATCCTGGCCACACTCCGACCCTTTGCAAGATGGGCGTCGTCCACCTCAAACTGAACGACTATGACGAAGCCGCTGACTCTTTCCAGCGCGTCATCGAACTGGACGGCAACAATGCCTACGCTCTGCGCATGCTGAGTTACTCGCTGATGAAGGGTGATCATATCATCGATGCTGAAACGGCAGCCCGCCGATCGATTGAGATTGACCCCAATGACTCAAAGACCCACATGCTACTCGCCATGCTGTGTGTTCATCTCGGCAAGGATGGTGATGCTGAATCTCATTTGAAGGGCGCCATCAATGCTGACCCCCTTTCGAGTGAGCCATACTACAACTTGGCCCTGATCTATTCTGGCACCGGCCGCACCGAACAAGCTCAAGAATTTTACCGTCAGGCTCTAGAGCGAGGTGCTCTGCCGGACCCGCAACTTGAACAGGAGCTCGCCGCCCAATAAGCCTCCCATGAAACCCTTCCAATCCATGGTATTGTTGGGCTGCATTATCGGTCTAGCATCCTGCGGAGGATCCGGCGCTCCGGATCCCGAACCAACGGCTATGGGCGGGCTTTCCGATCGCCTGAATCGGAGCTACGGCTACCAAGTCGACGAGAAAGGCAACTGGGTTCCCAAAACGGACAAACGAAGCCAGTATGAAGGCCGTGGCGGCTCCGGATATTTCAGTGGTGATGTGAACAAGAAGTCCTTCAGCACCAACAAACTCAACAAGGGTTCATGGATGGGTGGCAACGAGGTCAAGCGTCCAACCCACCACCTCAATGGCTCTAGCAGTTCCATCGGTGGCAGCAACCACTTTGACAATCAACAGGCTTCACTGGACCGCAGCCTGAGAACTCCTGCTCCCATCAAAGGCAACCACCTCCCCGGTCGACGGGCTAATGAGGCCAATGGCACTCGCATGGACCGACCTTCTGATGCGGAAACCGACGCACGTCGCCGGGTTTTCACCGAACCCGACATCGTTGACTACCGTCAGCAGCGCGAGCTCAGCATTCGTGAATCCAAGAAGCTACTGGGTCGTGACGACTGACCCAGCTCTCTGATTTGCCGCAGCTGAGACTTGATGGGACGACATCGCCAGTGTGTCCAGTAGGTGTTTTTTGATGGTCGCCCACTGCCAAGGAGTTCCAGTCAAAAAGAAGTCCTGATGTACGGATAGCCGAATCTGGGCATATTGGCTCGGACTGTGTGATTGCGCCAGTTCACGGCTCAAATTGGTCTCATGAGATGCCGCTTGATGACGACACCTGAGATCGTCTCGCCTGAGACTCTGGATCCACTTGTCCGCCAGGTCTTTCGCCAATTCTGCTTTGCTGGGAGTGCTGAGCACCACATGTTCCCGCTGATCAGGATCGCTATGAATCATCACATGGAAAACCAGTCCATGACGGTCGATATCTCCGCGAATTCTACGATGTAGCTGGGCACGGTAAGATTGCCAGTAGCGCTCGATGAGCCGCGCCTTGTCGTGATCTGATAGAGAAGTGGTAAAACGGCTCCAGCACTGCTCTTCTCCACGCTCGACATCCAACAGCAAGCAGCTGGTCTCTGTATGAACCAAGGGCGTGCGGAAACGCATGGCGCAGGCTTGTGCCAGATTCAGAGCTCCGGGCTCCCAGCCCTGAGAGCAGCTCAGAATGTCTCCATGACTGGAAAACAGCGAAGCGTATTCGCCAGGCACCGCATAGGTGGCTTTTACACAGCTAAATAGGTAGGAACTCATGATCCAGAAATAGACGGATCATGTTTCTAGCAGATAACACGAGGCAGGGCAACTATTCAGCCGAAGCTTCACATACCCAAAACAACAGGCTAATCCCTAAGGCTCCAGGCCCTACTTGCCCTTCTCGTCTTTGCCGCCTTGCTTGGCAGCCTTGGCGGGAACGAATTTCAGGCCCACACCGTTGATGCAGTAACGCTTGTCGGTCGGGGTTTTGAAACCCTCACCTTCGAAGACATGACCAAGATGGCCGTCGCATTTGGCGCACAAGACCTCGACGCGCACCATGCCGTGGCTGGTGTCCTTTTTGGTCACCACATTCTGAGCTTTGGCCGGGTCATAGAAAGATGGCCAACCGCAACCGGAATCGAACTTCTCCTTGGAACTAAAGAGCAATGCGTCGCAGCCGACACAATGGTAAGCCCCCTCACCCTGTTCCTTGAACTCCTTGTAGATCTTTCCATAGGCAGGTTCAGTTCCAGCCTGACGCAAAATGCGATACTGCTCAGGCGTCAACTGCTTGCGCCATTCCTCGTCAGTTTTGACTACTTTATCCACAGGTTCCACGGGTTGTTCATCAGAAGTTTCCATGGCGGGTTTTCCTTCTTTGCCAGAGCAGGCGCCCTGCAACATGACTCCCCCCAGCAACCATGCAAATGTTCTTCGTTTCATGAGGGTTGGAGTGGGCAATCAGCTAAATTATTCCATTGGGACGATCAGGTCATCTGCTCAGCAATCACCGCCTTGCCGTAATCGCGGTTGAGACGGGCAATGTGATCAACGCTGATTTCCTTCGGACAGGCAGCCTCGCACTCGTATTGGTTGGTGCAGTTGCCGAATCCCTCGGCGTCCATCTGACGCACCATCGCGAGCGCACGCTTGTCGCGTTCGGGTTGGCCCTGAGGAAGATGGCCGAGATGCGAGACCTTGGCCGACACAAAGAGCATGGCAGATGCGTTCTTGCAGGAGGCCACGCAGGCTCCACATCCAATACAAGCAGCAGCATCGAAGGATGCATCGGCATCAGGTTTGGGAATGGGCACCGCATTGGCATCCACAGCGGACCCGGTACGAACGTCAATGTAACCTCCGGCGGCAATGATCCGATCGAAGGCCTGACGGTCGACCATCAGGTCGCGGATGACGGGAAATGGATTGGCGCGGAAAGGCTCGATCCAGATGGTGTCGCCATCAGAGAATTTCCGCATGTGAAGCTGGCAGGTCGTGATTCCGCGATCCTTGCCGTGGGGCACGCCGTTGATGGTCAGCGAACAGGTCCCGCAGATCCCCTCGCGGCAATCGTGGTCAAAATGGATGGGTTCCCCGCCATCGCCCACAATCCGCTCATTGACGATGTCGAGCATTTCGAGGAAGGAGGCTTCCTCGGGAATATCCTTTGCATCGTGGGTTTCGATGCGGCCCTGGGTGTTGGGCCCGTCCTGACGCCATACCTTGAGAGTCAAATTCATGGGAAATGCAGCAATTCTGGGGGGGGGGTGTGCCCATCGGAGCACTGCTTGAATGTAATCCTCCAGCGGCAGCGCGCTAGGACAAAAATACGGATTTCTGAGACATTTTTCAGATTGTCGAAATATATAGCGAAGGGCGGCGTATAAAAAGCGTGGGAAGAACCGATTTGGTTTTGACACAACACCAGACCGGTGCTTCTTTCCGCGCGTCGCAAGACACAGGCGGCCCGATTGAACGTCCCTTTGGGTTTTTGGGTTTTTCCCGGGGATTATCGATCGGGCCGCTTTTTTGCCTAAAATTAGGCACTCGGCTCCGATCATCCAGGTGGTTTCAGGGATCACTCAGGATACCCCACCCGACTCGGCCTCTGCCGCTTTATTCTTCTTCGGATCTTTCCAAGTCGACTGGACGTAGATTTCACGAAGCTCTTTGAAGCCGATTTCGCAAGGGCTCTGCGCCATGAGGTCCTGGCCCTTGTTGTTTTTTGGAAAGGCGATGACCTCTCGGATGCTGTCCTCTCCCGCGGCCAGCATGATGATGCGGTCCAATCCGAGAGCCAGCCCACCATGTGGTGGCGCACCAAAGCGGAAGGCATCCAGAATATGACCGAACTTGAGCTGCTGCTCCTCTTCTCCGACGCCAAGCACCTCGAACATCTTGGACTGAAGTTCTTTTTCGTGAATCCGTAAGGATCCCCCGCCGAGCTCATAACCGTTGAGAACGACATCATAGGCCATTGCCCGGACGTTGGCATAGTCTCCGGCTTCGAGCTTATCAACGTCCTCAGGATTCGGGCGGGTGAAGGGATGGTGCACGGCATGCCATTCACCGGTTTCCTCATCCTTATCGAGCAACGGAAAGTCGACAATCCAGAGGAAGTTGAGATCCTTGTTGTCTTTGTTAATCTCCATGAGATCGGCACATTCGGTGCGCACGCGACCAAGGATGGTGGAAACGCTCTCGCGGGTGCCTGCAGCGAAGAAGACGATGTCACCTTCCTCGAGATTCATGGCCTCGATCACACCGGCCTTCTCTTCTTCGGTGAAGATCTTCCAGAGAGGGCTTTTGTATTCACCGTTCTCGAATTTGATGAAGGCCAAGTTCTTGACCGGCAAACCCGCCATCACCGCGATCTCATTGAGACGGTTCATCTGGCCAGTTGTGATGCCAGCGAAGCCTTTGGCATTGATGGCTCGCACCTTGCCGCCGTCATCGAGGATGCTGCGGAAGATCTTGAACTCGGTGCCTTCGAAGATGTGCCCGAGATCGGTGATCTTTAGATCGTAACGGGTATCCGGCTTGTCGGAACCGTAGATATCCATTGCATCCTGGTAGGTCATGCGCTCGAAGCGGGGCTTGATCTCGACACCAATACCGGCCTTGAACATGGCGGCCAGAAGACCCTCGACACAGTGAATGACGTCATCCTGCTCGACGAAGCTCGCCTCAATATCGATCTGGGTGAATTCGGGCTGACGATCGGCTCGCAGATCCTCATCGCGGAAGCAGCGAGCGATCTGGTAATACTGTTCCACCCCGGCAACCATCATCATCTGCTTGTATTGCTGTGGAGCCTGAGGCAATGCGTAGAAGCGACCTGGATTGAGTCGCGAGGGCACTAGGAAGTCTCGCGCCCCTTCTGGGGTCGGATTGGAAAGGATGGGAGTTTCAACCTCGAAAAACCCGCTGTCGTCTAGAAAGCGGCGAGCAGCGGAAGTCATCACGCTGCGCAACCGCATATTGTCTCTCATGCGCGGACGGCGCAGATCGAGATAACGATATTTCATGCGAATGTCCTCGTTGGACAACTCCTTATCCAGTTGGAACGGAAGCACATCCGCCTTGTTAACGATAACCAGTTCACTGGCGACGACTTCGATTTCACCGGTAGCGATAGCGCTGTTTACCGTGCCATCCAGACGGGGTGCTACACGACCAATCACCTTCACGACATCTTCTTCGCGAAGATTATGGGAAAGCTTGGCGGCATCGGGATTGTCCTCCGGACGAAAGACACATTGGGTCAGACCTTCACGGTCACGGAGATCGATGAAAATCACGCCGCCGTGGTCGCGCGCGGAATTGACCCAACCCATCAGGGTGACGACTTCATCAATGTTGGATTCGCGGAGTTGGTTGCAATGGTGGGTGCGCATGTTGGTAAAGGGGATCAGGCCAGCAAGGGACCATCGGGTTGGGAGAGGCGTTCCTGAACAGTCTTGACCGCGGCATCGGCCTGAAGGCTTTCTTCACTGCGGCTGGAGAGATTCTTGAGTTGAACTTCAGGAAATTCATTGCCGATGACCAGAGCGAGTCTCGCTCCGGATTTCTCAGCCAGCTTGAATTGTTTGCCCACCTTCGCAGGAGTGAGAGGTAGGTCGGCGGACACTCCAGCACGACGCAGGTCGGTCATTAGTTTGAGCGCCTCGGGGCGATGCTCTTCATCAGCCACCACCACGAACACTTCACAGGCGGACGCCTTGTCCTGTAGCCAAGCCTTCATCCGGATGGCGGCATGGGGAGTTTCCTCAATAAGGTTACGGATAACGTAGTCACCCATGGCAAAACCGGTGGCCGGAAGGTCTACGGAGCCATCTGATATAGTGGTAACCAGAGTGTCGTAACGCCCACCGCCAGCGACAGCTCTCATGGACTTACTGGAATCAAAGACCTCGAAGACCACACCAGTGTAGTAGGCCAGACCCCGGACAATGGAGAGATCCAGCTCAACATAGTCGGCGAGGCCGCGGGCCTGAAGATCCACGAGGATCTGATCGAAATCCGGAGAAGCACCGTCGGGAGAATCGATGAAGTCACGGACCTCATCGACGCTGATTCCGTAATTTGAGAGCTTCTTAGTCAGTTCCTCGGGCTTCTCTCGCTCGATCTTGTCGACGAGGTTGAGGAAATCGGACATCTGATCCTCAGGCACACCCTTGGTTGAAGCAAAGCGGATCCAAGCGTTGCGGTCCGATACACGTACTACGAAGTCACCCTTGACGAAACCGAACGCCAGCATGGTTTCGATGGCCAAGGAAATCAGTTCAGCATCGGCCTGTGGCCCAGCTTCGCCGAGGATATCGACGTTGAACTGGTGGAATTCACGCCCCCTGCCCTTCTGGGGTTTTTCGTAGCGAAAGCATTGACCGATCTCAAACCACTTCAGGGGTTTGGGAAAATTGCGCTGATGCTCAGCGACCAGTCGAGCCAGTGAGGCGGTCACCTCGGGACGCAGGGTCACATCACGACCACCCTGATCCTCAAAGCGAAACAGCTGTGAGGAAAGCTCTCCGCCGGATTTCTTCAAGTAGAGGGCGGTATCCTCGAGAATGGGACTCTCATATTCGACATAGCCGCAGCGGCGGGCCACATCGCGCCAAGTTTCAAACAGGTAATTGCGCACCGCGCATTCCTGAGGAATGAAATCGCGGAATCCCGGAAGGGCTTGGAAAGTGGGTGCGGCCATGGGCGGACGGGGAGAATGCACGGCGGCAACCGCATTTCAAGGCGGGATTGCCCCGAAAACAGCCGATTCTGGCTGATTTAGCACCCTTCTCGACTCACTTTTGCTTCAGATCCGAAAACTTCGAATCAATCAGGTCGTGAACCTTCGGATTCGCGAGACCACCGAGATGCCCACCACGACTCAACAGCTTGAGACGTCCACCGGTGAAGGTTCTCTTTAGCCAGGCGATGTCGGCCCCGGAGAGCAGGAAGTCATTGCTGCTGGTAATCACATGTGCGTTGGGGGTGTTCCGGAGCCCTGCAGCAAAGCGTTTGAGGTCACTTTCCCTGCGGAATTGTTCGCCACTGACTCCCTCCTGCGCATAGTGCGGCAGAATGATCTCGTTGAGGTAATCGTCGAAGGAGTAGGCGAGGATTTCGTCGTAGGCTTCTTGACGATGCCACCAGGAAAGCGGCTGATCGAGGTTACCTAGCTTATGACAGCGCTGGCTGGTGTAGATGGCATTGCGAAGGGTCAACCGGAAAGCCAGTCCAACCAGATACTTGGATTCGATGCCTTCGAATGGAGGTTCTTTGAACTCAACACCCTTTGGCATGGCCATCATGGCAACAGCCTTATGAACCGCATTGTTGATGCGTTCCTGACGAACGCTAGTTGGCCATTGGCCGGGAGCCTTCTGGTAGGCATCCAGTTGCTTCATGCTGTAAAGAAGATCCACCGGCGGATTCAGTGCGACAAAGCGCTCGATCTGGATTTGCGGCCCCTTGACCTTGTTGTGATGCCGCTTGTCGACGGCCATGGAGAGAGCCTGGAATCCACCCATGGAGGAACCGAGCATTCCTCGAGGGCCGAGCTTTTCGCCATGCTTGCGCTCCAACCATGCATCGATGGCGTCCATGAATGCCCAGAGATCCCTGCGATCAGCCTTTGCATATCCCGGCACCTTGGCGCTCGAGGCCTTCTCAATGAACTCGGGATGGAAATTTCCAGAGAAGGTCACCACGGAATAGCCGCGATCATATAGACCTTCGACCATGGAGAGTGCCTGCATGGTCTGACGGTGAGCGCCGAGCCCCGGCACCACGTAAACCAGCGGCGCAGGCTCCTTTTGAATCCAATAGTTGAAGGCCATTTTCTTGCCAGTGGTCGGCACCTTCACCCGGGCTTCTCGCATGATGTCGGTGAAGCCTTGATCACGAAGCTTGAGCGTAGCTACGGCGAGAGTTTCCAGTGAAGGGCTGTGGCGAGGTCCGTTGAGACTCCAGTCTGGAGCGGCTTCCTTAGCGGCGTAGGTCCAGATCGCTTTGGCCGTGTCATAGGAGTCCGGGTCGGACTTCAGTAGACGCAGGATGTCCGGAGCGCTCTCCGTGATATTGTTGAAGGTCACTCCGTAGACGACCTTGCGGCCATCGCTGTAATAGGTGAGCGGATCAGACAAGCGGTCGGCTCCGAGACCGGCCGCACTGCTTTCATCACTAGGCCCGAACACGGGCAGGACAATGAAATGCTTCCCGTTCCATCCCCAGGTCTGGAAAGTTTGAGCAAAGTTCCCCTTGTGCTTGGGAATGTTCCAATCGCTCGCCACATCGAACAGACCGAGCACACCTGCGGTGGTATTGGTTACGAAACGGACGGATTCATCGCCAGCATCTCCCACCCGCCCCTGAAGGACCTGATTGAGAGCACGGCCGGGATATCCCAGGTTGTATCCGAAGTTCTTGATGGAAGTGCGAGCAGGAGATGGAACCACCATGCGATATCCCCTACCAACGGGATGCACGACACCCTGCAAGAGACCATGGTTGAATGCCCAGATGCCTCGGTTTAGCGGTTCCGCCGGATCGTTCAGGACATCGGGAAGATGGAGATCTGCCGGGCGTGGCTTGTTGGCATAAGGCCGGTTCGTCGCGCAGGAGCTGAGGAACAGTGCCATCGCGAGGATTGGAGCGACAAACTGGCAGAGCTGATGGATGGGCTTCCGATTGCTTGGCATCGTATATAAGTGAGACTATTTTGGACTCGCCAGAGTTGAAGCAGTTATCGAACCACCCGGTCGAATCGATAGGCGCGAATCATGAGACCGTTCCTGTGTTTCAGTCCAATAATTTTTACCCTCAATCCCTCAATCGCGAAGCCAAGGTCTCTTCTGGCATTTCACACACCTCCGCATTTTTTGCTCCAAGCCGATGCCGATTGCGCGCCAGATAGCGATAGGATCTGTCCCGCCAGGGCTTTGGGAGATAGCCAAGGATCAATAGCAATCTCCACACTCCACCCAAGATCCGGAAGATCTGCAGCACTCCATCGGATTGAGTTAGGATACTTCCATCCTCCTCGTTCAGCAGCACCATACTCGCTTCATCACCCTCCAAGTAGGATTGAAGCTGATGCTGTGCAGCCAATTTTCCCTGCAGAGATGCGTAGTGCAGATGGCCATTTCTGTCCCAGCGACACAAACGTCTGATAGATCGGCTACAAAAGCCGCAATCACCATCAAAGAACATCACCCAGGGCATGGCTGAATATGCAACAGCTTCAGCCTGTTCGCACCCATTTCTTGATTGCCTTTTCGAGGTATTTTGTCGAACTGTTCATATGTCCAGTTTTTTTGAGAATCCCTCAATTCAGCCGTCCAGAATTTGTGATCTGCCGCTACACCAAAAACCTCGCGAGAAACTGATCGAACAAGGACCTGCATCACTATCGGATGCAGAACTGATAGCGCTCTTCATCGGGACCGGATCGAGAGGGCAAAGCGCCATCGAATTGGGTCAAAGCCTGATTCAACGTCATGGCTCACTCTCTGCAATTGGCGGCATAGACGCCTCAGAATTGGCCAAGGAGCACGGCTTCGGATTGGCCAAGGCCACTCGCTTGGTGGCCGCCTTCGAATTGGGCATTCGGGTGTCACGAGAGGGCATCCACGCGGAGACACTGGATGCCCCCGAAGTCATTGACCGGTATTTCAGGCCTCAGCTGCAGCATCTACCTCAAGAAAAGGTGATGGTGGCTGCGGTGGATTGTCGCCTGCGTCATCTGAGCAGTCACACCATCTCCATAGGCAGCGTCAATGAGTCCATCGCCCATCCCAGAGACATCCTACGTCCGGTCATGGCTCGGGGCGCGCACGGCTTCATCCTCATCCATAACCATCCTTCAGGAGACCCATCACCCTCCCGGGCCGACCATGAGGTCACTCGCAGGGTTCAGGCAGCGGCCGAACTGATGCAACTGCGGTTTGTGGATCATCTGATCATCGGTCGGGCCAGCAATGGCTCCAGACCTTGGTTTTCCTTCAGAGAATCAGGCAAAATCATTGAATGACCGAGTTGATTTCAGCGTCTGATCAAGGTAGTTTCCATTCAGCCCATCATGCTCAAGCTGAGAATCATCCATCACCTCAGAACCGCCATCTTCCTGCTGGTGCTGACTGTTATTCTGGGCAGCGTGGGTACCCTAATCTGGGCTAATTCCACCGGCATGCCGAAATCCTGGCGGCAAGCGGTGGAACGAGCAATCGCCCAACATGGCATTCACGTTGAAATTGGCGGCTTGAGTTATCACCCGCTTGAAGGGGTCATCGCTAGACAGGTCAAGGTCTTCGCCAACTCGGAGCGCAAGGAGGTCATTTCCCGTCTCGAGGGTCTGATTCTCGATCTGGACAACGCCAAACTCGCCAAAGGCGAAGTGCAACTTTCCAAGGTCAAGCTGAGCAAGGCTCGTCTGGTGCTACCAGTGAATCCAGATGACCCAAATTCAGAGGTTCTGGAGATCACGAACATCGAAGGTGAATTCATCCCACCTGGCAACCGCCACATCGAGATTCGCAATGCACGGGGCACCATTGAGGGCATCGACATCGTCCTCAATGCCAAGATCACAGATGATCTCATTCAGGATGTTGATCCGGCGAAGCCATCGAATCAGGATGGCCATCGCGATCTCATGGCCAGAATCGTGCGCGAACTCCGTCAATGGAGTTTTGACCCCGACTCCCCTCCCCAAGTCCGAATACAGTGCGTCGGCAAACGCAGCAAACTTGATCAAGCCCGAGCCAAAATCAAATTTCAGGCCAAAGCCGTTGAGAAGAATCAGCACAGCATTGAACGGATCGAAGCTGAGGCCGAACTTCAAGGCTCCATGCTCAGCGTGCAATCACTTGAAGCGATCAACGGCAAGAGTCGTCTCAATGCTCGATTCGACTACGGACTGGATCGTAAATCCGGCCGATTCAATGTCGATTCGACCTTGGAGATTCCGAAACTCCTTCAGTCCTGGCTAGGCCTCAAGGCCCTCAATGAATTGACCATTGCCGGCAAGCAGCAGCTCCGGGCCTCAGGTGAATTCCAAATCAAATCCGGAGAGTCCCCGAGAATCCAGGCTACCGGACACGCCCGATGTGAATCCGCCATGCTGCGTGGTATCCGCTTCGACCAGATTGAAAGCGCCTTTGCTTGGAACAACGAAGACTTGTTCTTCAAGGATCTGATTATGGCTCGAGAGGACGGCAAGGTCTCCGGCAAGGTATTGATCCAAGGCGATCTGGTACGAATGGATCTGGATAGCAGTCTGCTTCCCGAGTTGTATCGCCCACTTTTTCTTGGCACGCCAACCGAAGACATCATCGATAATTTCACTATCCGTGAAGACAGCGAGATGAATCTCAAGCTTGAGGGCGGCTTCAATCGGACCGATCTCAAATCCTGGGCGTATACTGGCACAGCTGCTTTGCGCAATGTCAGCTATCGTGGAGTTGGCCTTACCTCCATGGAGACCTCACTCTCCGTTAGCTCAGCCCAGATGGACTTCACTGACGGAACGATCATCTTCGACTATGCAGATTACCCGATGGCAAAGCGTTTCGAAGGTCCTGAGAATGGAACTCTCACCTATCAATCCGTGCGTTATGCTCGCGGGGACAACAACACCCTCAGCTTTGATGGATTGGAGGGGAATTTCTGGCCTGCACCCGTCTGCCGACTCTTCCTTAATAAGACCGCAGACCATCTGGAACAATACAAGTTCCATCGCCCACCCAGTATTTCAGGCAAGGGCCTGATTGATCTGAAGGAGAAGAAACAGACCCGCCTCGAGCTCGCATTCAACAGCAAGCATCAGGCCGAATACGATTTCCTCGATGCCCCCGTAAGCATCACCCAACCCAGCGGAACAGTAATCATCACCGACACCGGCACCACACTCAGGGATTTGGAAATGAACGCTTTCATGGGTTCAATTCGTGCGAACATGGATTTCCCACGAGGCAAGGCCATGAGTGCCAATCTCGCGCTCAGCAACATTTCCATGGACTCCATCAACTCCACTTATGGCCTCAACATGGAGTGTGGTGGAGAGCTCACCGGCAAAGTCGACTTTGCCATGCTGCCCGGAAATGTCTCTACCATGTCTGGTAAAGGTTCGCTCAACCTCCAAAAGACCGAATTGTTCTCTGTTCCCCTCTTCGGCCCACTCAGCAAGGTCATGCAAGTCGTGTTCAATGACAAACGTGCAGGCGCAGAACGAGCCAAGGAGGCAAATTGCACCTTTGTGATTAATGAAGGCATCGTCGCTTCGGATGACTTCAAAACAACCACCACATCGCTGGTCTTCGCTGGCGATGGCTGGGTAGACCTTGATAAGAAAACGATGGATATCACCATGCGCACGAACACGCGCGGCTTCTTTGGTTTTCTCACAATCCCCCTAAAACCCTTTTACGGGCTATTCCAATTCCGAGGCACTGGGCCACTGAAGGACCCGACATGGGAAAAAGTCGCCTTCACCAAACCCAACGACAAAGTGCAGGAAATGCTCCTGAAGGCCTCCAAAAGGGACTGATCAGCAGTCAAGGAAACCCAAGTCATGCCTTGCGCTCTCCTCGCTTGGGGTGCAAACTGTTATGTATACAAGGTCGTAAGTCAGGAACCACCTGTTTACTAGACCCCATATCCCTCAATTCAACCCTACAAGAACATGTCCGACACCACTTCAGATCAACTGGATCCGGAAGCTGGCTTCACTTCGACCCCCTCGGTCGGCGAAGCCGCCACTGAGCTGCGCAATGCAGCCGGAGAGAAAGCCAAGGAAATCATCCAAGTCGCCGAATCCAAGGCCAACCGCTTCCGCGAAGTCGCAGCATCCAAGGCCTCGGACTTCAAGGATGCTGCAAGCAAACGCGCAGACCAGTTCAAAGTCGCAGCCAGCGAACAATGGGAAAGCACCCGTGACCGCGCCAAAGAACTCCATGGCACCGCCGAAGACTACATTCGCGAGAACCCTACCAAATGCGTTTTGGGTGCTCTCGGAATCGGCTTCCTCGCGGGTTTGATCATGCGCCGCTGATTCGGGCTTGCGTCAATCGCGCGCCTCATACGACCCATGGATTCTGAATCCGAACAACAATCGCCTGCATCTTCTGAAGGCGGCTTCAAATCATCGATTCATGCGCTGATTTCATCGCGGATAGCGCTGATTCGTCACGAACTGAAATCCGCGTTTCGTGATCGAGCCCAAGCCATCGCCTCTGTTTTCGTTGCGGCGATGCTGATCTTCTTCAGTTGGGCCCTTTTGCTGGCGGGTTCAATTGCTGCCATTTCTATTGCTACAGGTTGGCCATGGCACCTGATTTCACTCGCCTTTGCGGCCCTTCATTTGATGGCGGCCATCATCCTGGTGAAATCCGCTTCATCCACCGCGAAAGCCGACCCCTTCCCTGTTACCCGATCCGAATTTAAGAAAGACTGCGAATGGCTGGAAAGTCTACAGAACGAGCGGAAATCCAAGAGCTGATCCGCATTTCCGACCAAGCGCGCAGTCAGCTGGGCGTCCAGATTGGAAAAGTCCGCAAAACGCTAGAGGCCCCCACACGTGTCGTTGGGTCACTTCGTCAACACCCCAAATACTGGCTTTTCGGCTCAATGGCTGCCGGGCTGGCAGTGAGCCTTCTTATCGGCCGACTTCCCCGGCCTCGCAAAAAGGGATTCAGCCTCAAGAAAAAGGCTCTAGCTCTCACCTTGACCGCTGCCCGTCCGATCGCGAAGGTATGGCTTGCCAATCAGGTCAAAAGCCTGAGCAGTAAGTGGATCGCTGAACGCAGCAAGCCAAAGCCTCAGCCTTCTCCCTTCAAAATAGAACCCGACCCAAACCCAGAAGATGTCCGAACACCAGGTCCTTGACCACGTTGACCAATATCTAAGCATCGGCCGAGAATTCGAATGTTCGGACATTCACCTTGCCACTCAATACCCGCCAGCCTGGAGACGATTTGGGCAACTGCTGCCGATCTGGGATGACCATCCGCCCCTGACGGCCGAACAAGCTGAGACATTGGCAAGATCCTTCCTCACCGAAAAGGAATGGAAGCGCCTCGAAGAGAAAGGCGACGTCGATTTTGCCTATTCCTCCGGAGAATACCGCTACCGTGCCTCGGTGGTGAAACAGCGCCTCGGACTGGACATGGTGTTTCGCATCATCAACACCGAAGTCCGAACCATCGAGTCCATCGGGCTCCCGCTGGATCATATCATCCCCCTCACCCGTTATCAGAATGGCCTGGTGCTGGTGACCGGTTCAGTGGGCTCGGGCAAATCGACCACGCTTGCCGCTATCGTCGACTTCATCAACAAGGATCGCGAAGACCACATCCTCACTCTTGAGGATCCCATCGAATATGTGTTCGAATCTCAAGGCTGTCACATCAACCAACGCGAGGTCCACATGCATACTGAATCCTTCGGCAAGGCGCTACGTGGAGCCCTCCGAGAGGATCCCGATGTCATTATGGTTGGTGAGATGCGCGACTTGGAAACCATCCAACTCGCCCTCACTGCCGCGGAAACCGGCCACCTGGTTCTTGGCACTCTTCACACTGGCAATGCGCCCCGAACCCTTGACCGGGTTCTTGATGTATTCCCCACCGACCAGCGCGACCAGATCCGCATCATGGTCTCAGAGTCACTGCGTGGCATCATCTCCCAGCAACTTGTTCCACACGCCGATGGCTCTGGCCGCTCTCTTGCTCTCGAACTATTGGTCAATACCGCCGCGGTTGCCAACTGCATCCGCGAGGGCAAGACCTTCATGCTCCCAGGCATCATGCAGACCGGTAAGAATGTCGGCATGATCACCATGGATGAGTCGCTCCGCAATCTCTACGCCCAGGGCATCATCACCCAGGAAGAGGCCTACTTCCGCGCGGAAGACAAGGCCCAGATGACCTCCTTCTTCCAATCCTGATCAAGAGCAACCCTTTCATCCCAACGTCATGGCCGAAATCGACCGCTTGTTTCAATACCTCATCGATCATGGGGGCTCTGATCTCCACCTTTCCGAAGGACAACCCCCAAAAATCCGAGTTCATGGCACTGTTAGCGCCATCCCTGATGAGGGCATCCTCGATGGTAGCAGCTTCAAGGACATGCTCGCTGAAATCTGCGACGCTAAGGCCTTTCAACTTTATCTCGATACTGGCGACCTCGATTTCGCCTACGAAATGGATGAGATGTCCCGCTTCCGCTGCAACTACCTCAAGCAGCAGAATGGTCTCGCAGCCGTGTTCCGACTCATCCCGACAGAAATCGCTTCCCTAGAATCGCTTGGCGCGCCTCCTGCCGTGAAGGAATTTGCCACCATGCGCTCAGGTCTGGTGCTGGTTACCGGACCCACGGGTTCAGGCAAATCGACGACGCTCGCAGCGCTCCTCGACTACATCAACAACAACTTCAACCGGCACATCATCACGGTTGAGGAACCCATCGAGTTTGTTCACTCCAGCAAGAAATCCATCATCACCCAGCGTGAGGTACCCATCCAAACTCCCTCCTTCGCCGACGGACTGCGCGCGGCCCTGCGTGAAGATTCGGATATCGTCCTCGTTGGTGAGATGCGCGACCTCGAAACCATCTCCCTCGCCTTGACGGCCGCCGAAACCGGCTTGCTTGTGTTCGGCACCTTGCACACCAACAATGCACGCAAGACGGTTGACCGGATCATCGACGTCTTCCCTTCCGACCAGCAATCTCAGGTGCGGACCATGCTCGCAGCGTCATTGCGTGGTGTGGTTGCACAACTACTTTGCAAACGCGTAGATAAGCCGGGACGCACGGCTGTCCACGAGATCATGTTCGCCACTCCTGCCGTATCCGCCATCATTCGTGAAGGCCAGACCCAAAAACTCTATGACGTAATCACCGGCGGCAAGGCTGACGGCATGCAGTTCATGGATGAGGCCATCTGGACCCGCCTACGCGAGGGCATGATTTCCCCTGAAGAAGCCTACATGAAGGCCATCGATAAAACCCGCTTCAAGAAGTTCCTTCCTGAAGGCGCCGAAGCGCTGGGCGAAGCTTCAGGTGAGAACCCAATGACTCACTGACTTTTTTCGAGCGCCGCGGCATAGAATCCGTCGAAACCGTCGACAGCCGGCGTGATGGAGCGTTCCTCAAGTAAGCGAAAACCGCCCTCCGCGAGAAGGACATCAACCGCCTCACGATTTTCAGACGGCAGAATGGAGCATGTCGCATAGACCAGTCTGCCTCCTGGCTTGAGCATCCTGGAATACTCAACAAGTAATTCGCGCTGGATCGCCTGAGCCCGCTCAATGCTGGCCGCTCGCAAACGCCACTTCAGATCCGGCTGGCGACGGAGCGTGCCGAGACCGGAGCACGGAGAATCGATCAGCAGACGATCCGCCACACCTTCAAAGTCGGTCGCTGTGGTTTCGGTGATGGGCTTGATGGCGATGCAGGAAGCCCCGGCCTGTCTGGCTCGCTTCTTGAGCTCCGACAGTTTGCTCTGTTCCACATCCATCGCATACAGCTTACCTTCATTATTCATGGTGGCTGCGAGCTGAAGCGCTTTCCCGCCAGCACCTGAACAGGCATCGATGATCCGTTCGCCCGGCTGAGCATCGAGCAAGGGCGCGATGCATTGGGAACCGGCATCCTGAATCTCTACTTTGCCTTCGGCTCGGAGGGGCTTTGGCAGCATTCTTCCCTCGGGCAGCTTTAATCCAAGTTCAACCCCTTCGACACGTTCCACCTCCACGTCATGATACTTTAGCCAGGCAATGGCTTCCTCCGGGCTATTCTTGAGTGTGTTTACTCGCAGATACACGGGTGCGCGTTGATTGAGAGCTGCAAGCTCCCGCGTCCATGCATCTTCTCCGAGTTCTTTAACTCCCCACTCATCCAGCCAATCGGGTATCGATTCCTTCACTGCTCGCGACTCTTCACTGAGAGTTTCTTCGCGCAGCTTCATCTTGTCCGATGCTGTGCCATTGAATTTCCACCATTCCGGAATCTCAAACCCTGCGCGGACCCATTGGGCAGCACAGAGAGCGCTCACTTCAGGCGAATCCGCCACATGAGCCAACGCCCTCCGCCAACGCACCACTTCATAGACGGTCTCCGCTACAAATGCGCGATCACGCTTCCCCCATTTGGGGTTATCCTTGAAAGTCTTAGTCACCTCATGATCCAAGACTTTACGATCACGAAACACCGACTTCAGCAGTTCTGCTGAAGCCTCGGCCAGGACGCGGTGCACTCTCATCTAAGGCCAGAAGATGCGATTTGTGGGCATCAGGCAAACGAATTGATCATCGACATTCAAAGGCCTGATCAGCCTATGGTTGTCCGTGCCCAGCGTTCAGATCAAAACCATTAGCTTCCACCCATCCATCTGGCCAAAGATGATGGGAAAGGCATCCCCAGACGCCAAACCCGGTGACTGGGTCGAAGTGATTGGGAAGGAGGGCGAACGCTTCGGCTGGGGTCTCTACAACCCCAAGTCAAAAATGCCCTTACGTATCGTTAGTCACAGTCATGAGACTCTCGATGAGACTGAATTCTTTGAAACGGCCATCCAGAATGCAGCTAATCTTCGGCGTAAGATCCACCAGATCGATCGCAACACAAACAGTTACCGCGCCATCCATGGCGATGCCGACTTCATGCCAGGCATCGTCGCGGACAAATTCGATGACATCCTCTCGGTCGAGATCACTAATCTTGCCGCATGGCAGAGATTAGGGACATGGCTACCCCTGCTGCACGAATCCTTCGGTACCAATCGTACGGTCGTTAGCGTCGATCCACAACTGGCCCGTGTTGAGGGAATCCCCAAGGACGGAGGGGTCAAATCAGATGATATCCGCAAGGTGAAGATCACTGAGCACGGCATTCGCTACGAAATCGATTTCAGCACCGGACACAAAACCGGGTTCTTCTGCGATCAACGGGAGAACCGTCGCCGCTTCGGCCAACTCGCTAAGGGCCTTCGCGTGCTCGATCTTTGCTGCTACAGCGGTGGATTTTCGATTTCAGCCGCGCTCTCCGAAGCCTCTGAAGTCACAGCGGTCGATCTCGATGAGAAGGCCATCGCAATGGCCAAGCGCAATGCCAACCTCAATGATGCCAAAATCAAGTTCACCCATGCCGACAGCTTCACCTGGCTGCGCACCATGATCGAGAATGGTCGAAAATGGGATTTGGTCATCGCCGACCCACCAAAATTCATCCATTCCCGTGAGGACGAAACGGGACAAGGCAAATACGCCGACCTGAACAAACTGGCACTCCAGGTGGTTGAGCCCGGTGGGCTCTACGTCAGCTGCTCCTGCTCGGGCCTACTCGGCGTGGACGCCTTTGAGCGCATCGTCACCAACTCCGCCCACAAGCTCCAGCGCAGGCTCCAGATCTTCGACCGCACCGGTCCTGGGCCGGACCACCCCACTCTCTCCAATTATCCGGAGTCCAGATACCTCAAACTAGTGTGGTCTCGCCTCAGATAATTCATTAGGATTTTGTCACAGAAGCTGGATTGATCTCTGCGATCAACCGCATATTTGTGATCAGAACATGCCCTCATCCGCCACCAACAAATCAACGGAACCGTCAGAGCCTGAGCTCCTGACTGCCATCCACATCGGCGCCAGTTCCGTATCCATGCTGATTGCGGAGAATCTCAGCAAGGGTCCCAAGGTGATTGATTTCCTGGAGAAGCCCGCTGCACTCGGCAGTGACATCTTCAGTCAGGGCGAGATCAGCCATGAGACCACCGAAGCGATCGTGGAAATCATCCACGGATACCAGCAGGCCATTGGAGAGCTGGGAATCGATAGCGCGAAAATCACCCGTGCCGCTGTCACCAACATTGTCATCGAGGGCAATAATCACGAGCGCTTCATCAACCGAATTCGGGTCGCTTGCGGTTTGCGCGTCAGCCCCATTGATGATGGTGAAATGACCCGACTCATTTACCTCAAGACCCGTCGCCGCCTGAAGGATATCCCTGCCATGCGCGGTGCTTCGACGCTACTAGTGCACGTCGGTCCAGGCAACACCCGCGCCCTACTCTTTAAAAAGGGCAGCATCACCCGCTACACCAGCTACCGACTGGGCACACACCGTACTCGCGAGGCCGTCGATGCAACCAACGCTGGCGGTGGAAGTCTCCAACGCGTCATTCGAGAGCACATCTCAAGCAACCTCTCACAGCTACGTTACGACTACTCAGACGAAAAAATCTCCTCATTGGTGGTCATCGGTAACGAGTTACAGTCCATAGGTCCTTCATTAATTAACGCCGGGACATCTTGCACGATTAAGAAGCTCTCCGAGTTGACTAAGAAAGCAGCGGAGCTGAGCGATGTGGCGTTGGTAAAACGCTTTCACCTCGATTACCAAACCGCCGAGGCGCTCCTACCAGCGCTCGAAATCAATTTGGCGATCGCTGAAACCTTCAATCTTCAAAGACTCCACATTCCCTCCAGTGGATACGAACAGGGACTCCTCTTGGATCTACTCGTCTCCCGCGAATTGACTGGAAAGCTGGCGGTCGAAGTTCTGCGCTCTGCCAAAATCCTCGCCAAACGCTACCAGTCAGATCCAAGTCACGGCAATCACGTCCGCAAACTCTGCGAGTTCTTCTTTGCTGAACTCCAAGAGCTTCATCAACTCGATAGTCATGATCTCCTCTTGCTGCAGGTTTCAGCCATTCTCCACGAAGTCGGCACCTACGTGAGCCCCAAGGCGCACCACAAGCACTCCGAATATCTCATTCTCAACTCAGAAATTTTCGGCCTCGATCGTGAGGATGTCACCCTGATTGCTCTCATTTCGCGCTATCACCGCCACTCGGGCCCGACTCTCAAACATGCCCGCTATGCCTCTCTGAACACAGAAAGCCGCATTCGGATGTGTAAACTGGCGGCCATCCTCAGGGTGGCCGATGCCCTCGAACGCACCCATGCTCAGCGAGTTTCCCAGATCAAACTCACCATCGATAAGGGCAGACTCCATATCCGCCTGCCAGGCCTTGCCGATGCGTCAGTCGAACGCCTCGCCATGAAATCCAAGGGCGACCTGTTTGAGCAGATCTTTGGATTGGCCATCGTCATCGAGGACGATCAAGGCACCATCAACACCGACCATTAGGAATCCTCTCATGCCTGCCCCCTTCATCAACCGCGAACTATCCTGGCTCGAATTCAACCAGCGCGTTCTCGACCAGGCCCTCGATGAGAAGCTGCCACTTCTTGAGAGAGTCAAATTCCTCGCCATCTCCGCCTCTAATCTCGATGAGTTCTTCCAGGTGCGTGTGGGCGGGCTTGCCGCCATTAAACGCCGCGGACTCAAGCGTACCTCCAACTCGGGACATACCCCCACTCAGTGTTTGGCCGCCATTCGTGAGCGCGTGCTGAAGATGTCTGCAGATCAGTATGAACTCCTCAATAGCGAACTTTTGCCTAAGTTGACCGAGGCAGGCATACATCTACTCAAGCCCGAAGAACTCAATGATGAGCAGTCCAGACGTCTGGGGGAAATCTTCGACAATCAGATTCAGCCCCTTTTGACTCCCCTCGCAGTATTCAATGACGAGCCACCCCCAATGATACCTCCGATGCAGGTGATCCTAGCCTGCCGCCTGCGCGATGTCAGCAAGCGCAAGAGTCGCCATGTGCTCATCCCCATCCCGGACAGCATCAGCCGCTTCATTGCCGTAGAGAGCGAACACAAGGGCATCTGCATGATTCGCGTCGAGGATGTGGCCGCCATGCACGCCGAAAGTCTGTTTCCGGAGGAGCGCCTGAGTGCCAGCACCACCTTCCGAGTCACACTCAACACAGACATCGTCGTCGACGACCGTGAAGCAGTCAATCTGGCGGGCGAAATGGAGGACGTCCTCGCTGCCCGTCGTTTCTCAGACACCGTCAGGCTGGAAATTGAGGAAGACGCGTCCCGCGACCTGCAGAAGGTCATTCGACATATCACCAAATCCACCAACCGGGATGTTTATGCCGCCACTGGAACCCTGGGGCTTTCAGCACTGATGGATCTCGCATTTTTGGATGACTTTGACCACCTGAGGAGCCCGGAATGGCCCTCACAACCATCGCCCTCCATCACTCCAGGCGCCTCGATGTTCGATCTGATTGCCGAACAGGACATCCTGCTGCATCACCCCTACGAATCTTTTGAGCCTGTTGTCCAACTCATCGAGGAGGCCGCCGAAGACTCTGATGTATTGGCCATCAAACAGGTCCTTTATCGCACAGCCAAACAGTCCCGCATCATTGATGCTCTGATCAAAGCCGCGGAAAACGGCAAGAATGTCACTGTGCTTGTCGAACTCAAGGCCCGCTTCGATGAAGCAAGGAATTTGGACCGTGCCGATGAGCTACTGCGAGCTGGAGCCCAGATCGTCTACGGCGTCCGCGACCTCAAGACCCACGCCAAGATCCTGATGATTGTCCGCCGAGAACAGGGCAGTCTGCGTCGCTACGTGCACCTCAGCACCGGCAACTACAACGAAACGACCGCACGCCTCTACACCGACATCTCCTACCTCACCTGCAATCCTGAATACGGGCACGATGCATCGCTATTCTTCAATGCGGTCTCGGGCAGGTCCAAACTGCTGCGCTTCCAACGCCTCCTACCCGCCCCCACCCAGATCAAACCCACACTCATTGACCTCATCGAAGGCGAGGCAGAACGAGCCAAGCAGGGACTTCCCGCGCGAATCCTGGCCAAAGTCAATTCGCTCGAAGATGCCGATATCATCGAGGCACTCTACAAGGCCTCACGCGCCGGAGTTGAAATCAAACTCAACATTCGCGGCATCTGTTGCCTCAAGACTCATGACAACCGCTATTCAAAGAACATTCAGGTGGTGTCCATCATCGACCGCTATCTGGAACACGCCCGCGCCTTCTATTTCCACCACGGTGGCGATGCCAAGGTCTACATTTCGTCAGCAGACTGGATGACCCGCAACCTCGAGAAGCGTGTGGAATTGATGATCCCCATCGAAACCGCCAGACTCAAACGACGGCTGGTCCGCATTCTGGAGGCATGCTTCAAGGATAACGTCCAAGCTTACGACATTCTTGCCAATGGCAGCTCCTCACGCATTGAACGCAAGAAGGGAGCAAAGACATTCCGCCTCCAGGAGCACTTCTTCAAGGAGGCGCAGAAGGCGGCACGTGACCGTGAGCATGAGCGGGCAATGACCTTCGAGCCCCACGTGCCTAAGTCCTGAGATAGGCGAATCAAGGTTCCTGTGGACCGAGCGCACCTTCATCGACAGGCACGGCCTTCTTGGGCAGTCCGATCTGTGGCCTGAACAAATCGAGAGGCTGAGGGCCGAGAGGAAGATCACGGGGAGGAATATAAACGGGAGGCACGTAGGGAATGACTTCAGCACCCTCAACAGGAACCGCTTTGCGCACCTTGCCCTCATCGATCTCCTCAATCACGACAGAAGCTTTCTTCGGCGGTGCAATCTTCTCCTTGATGTCGTCTTTGATGGCTTCAAAAAACTTGCGAACCATGGGAGCCGCCTTGCGACCGCCGGAAACCCGCTCATCAGGCTTCCCTTCATAGAGCACAGCAAACGCGTAACGAGGGTTCTGCTCTGGCAGGAAACCAGCAAACCATGCCAGTCGCTGGTTCTTGTCCTCCGGACCCCATTGGGCAGTCCCGGTCTTGCCGCACAGAGTGGTATAGCTCAACTGGGCTCCCAAGCCCGTACCGCCCGCACGATTAACCACATCCGACATTCCAAGACGAGTCACCGCCACAGAGTATGCCGAAAGACCAAGCTGCTCACGAGGTTCTGGCACGGCAGCTTCTTCCACTCGGCCACGCTTGTCCTGCAGTTGATTAATCAACTTCAGTTTGGGCAAGACGCGTCCATTTCCGATGCCCGCCATCATCTGAGCCACTTGAAGGGGCGAGGAAAGCAGACTGCCTTGGCCAATCGAGAGGTTGGCGGTGTCTCCATCGAGAATCGGACGTCTCTCATGCTTCATCATCCATTCGTTGTCAGGAAGGATGCCCGGTGTTTCCCCAATCAAGGGAAGGCCAGTCTTCTCTCCAAAGCCTAGTTTGCGGGCCAAGTCCACGAAGGGCTCAGGTCTCAGAGCAATGGCCACTTGGTAGAACCAGGTGTTGCAGGAACGTGCGATGGCTCGCATCACGTTGATTTCACCTTCAGGTTCCTTATACCAGTTGTTGAAATCGACATCGCCGACCAACACCGTCACGGGGCAGTCGACCAAGGTCTCAGCTGTGATCAAACCTTCGTTGAGCGCCGACATCGCCACAATGGGCTTGAAGGTGGACGCCGGTGGATAGGCCGACTGGAAGGCGCGTCCGTAGAGCGGTGCACCCGGATCGTCTTTGAGCGCCTGGAATGCCTCGTTGCTGATTCTGGGAATGAATGCGTTGAGGTCAAATGATGGCCAAGAGGCCATAACGAGAACTTCACCGGTGATGCAGTCAATCACCACAAAGGCGCCCCGCTCACAGCCCTCCGACAGGGTTTGCTCGGCAATCTGCTGCCATTTGAGATCGAGGCTGGTGACCACCGTCCCACCCGGCTTTGGACGTTCAATTTGGTAATCGATGAGCTTGTTGCCATGCTCATCGAAAATCAGACGCTTGCGACCAGGAACCCCGGTCAGCCGTTCATTGAAGAGCTTTTCGAGCCCGGACCGGCCTTCCATCTCCTCCCACAGAGGCTCGTTGTAATTGATCGGTCCCTTGGGCAATTTCCCAGCGCTTCCCGAGTAACCGATGACGTGGGCTGCCAGCTTTTCATTGGGGTAATAACGACCGTAAACTGGCGTCAACACTACGTCTGTGGGCAAGCGTTCGCGAATCAGCTGTGCCTGTTCAGCATCGATTTCCCGAGTCACATACAGCGGCAACCAACGACGGTGCCGGTAGTGATTATACAATTCCTCATCGTCGATGTTGCGAATGGTCGGTAGTTCATCTGCAAGGGCCTGCAGTTGGACCAACCTTTCTCGGCCCCATTTGAGCACAAAGTCACGATCAGCGGTCTGGAATTGCTTGAATTGGAGAGCGACCCGATAGACCACTCGGTTCTGAGCGAACACTCCACCATTGCGGCCGATGATCATTCCTCGCGGCGCCGGGATACTCAGGGTAATGGCCCTGGCATCCTTACGCGTTAGAATTGAGCCATCATTGGCATCTCCAATGGCTTGAGGCTTGATCACTGGGGCCTTGTCCCCAGGCGCAAGAGGCTCCACCTCCTGGGCCATCAGGCACACCGCTGGCGCGACCGCAATCAAGGCAATGCGGCTGAGGCGACGGCAAATCAACGGAAACACGGCCAAAAATAGCCTCAGCAGCCGATACAAGCAATGTTGAATCATGCGCTTGCCGCCAAATCGCTCTCATGCATGATTCCGCCATGATTGAGGGCAACGTGATGACCATCGTGCTGGTACTTGTCCTATTTATGCTGTGGAAACTGGATTTCATTGCAACGTTACTCAATCTGAAGGCCTTTCCTGCAAAAGTCCCCTCAGAGCTTGAATCCCTTCTGGACGAGGAAAAACTCGACCGAGCGAGGGATTATCAGCGCATCAACGCTCGCTTCGATATCATTCAGTCAATCGTCACCCTCATGGTGCTGTTTGCATTCTGGTTGGTAGGAGGCTTCGAATGGCTCGACTTCGTCGCACGCAGCTATAGTGACCATTACATTGTTTTCGGGTTGATTTACATTAGCGCCATCTTCATCGGCCAGAATTTGGTCCAACTCCCCTTTTCCGTTTATTCGACTTTCGTCATCGAGGAACGGTTTGGCTTCAACCGAGCGACACCCACCACCTTCATTGTCGACCGCGCGAAGGGCCTCCTGCTGGCTGTATTGATTGGCCTGCCACTGGTCACTGCCCTATTGGGGATCTTTTATGAAGTCGAACATGCTTGGCTATGGGCTTGGCTGGTGGTGACCGCCCTTCAACTATTACTCACGTGGTTGGCGCCCACCTACATCATGCCCCTCTTCAATAAGTTCACTCCGATGGAGGCCGGCCCCCTCAAGAACTCCATCGAAGACCTTGGCAAGAAGTGCGAATTTCCTCTTGATGAGGTCTTTGTGATGGACGGTTCTAAACGCAGCACCAAGGCCAATGCCTTCTTCACCGGTTTGGGTAAACACAAGAAGATCGCACTCTTTGACACCCTCATCGAGAAAAGCACTCCATCTGAACTTCTCTCTGTCTTGGCCCATGAGATCGGCCACTTCAAACGCGGTCACATCAAGCAAAGGCTGGCCGCCGGTATTTTCCAAACTGCGGTCATCTTCTTCCTTCTCGGCGCTGCAATAGATCCAGAGGGCCCAGTTGCGGAAACTCTGTTCCAGGCCTTTGGCGTTACCCACATCTCACCTCACGTCGGGCTGGTCATCTTCATGGTTCTTCTTGAGCCGGTCACCCGACTCTTGGGAATCGCACTTAACGCATGGTCACGCAAGCATGAGTATGAGGCCGACGCCTACGCAGTTGAGGTCACTGGAGAAGCCAATTCATTGACCGCTGCATTACGCAAAATGACAGCAGATCATCTCTCGCACCCAACCCCTTCCAGACTTCGCGTTGCTCTCGATTACTCCCACCCTCCACTTATTGAGCGCGTCAGAGCCATGCAGGCCATCAAGGTTGACTGATCAGAAAAACAGCGATTGCACTAAGTTGCTGTAAACCTGTCGTCTGGAGATCTTGACTCCCCTCTCCAGAGCTTCCCACTCAGCATCGCGCAATAGATCAAGAGTGTCTTCCGCTAGAAGCGCAGGCAAGACCGAGGCCATGCGCAGACGTCTACCCCTGAGATGGGATGCGTATTCCAAGCCCTGGCGGACATGACCCAAGGCTCGATCATGCTGGAAGCTGTGTTCCTGCAAGAGCTTAACCCGGTCCCCGGGGTTGGCAACTGGCAGATAACAACGGCCACCACCAATATCACCGGGCACATCGCGCAGAATGTTTACCAATTGGAGGCCTTTGCCGTAATTCACTGCCAAATCTACCAGCGAGTCCTCCGCCGCATTGGAGAAAGCATTCCCCAAAGTCTCAAAGCCTAATCGCGTCCAGAACTCTCCGACACAACCGGCAACGCGATAGGTATAATCATCAAGCGCGGCTCGATCCCCGATCACGACCGGCTGACCACCATCGGCATTTCCAAACAACTCAAGGTCGCGCTTCTGACCGCTGATGATAACTTTCAACACATCTTGGATCAGACGGACCTCTCGCGCCGGCATTTCATGCATCCACTCCAACAGGCGATGTGCCTTGTTGAGCAAATCTCTTTCACCCGGATCCTCAACCGCCAGCACAAGATCTCCCGACCAAGATGGATGAGTAGATTCTCCAGCAACCTGCGAGGCAAACTCATCGAGTGAACGTATCCGAAGCGATAAATCGGCGCTCGAGCTATCGGCAATTGTATCACTTGCCCTAGCCAGGAGGTAAGCCAGGCCAGCCCCCTGTCTCATGGGCGCAGGCAGCAGACGCAGCGACACATAGAAAGATCGCGACACCTGCTTGAGCAACCCGAGCACCACCTGAGGATTCACGAATTGAGACAATCATCGGTAGGGACTTCCGACAAGGATAGTGGCCTGAAATTTCGAAGTCATCCTTGAAGCCAGCGAACGGAACCCTATGTTTCTTGTGCATGGCCAAACCCAGCGAGATCCACATCGACGGCGACGACATCAGCCTCGAAAGCCT
>CAZIPY010000240.1:0-7058 GCA_964541125.1 uncultured Luteolibacter sp. | reverse complement strand
AACTTGTTGCAGAGCTCGGGCACGAGTGGGTCGTGCACTGCAGAGAGCAGCTTGATGCCGTCCGCGCGGACCCCGATGCCGCCTCCCACACGGCTGGGCGCGCGGTGGCGGACGGCCTCCACCACATCTTCGCGCATCATGGCCAATTCCTCCTTGGTGAGCGTGGGAAAGACGTTGTATGAGGCCGCGCTGCGCGCCATCTTGTTCTGATTGGAAAGCATGGAGCGGGTGGCTTTAAGCAGGAGCTCGCGATCCACAGATTTCAAATCCCCCGCACCATTCTCGGAGAGCAGGCCCTGGTGCTTGGCCGAGCCGCCGCCATAGAACAACCAGTTGGAGATGACGAACTGCAGCTTGCGCCGAGGGTCTTTAGGATCCTTGCGCAGGGACAACTCGAGCAATGGATTGGCCCCCTTCGCCGCTGCCTTACCCAAGCCCCACTTGGGGTATTCCCAACCCTTCTTTCCGTTTTCCAGGGTCACCCAACTTCTGGGCAGGGAAAAGGCACTGGCGGCAAAGAATTGGAATTGCGGGTCCGGCGAGTTGAAGCCCTTCTCAATCAAGGCGTCCACAGCCTTCGTGGAATTGCGTCCGGCAAATTGAAGCGCCACGCATGCTCCGTAACGAGCATAGCGATTGTTACTGTCGAGCATGGTGATCAGCTCTGTCACCACGTCGTCATCCTTTTCTCCGAGTGCCATGGCTGCATTCCTGCGAACCACGGGTGACCAGCTACCCAGCAGCTCTAGCAGCTCTTGGGTCGGAGTCTCCGCATTCAGACCCAAAGACTCCAAGTCGATGCTGTCGGCAATCTCCGCTTGGGTCAGTGGTGACGTGGTGCGCGACTTACCCGTGATATGCAGTGCCTTGCGAGGAACACAGTATTGCAGCAGTCGAATCCCATTCATGCTCCAACCTCGGTACTTGCCCATCTGAGCGTTCATTACCGGCTGATAGAGGCAGACGGCTCCGGGTCGGCGCTCAAGTTGGTGGTAGGGTTGCAACACCTTGGTGAAGGCATTGAGGGCCTCTTCTCCGCCGCAGGCTGCTCCCAATCCACCCCAAAGCTGGCCAAAGTAATGACCCGTGTGGCCGCCCTCTCTTCGGGGATGGGAAGCGAGCGTCATCCGGGAGAAATACTTCGCCCCTTTTTCATCACCAACAAGATCCAGAAACACCCCCGTCGCGGCATTCTTGCCGTTGGAGGAATGAGCTCTGGTTGGCGGGTCATCTCCATAGGGAATGCCGCCTTTTTCCACGAAGAATTGGAAGTGTTCCTTGGATCGCAGCACGGCCGCCGAAATGTGCTCATTATCCACACCCACTTTCTGAGCGACAGCCAGTCCTATGGCACAAGCCACCGTGGTCTGGTTGATGGCGCCGTAGCCACCGAGTCGTCCGTTCAACTTACCCTCATTGTCGTGCAAGTCCGGGTTGGCCATGGTGTGATTCCAAGTGCCAGCAAAGGCCTGCCCCATGGCGAGCTTGGTGGCATACTCTTCGAGGATGGGCAGAATGCTTTTATCGCCGGTGGCGCCGTAGTACTCCGCAAGAAACAAGGTCGAGTATCCCCAATACCATCCCTGCTTGCCCCGTTCGTTCAAATCCAGTGGTGCCTCGGGCTTCAAGGAATGCGCGTAGGCCTTGAGCATGGGATGGTACTTGGCATCACCGGTCGCCAATAACCCCAGCGCATCCAGGCGACCCTCAATGCCATTGGCCAGACCCTTGCGCTCAATGCTTGCCGCCAAATCATTGATGAGAGTCTGTACTCGCGGTGAAGACAGAGGTTTCTGTGCGTCATAGGCGCCCTTCACCACAGGCACTTTCAGTTGAACATCCATCGTTTTTCCTGAGCGCCAGACCTTAAGCGCCAACTGGCCTTGCTTTGCCTCGGATTCGGCCTCAAGCAGGGCCAGCCCGAATTCATTCCTCGCATGCTTGGTAAATGCTTTGGGTTTCGTGCCAGCAGCGGCGCCAAGAATAACATCGTCTTTCTGCAACTTGCCCTCAGCCGGTGTACCCGCTGGAACTTCGGTCACCAATATTTGAGTGACGCCATCGTAATTAAAGCCAGGGCCATGATACATCCATCCCAGAGCTCCGGTACTGCCCATGGCATAACGCATCACCTCTTCAGGCAGCTTGGGCGTGGCTTTAGTGAGGTCTGGCTTTTCGGGGACTCCCTTAAGCTTTCCTCCATGGGAAATGGAGTTGGAGGCAAGTAGGATAGCTGCCGACAGGACGGAGATGCGCTGAATCATCTTCATGGCTTGATGGAGGGTTAGTGCGAGACCGTTTACTTGAGCTTTTCCGCCAGGACCTCGGCAAAGGCCTTGCCCAGCTGGGCCTGGAACTTGCCCGACCCATGGTAATGGTAGTCTTGGGCAGAAGACCCCACCTGCAGTAGCTTGGCTTGCTCGGCGGTGAAATGCGCTGCGATGAGCTTCTTGGTGAGCTCGATACCCTCCCGATACACCTTCTTCTCGGCCGCTCGGTTGGCTTTGTCCGCCTCGCCATTATTAGCGGCACCTTTTCTCGCCTTTTTATTTTGCTCTCGGATTTTGTTGTTTTCGAGCAGAGCGATTTGCAACTCTCGAGCCTCTCCTTCACAGACGATCTCACCCTTGGAAATGGCCCTCACTTCCGTCTTCAGGCGCGCTAATTCCGCGGGCCAATAGTTTTCCGAGAAGACATTGATGACCTTGCCCTTCAATGCTGGCAAGTCAGCCGTGGCCGCCTGTGCAGCTCGGAAATCCACAATCTTCTTGGGGGCGTCTTTACCTCTAAAGCCAAACACACCCGTCACAAAGTTCATGTCCGAGGCCTTGAGGTCTTTGCGGATATCCTCGTAGAAGATGCCCAGCAGCCGAGTATGTTCGGAATAGTCTTGGGTGAAGTCCGGACTCCCTTTCTCGCCTATCGCAGGATACGCCTTGTTCATGCAATCATTGTAGCCTTGGAACCAGACGAAGCCGGCAATCTCATAACCCACTTTCTCATCGTAAGCGGGGTGAAACTTCTTGGGATCGGCGAGCACCATTTGGATGTGATCCATCATCATTCGGTAATACTTGCCCGTAGCTTCCGCATGAGCCGCTTTGACCTCATCTAGGTCCAAGCCTTTCGTTTTCGCATGCGCGATTTTCTCTTCGCTCAGCGGATAGGGCCCCGCGCTGGGTGGGCGGAAATCACGAATGACACTCTTGCCTCCCCATGCCGTCTTGATGATCAGAACTGGTTCTCCAAGCAACTTGTTGATGTAGATGCCGAAGCTAAATTCCGGGCCGAACTTGCCTGATTCGAGTACGGTCAATCGGCGCTGAGGCGGCACCTCTGCATCGGGATCGGCGGAAGACGCATTGCGCGCATAATACACCTCCTCGCACACCACGGCGTTGCCCTCCGCATCGACCAAGTCCTTGAGCATGGGCGCGGTCTTGGGGTCCATCTCGATGGCCGGGAAGGTCCTGGTGGAGCCCTGCTCACACATGTTGGACTGACCGGCGAGGATGAAGATCTTGAGGGGTTTCTTTTCGGCATGGGCTCCCGTCAGGGACAAGAGCAGCGAGATGGCGGTGGCGAGAGTGAGCAAGTGAGCTTTCATGATGGGGAGAGGTTGGTCGTTAGAATCGACGGCTTGCGCGTCTGCTATTCATACCGCCCAGCACGCCTCCCTTTCATCATCCATCCCTCCGACCTGCCATTACCCAAAAGAGCAAGGCTTACTTGACCTCATTGAGGGAAGCCGTGGTGGGGGCAATGCGCGCCGCATCGGTGATGTGGCGGATTTCTTGAGGCAGGTCTTCACCGACCCAAACATGGTGGTTTGAGTCGTCACGGTAATCCGTGTGATATCGCCACTGGCCATTGCCCGCAGCTTCAACCCGCACCTGATAAGTCCGCTCGCCTGTTTTCGGCATGAAGACACCATCCAGATGCTTGAGCCGGATCAGCAAATCGCCACGCTCGTCTCCGAGTGCCTGATGCACTTGCTCGGAAAGCTCCCGCTCCACCGCGGCAAGAACATCCGACAAATCCGGCACCGTGATGAGTGCCGACCCATCCTGCATGTCCCGCCGGCTGGAATGTAATGACTCGAGCGATTCCACTTCGGTCCGGCGCGTCGTCCAGGCCTCCTCCAGCCGTGCTTGCTCCTGTTCGGTAATCTTGAGCAGTTCCAGCACCTGGTCATTGCGATAAAAGAGCTGTTGGTGACGAGGATGCACCGCAGGGAACTTGTTGATCTTCTGAAGCATCTCGGCCGAAACCGTGATCAAGCCGTCGCCACCCTGACGCTTCCTGACGGGCTTCGGCCTGACCTGCAGGCCACGGCTGAAGCTTGAACGCGGACCCTGTTGCCGATGTTGGTCCAACTGGGCTGAGACGGAGTGTGCGTCATCACGGCTTTCTCGGGGCAACCGCCAACCGATGCCGATACCCACCGCGAGGGTGAGAGCGAGGGTGATGGATTGGGCTTTCATGGGCTTCGGTGATGGATTGCTTATTCGAACACCAGGTAGCTGACCTGCTCGCTCGTGTGCTTGTGTTCGCTGTCAGCCAACATGTCTTCGTTGAGGTGCAGGCTGATGGAGGTCGACGTGAGCGGGTCAGCTCCGGAAAGCACCGCCCAGGAACCATCCTTGCCATCCATGGCGGCCTGCGAGATCGCCGCCGCAGAGGCGCTCGAGAGACTGCCGCTCAGGGTGTAGCTGTAGGGCGCAACCGAGTCGCCAAAGCCTTTGACGCTGTCGGCTCCCGTGCCGGCCTCGTAGGCGACACCACTGATGGTTCCGTTGCCGGCTTCAATGACGATGTAGCCGATGGTCTCGTTGGCGCGTGTGTTGTTGGGGTCCTCGCCCACGTGTTTGCCGACACTCAGATTGGTGGCATCCGCCGGAGCGGTTCTGCTGGCTCCCATGCTCCAGAACACCGACCAATTCGGATCGTTGGCGCTCATCACCTGACCGACCACCACCGGATTGGTGTAGGCATTCTGGAGGGTGCGGAGCTCTCCTGCCCAGGCGGTCTTGCTGGAGGTGATGGCAGAGTTGAAGGTCACCGCCTCCATGGTCACGCCGTGCTCAGCCTGGGTGTAAACGCCCTCTTCCACGACGATGATGGATACGTCGAGGCTCACCGGATCTGTAAGGTCATCGACACGATCCAGTTTCACATCGAAACCACTGGCGGTGATGTTGGTGATGCGGGTGACCACAGGTGTGGTCTGCCCCTCCGGATGGATGGGCGTAGCCACAATCACGGGCGAGGTGTAGCTCTGACCAAGACCCACCGTGGTCCATCCGGTGCTACTGACGCCACTGATGGTGGTGCGCACCAGATTGACTTGCGGTATCACCGGGTTGACCGTGATGTCGATGGTGACAACCTCAGAGTCCAGACTGCCGTCATTGGCCTTGAAGGTGAAACTATCATCGCCCGAGTAGCCGCTATTAGGCGTGTAAGTGCGGCTGTCTCCGGATCCGGACAGCGCGCCATGGCTGGGGCCGCTGACAACGATGTAGCTGAGTTGATCATCCTCAGGATCACTCGCAGTCAGCGGGATCAACACGGGGACATCCTGATCAGTCGTGGCAGTCCCACCACTTGCAGTCGGCGCGGTGTTGATCACCGGCTCGTTGACGGTAATGGTGACCTCACTGAATGTTGTCGCCGTGCCATCGAAGGCAGTCAGTCGCAACACATAGGTGCCTGCCATGGTGAACGTGACGGTGGTATCGACGGCCGTGGCATCGGCGAAGATTACAGGCGCGGGACCGCTCACCATGCTCCATGTGGTGGAAACCGTGTCGTCGGGGTCCGCATCGGTGACCGCACCATCAAGGCCGGCCTCTGCGGCGGCTTGGCCGGGGGCCGCATCCTTGTAGGGATGACCGGCGGGCAACTCACCTGCCAAGCCCCACTTGTGGGCCAGATAGCCCTCCAGCTTCTGGCGCTCATCATCGGTCAGAACCCGGTCGACCATGATGAATTCAGCGCACTTCATCTGGCAATGGTTCGTTTTATCCGAACGCACATTGGCCAGACACAGCTCCGAGCCGGAGGCTTCGAAGGCCCATCCGTTTCCAGGTTTGTTGAGCGAGGGAATGGCGGCTGCCCCGTTGAGGTGGATAGCTGCATCAGCATGCGTGCCATCCAAAGGCTTGGACATGGAGGAGAGAAACGCCGTGCCGGCAGATTGAATCACATTGGACGCGCTAAAACCGTTCCAGAACCGGCCGGTGTAGTCATTTGCAGAATTGGAAGCGGCACTGGCAGCGAACACTTTGCCTGCAGTAATTGAGGTGGAGTAACCGAAGTACTCATCGTTACTAGTGTGGGCCTCGGGAATCATCACCGCAATGACCTGCATTCCTGGTGAACCCGCACCAAGATCAATGGAGGCGTTGCTGATGTCGTCGTCCACACCATCGAAAGCGAGGACATTGAGACCATTCAGGGTAGCGACTCCTGTTTGGGGCTGTTCCGCGACAGCCGGCTGAGTCAGGTCATGACCATTGCCGCTCTTGTCAGCCCATTGCGATACGAACCCACCGCTTTCGGCAATCGTGCTCGCGTCACTCGCGTCATACCAGGCAAGCGCGGCAATCTCAGCGGGCGTCCATGAGGCATCCCCATTCAGTGTCGCCGTTGGATCGGCAACGATATTCACTTCCGGCGCAGAGTTCACGCCTTCCACAATCAGGTCGAAGGTGTGGGCAACAGGAACGTGGTTGTTGTCAGTGATGGTGATGGTGATGGGTGTGGTGCCGACATCGGCCTGGCCGGGAGTCCCGGTCAACTCACCACTGGTCAAGTTCACGTTGATCCACGCCGGACCGGACACCTTGTTCCAGTAGATCGAGTCTCCATCCGGATCGCTAACGCGCCATGAAATGTACTTTTGGAAAGCAACCCCTTGCGTAGCCGTGAAGCTGGTCGGCGGCGAGTTCCACTTGGGTGGCAGATTAGCGACTCCTTGCGCTTCGATGGAAAGATTGGCCTCGACCACGCCTCCCTTGCTGTCTGCAACCGAAACCTTCAGCTCATAGTTGCCC
>CAZIPY010000239.1:0-3993 GCA_964541125.1 uncultured Luteolibacter sp. | reverse complement strand
GGGCTCGCCTGCGGCGGGGTTGAGGACGCACAGGTAGTTACGTACCAACCGACGTGGGATGTCTATTCTCCGGCTGGTTATGGCTATTGGGACGTAATTGACTCAACGGACATTGATTGCAACAACCCGGATCAGCCGTTTACGGTCAACAAGACAATCAAGATCGGTGCGGACGCAGACGCCCCTGGAAACGAGGACTTGCTTGATCCAGATTGGCGACCACCAACCGCCTCCTACGGAGCAGCGACTGAGTACAGCTATTCCTACAACGTCGGAGACCCCGATACGTGGAACATCGACGACACTTGCTATCTTCGCATGCGGGTGGATGTTCAGGCGGACGAGGACACAGGCTACCTGCCAGATCCGGTTGGCTTCGATCCCGAGTATGTGATCCTTGAAGCCATGAAGCAAGAGTCCGAGCAGGGTGCCCGTGCGTGGAACCTGTCCGCCGACTCGATCGGTGGCGGGGCCATGCTTGAGTGCACTGCACCGTACGTGTTTTTTGTGTCGGACGCTGAGTGGACCTTCCAGCACCAGCATAGCGTCCCCGACCTCTCTGCTGCCCCAGGGTTCACAGAGTCCCAGCAGTTCGCGAAGGTGATGCAGGACGCGTCTCAGGACTACTACTACCGCGTCAACGGCGTGGACTACTACTGGACTCCCAACAGCAGCAGCGGGCAAATCCTCTTGCTCGACACGATTGACAACCTCTGGACCAAGCCGGACCATGAGTTCGGAGTGCATGGCCAGATCGACGCACAGCTTCCGGTCGTGCTTGGCGTGACCGCTGGCAACAATACCGTGGAGTACGCAGCCAACTATGCCTTGAATTGCGTCACAGGCGACTGCTACGACTACCCAGACGGTCAAAGCCCAGAGGACTACGACTGGTGTGGCTGCTTCGAGCGAGTCTCGACCTACAACCCAGACGGGTCTCTGGATACGGAGGTTGTCACAGATCCGCTCATCTGCTTCAGCGGCGAACTGTCTAACGGCGTTGACGAGGGGCCATGGAAGGGCGAAGCACAGGCTCCGAATCCAAACCCAACCACCAAGCCGTTTTCAGCCACTCCACCGGGAGACAAGTTTCACACGACCCTCACGAGAGTTGTGGACTCGATCTCCGGCCTGGAGGATGTTCCAGAGGCGTGGAACTGCGTTGGCGAAGAGGATGCACCAACTTCGATCTGGGGCTCTGGATATCACTGCATCCATGGAGGGGTGTGGCCGACCATCACTGTCAACAATCTCGTGAGATACGAAGGTAGTGACGAAGCAACATCGGTCCCGAGAAAGACGGAAACGTATGTCCACTCATGGTCGACAGCCAATTTTACCGGAAGCCAAGTCGACCCGCAGGCATTCAACGCAAAGTTTCCTCGCATCTGGAGCCCATGCTTCGACGCGTGGACGCTGCCGAACATCTCCTGGCAGATGGACGAGGCGTACTACATCCAGGGCAGCACACTCGTGCCTATGGTTACTGCCATGGACGTTACAATCACACCAAGAGACCCGTACGCTGACGTCGGCCTGTCTGACGTCATTGAAACATGGACAGTCCAAGAAGTGGACTTTAGCACAGGATCGTTCGACGCAACAGGATTGGTAGATTTTCTATGAGCGAATTCAAGAACAGGCCCGGTGACGCCCTTGAGAGCCTCATCCCAGAATGGGCCGTGGAGATGGACAAGTCCAACTGCGGGTGCCACAACATGAAGAAGGCAATGAACCAGTGGGGCACAAAGATGTGCGAGAAGAAGAGAGACTATCTCGTACGGCACCTGCTGAGCCAGGAGGAGCATCTCGTTAAGCCACTACGCTACTTGCCGCAGTCCGTGAAGGAAGCTGCGGCAAGGCGTCTTGTTGACAAGGCGATTAAGCTATCTTCTCAATAGCAGCAACGCCCGTTGCGACTCCTGAGACAATGGTCGCAATGAACAGTATGATCACAACGCCAGCAGACCACCATACCGGCTCAAAGGTATCCATGGTGAACAGCATCGTAAACAGGTTGGCAACAAACATCGTAAAACACAGCGCGATCTTTTTCATAGTCCTCTCCAGAAAACATAAATACGCGACCAGCTAACGTCTAGCTCCTCCGCAAGACGCTTGGCCGACTTCTTTTGGAACGCCATTCGGGCGTACTCCATCTTAATCTTGTCCGCAGGCTTGACCCACGGCTTGGCCTCACACGGCGGGCACTTGCACCGCTTCACGAGGCCCTCGTAGAGTGATTTAGCGGACTGCCGGAAACTGCCGCAGCAGTCCCGACAGAACCACAAGCTCTCCCGCCGTACGGCATTGACCGGCGGTCGTGCACTGACTTCCGGGCGACAACATTTCACCCGGTCTAAGATCTCTTGCTGCTTGAGCATCTCTCTCCCTTTTTCTCTGCGACCTTTGTATCCACGACCAGCGAATTCACTGCCGTGCGATATCCCTTCAGTGTTGCGTTCAACTTCGCGTTCGTGGACCTGATGGTGTCGTTCTCAGCGCGAAGCCTCAGTATCTCTTCGTCGTACCTGCCATAGCGTTTCGCAGCAGACACAGACAGCCTATCAAAGTCGCTGCATTTCTTGATCGCCAACGCTGTGATTACTATGGCGTAAACCGAAACCACAAAAATTCCCATTGTTTTCTCCAAGCGATGGAAACTGCTCGACCCCACAGCGGGGCCGAGTCAGTTGCCTAACCCTATCGACTTGCGGCTGTCTGCCTACCGGCAGGGCGTCCTTGCTACAGTCCGCTCCTCGATTCTCGACTTCGCCTCAACCAGAAGCCGATGTTCCTTGATCACCGCTTTCCGTGCGTACTCCATCCGTTCCTCCGCTTCCTGTAGCTGAATCTCCTGGCGACACCTCCTGTGATCGACGTACAGCTTCGTCATCTCCGTCATGATGAATAGCACAACTGCTATCAGCCCAGCGATCCCAATCGAAAGAACTACCCCCATCAAATACCCCATTACGTCGCCCCTGCTCGGCCAGTGATCGACAATTCGATAAACTGTTTGCGTCGCTGGCACGATCTGCGTCTCGGAGTCGCTTTTGTCGCTTGATGTATTCACGCCAAGCTTCTGTGACCTCAGTCTTGCTAAGTTTCTTGCCTCCACAGTCCCCAGTGTCTCTGTCGATCCATACTCTCCACCAATCACCACTCCAACGCTCGCGGGCAAGAATGTCGTAGTTATCAAGCTCACGACGAGCATTAAGCATCGTAGGTCGATTGTTATACGATAGAATCGAATTGAGAACATCGCACACACGCTGGTGTCTCCCATCTGCTAGTCTTAACTGTTTCATTTGTCTCTCCGTTTCATTTCTGCTTCGACTCGTCTCATGTCGATAGACTTATCTTCGCATAAATATCCGTACGCGTCAAGCGTTTCGTTCACCTTTTCTTGAATATTCTCAGGGAGAGGCTCGACCCGATGGCGGCATAGGTATGCCAGGAGTGCACAGGGGTCCGTGCAGTCCCACAGGAATCCGTTCTCGTCGTTCTCGCAGATCTCTTTATTGAAGGGCCCTGCGTTCACGTAATCCTTGAATTCTCCCTTGAGCATCTTGAGTGTGCCATACTTCGTGCCTGTCGCTAGGCTGATCGAGAAGCCACGCGTGCCGCTACGCAATGCTGTGACCGTCTCGCCTTTGTAGCTCAGCGTGAAGCATTTCTCGTCCACTCCTGGGATGAATACTCCGGTTGCCTTAACTTCTGTCATCCCTCACCTCCTTCGCCGTGACGGGCTCGAACTATTTGCAGCAGTACGTCTTTAACTTCGCCAATGTCGCCGCTGAGAAGATAATCCTCTGATGCGTCGATCTCCGACAACAGTGCATCCAAGTTGGGCGGGTCGCCGGGGAGCCACCCGATGAGCAACTTGCTGTTGACGAAATCGTGTTCATTACCGTCGCTGTCCACAACGCTATCGCACCACGCACGAAATCGCCTCGGCTTCTCTGGCTCCGATGGTGGCGTCTGGTCGAT
>CAZIPY010000238.1:0-8287 GCA_964541125.1 uncultured Luteolibacter sp. | reverse complement strand
CGGATGCCAATGCCTTTTCCATCAACTGGATGGACTACCCCAACAAGGCCTACACCGAGGTGATCGTGGCCGCCCGCGATCGCCCCCTGCTCCTCGAGAAAATCTGCTGCGCGCTGGCTAGTGAACAAATCAACATTCTCTCGGCGGACCTCTTCACCCGCGAGGACGGCATCGTGGTCAACATCTTCCGCGTCTGCACCACCAACTTCGAAACCGTCTCAAGTGAGAGCACCCGCAAGCGCTTCCTCAAAACCTTCGAGGAAATCCAGAACTGCGAGGAGTTCGACCCCGCCGGCTACCTCAAGCCCCAGCAGAACTTCCTCGCCGCCCGCACCGACAAGGAGATTCCCGTCCCCGTCCGCGCCTACGTCAGCAACGAGTTCCACGCCACCTGCACCACCGTGGAACTCCAGGCCCTCGACCGCATCGGCCTGCTCCATGACCTCTTCCAGACCGTCAACAAACACGGCCTCAACACCGCCCACGCCCGGATTTGCACCGAAAAAGGCGTGGCCATGGACACCCTCTACCTCACCACCGCCGAAGGCCGTAAAATCGAGGATGAGGGCCTCCTCGAGAGGCTGGAAAAGGAGTTTGGCGCCGTGATTTCGCGTTCTGAGGCCGAAACTCAGGCCAACTGAGCCCATTTTCCAAGATTCTGCTTGGCAATTTGCCTGAATTCGACCAATTTCCGCGCCCGCTCAGCTCTCTGAGCCCCCTAAACATCGACCATCACCATGGCAGTTTCTCTCCGACTCAACCGCAAGGGCACCAAAGATCGCCCCTATTACAAGATTGTCGCCGTCGACAAGCGCAAGCGCCGTGACGGTCGTTATATCGAGCAATTGGGCACCTACGACCCCCTCAAGGAAGGCACCAACTTCGAGATCGATCTCGAGCTGGCTGACAAGTGGCTCGCCGTTGGCGCCAAGCCCTCCGACACCGTGAAGAGCATGATCCGCAAGGCACGCACCGCTGCCGAGAAGGCCTGATATTCCCATTACACGATTTCCCAAAGCCCGGTTCGCTCACGCGACCGGGCTTTTTTTTGTGGCTCAAACGTGGCTTTTTTCGAGTGGCCTTGAATAGACCCGAACGGTTAGCGTCCATATGAGATCCATGAAAACCCCACTTCTTTCCTCCCTCGCTCTGAGCTTCCTATTGGCTTGCCCTCTTTCGGCTCAGGATGATGACCCCTTCGCCGGTCCGAAACCCCATATTCGAGTCCAAGTCGAATACATCGAGGTCAGCCATGAACAGCTCACCGAACTGATGTTCGGCGACAAGCCCTCTAAGAATGATACCGAGCTGCGCAAACTCTTGGGAAAGATGGCCAAAGACGGCAAAGCCAAGTTCGTTGAGACCCAACTGCTAACCTGCGTGAATGGCGAAAAGGCCACGACTGAATCCATCAAGGAATTCATCTACCCTACGGAGTATGATCCGCCGGAAATCCCACTTCCCGAGCAGAGAAAGGGACAAAACCCCAAAGCCGATGCCACCAAACTGGAAGCCATCGGTCCCAATCCAACCGCTTTTGAAACACGCGATCTTGGGCCGACTCTGGAAGTGGAAACCCAACTCAGCCAGGATCAGAAAAAGGTAAGTCTCACCTTAGTCTCTGAAATTGTCGATCATGTCGGCAACACCGTCTGGCTGGAGTGGAAAGGCAAATACGGCAACTCTCCGGTTCAAATGCCGTCCTTTTATACAACTCGCTTTTGGACGAGAGTCAATTTGACTCCAGGTAAGCCCATGCTCGCATCAGTGCTCACGCCCAAGAACAAAGACGGCAAGGCGGACCCCAGCCGCAAATACATGGTCTTCGTCCGCTGTAATCTGATCCATCCCGGCCAGTAATTCATGCGATCCATCATCACAACATTATGCGCGCTACTGGCATCATCCGTGATGTCCTGTGCTGATGACTGGATCGAAACTTCCAATACTCGGGTCTGGATTCAATTCATCGCCCTTCCTTATGCGACGCTCACGGAACTCCTTGAAAAAGATTCAGGGAGCGACGCCGCGCTACACCGCGAAGTCATGGCGATGACCAAAAATGGCAAAGCCAAGATCCTTGAAACCGGTATGGTGACTGGCGCAGAGGGAGAGAACCCCTCCGTCGAATCCATTCTCGAAGATATCTATCCGACCGAATACGACCCACCGGGCCTGAATGGCCAGGGATTACCCACGAGAGGGCCCATGCCTCGAAAGTTCGAATCCATGTATTGGCCACGCTCCATCAACTGTACTGCGTTTGAGACCCGCAACATCGGCTTCACCATCGAATTCGAAGCAACGGTTCCATACAAAAACCATATAAGCCTGAGAATCGTGCCAGAAATCGTGCAAAGACTGCACTATGAATCTTGGTATCAGCTGGAGGACGCATGGGGAGAGATTGATGTCAAATTTCCCATCTACGAAACATGGCGCGGCAACCAAGCGGTCCTGCTAAAGCCAGGCTCCCCCAGCCTCCTTTTTAATCTCAGCCCCAAACGCCAAGTGCTCCCTCCCTACGAAGACAGTCGCATTCTTGTCTTCGCTCGCGCCGACATCCTCTCGCCCTAACTCTGAGATGTCCACGCCGCTTCGCTTCGACAGCTGGATGCAGCGGGCGCTCTACGACCCGCAGAAGGGCTACTACGCGCGCCGAATTGAGACCGTGGGTGGCCGAGGTGACTTCACCACTGCCCCCATGCTCTCTGGCCACCTCGCCCATGCCATTGGCAAGTGGGCGGACGATGCCATGCAGGAAACCGGTGTCCGCGATCTGGTTGAAATCGGACCGGGAACGGGAACATTGGCCAAAGCGGTCTGGAAGTCGCTGCCCTGGGTTCGGCGCCGAAAATGCCGACTGCATCTGGTCGAGACTTCCGAGCCTCTCGCCGCTCAGCAGCGCGATCTTCTCGGCGCCAAAGTCAGCTGGCACCGTGGCCCAGAAGAAGCGATGGAGGCCTGCGGAGGCAAGGCGGTGATCTACTCCAACGAGCTGGTCGACGCCTTCCCCTGCCGTCGCTACGAACTCACCCCCAAAGGCTGGATGGAAATCGCCGTGCAGTTCGACGCCCAACAACAGGCCAGCGAAGTCCTGCTGCCGCCGCAAGGCCCGCCAGACTCCTCCATCTTCGCCTCCACCTACACCGAATCCTTCGAACTCGGCCAACGTGTGGAGGTGCATTCGGCCTACAACACCTGGCTTCAGGCCTGGCTACCTCTCTGGAAAGCTGGCCGCATGCTGACCATCGATTACGGCGCGAAGGCGCAAGACCTCTATGAGCGCCAACCTCAGGGCTCCATGCGCGCCTATCTACTCCAGCAGCGCCTTACCGGCATGGACATCTACCAGAATGTTGGCCGACAGGACCTAACGGCAGACGTCAACTTCACAGACCTCATCCGATGGAGCCAACCTTGGGTGAAGGAGTCCAAGCTGCAGTCCCTTAGCGAATTTCTGGCAGGCTCCGGTGCAGAAAAAAGGCTCCTCGACCCACAAGGGGCCGGAGGAGCCTTCAAGATTCTGGAACAACGGCCGGCTTAGGTCCTGTTTACGAATTTCTGGGGCTATGATGGGAGTTGGTGGATGATAGCGCAAGGCGCTGCCACAAACGCGGATGCATATCCGTTTTTGTGGCAGGAATGCAGCGATCTCATTCACCAACCCCACTCAGGCCATTCGTTTCACCCTCTGCTCATTCGGCTCAAACAGCCTGCAGAAGTAAGGAATCCAGTGGCTGGCGCCATTAGCCTTTTCAGCCCACCCTCTGGGCTTGTCCTGGATTTCCCTGAGCCGCGTTGTTGTTGGAAAGCAGTGTGAAACACAGCTTTCCAACAACGCCTTGCTCAATAAAATACAGAACGGCGTCGTCGCCCCAGAAATTCGTAAACAGGACCTAGTCCTCGCGATTGCGATTAGTGCCGAGAATCCGCTGCTTCATGCCGTCTGAAATCGACTCGGAGCTTTCGACGTAGGCCTTGGCGGCAGCTTCGTCTTCGCGCATCCAGCGTGCTGACATCCAACCGATGCTACGGCTGCGGCTACTCTCATCACTGATGTTTTCGGCCACCTGAATGAGTTCGGAGGGTGCCGCCTGATTGTTGCTCCAAATGTAGGAGCTGAGGGCACGATCGCGGGTGCCGCCTTCCTCCATCGCCATGGTGTAGTTGAGCGCACCAGCGGGGTCCTTGTTGACCCATGCCGGAATCAGTTCACGCATGCCGTCGCGTTGGGCATCCTCACTACCGTTCTTGGCAAGGAAGTCAGCAGCGCCTTGGGGATTGTCCTGAGCCATGGAGCTCATGACATTGGTCACGGCACGGTCCTTGTCGCGACCGGCTTCCATGCTGGCCACTTGGGCGGCGGCAGCCATCGGGTCGGTTTTGGCCAGACCGGTAATGGCAGCAGACATGGCTGAAGCCTGTTGATCGGCGGGAAGAGAGGCAATCCAGCTCTGAGCAGATGCAAAGTCCTTGGCGCCGTAGGATTCGGCGATCTCACGGTAGGAACCTCCGGCGGCTGCCGGATCGATGTCGGCCAACATGGTGGCGGCTTTCTTTGGATCTTCTCGGGCCACTTCGCCAATGACTGAAGCAAGGGCTCCGTCTTTGCCACGCTCCAGGCCGTTGGCCCAGGCGATGGCCCCATCGGGATCCTGCTTGGCCCACTCACCGGCAATCACGCTCGATGCGCTGCCGCCGCTGAACATGCCACCGCGGCCTCCACGACCTCCACCCATGCCCATCATGGCAAACTGGCGAGGATTCTCGGTCATGTATTCGGCAGCACTGGCCGGATCCACACTGGCCCAGCTTTGCAGTACGGTTGGACGCACCATCATGCCAGCCCAGCCGAGGCCATTGGCATAATCAAATGCAGTGTAAGCGTCGACTTCACCCCAACGACTGAAAAGCAGCATGGAGGCCATGATGCGCTCACCCATGGGAAGATCTTCAAGCTTGTTGGCTTCGTCCTCGAGCTGCTGCGGAGACAAGCCCTGATAGTATTGGACCAGTGCCTGCACACGATTGCTGGTGCCAGGCAGGCGGTTGATTTCCTGGAAACCACTGTAGCGCTTGGTGCCACCTCCGCGCGATGAGGAACTGCGACCAGCGAGGCCACGATCGGAACGGGGGCCGGACATGCGAGCCGAGCTTTGCGGATTGTCGGCGGAGTCTTCTCCGGAGGAGTTGCTGCCGATGACGTAGCCACCGCCGATTCCGACGGCGAGAGCGGCTGCGATGAGGATGGGTGTCTGATTCATGGTGAGTCGGGTGGGGCGTGGTTTTTGGAGGTGTCAGGGGTCGAACCCCAAACAAAGTGGATGGTTGCTATCCAATGTGGAATTCTAACGCAGAACAAGCGGCTTTCAGCTGCTGAATTGCCTAAATTCCTCAAGAAACTCAGGATTTCAGGCACTTCTCCACGTGAGCCGCCTCTCCAACCCATCCGTGATGGACCAATCCGGCCAAGGAACGCTGGATTCCCGGGATCCACAGCCCCTCTCGGGCAATCTGGATGCCATCCCGCTCAAAGCCCGCCAGTGGGAGGACTTTCTCGGCCAGATGGAGGCAGACCCAGGCCCGCCAGCGGCGTGGCTCGGGGCGCGGTCCACTCATCCGGCTGGCCAGATGCTGGAAGTGGCGGACGGGATTCCCGCCAAAACCCTCGGCCCCCTGACCCAGCTCTTTGAGCATCCAGATCATCGCGCCGTAGGGATCAATCCCACCTACTCGCCCCGGATCCATGTCTTCGGCCAGCCATCCCCCATCGCGAATGTCCGCCATAAAGGCCTTATCGATTTGAAGAATGGCCTGAGCCGGTTTGCCCTGCTGCCAGAGGGATTGCGAAAAGCGCAGGGCATCGTGATAGAAGTCCGGTCCCTTGTCATCGCCATGACGCCGCGTGACCTTGTAGTCGAGCAGTTCCTCAACCTCGGGCAGATACGGACAGGAACACGTCGCTGCAGAATCCTCGTGCATCGGCAACAGCGTGATCGAAGAGACCTCTCCTGTCAGCTTGGAATCAACGAGGCGCTCACTTCAGGCCAATCGTGCCATCCGTCGTAAGCTTATCGGTCACCCAGGTCAGACCCTGCAATTTCGGCAGAGTCAGCTTAGCGAAAGAGCCCTCGATCTTGTCAGCTTCAAAAAGTTGATACGTTCCTGCGGCAGGCTTGGCCTTGCCGATGAGCTTGATCTTCAGTTCACCATTCAGTTTCAGAGTTCCATCGACCACCAGCTTGTCCATGGCATTGAATTGTCCGTCGAAGTCGATCTGCATCACTCCCTTGTTGCCCACATCAAAGACGAACGAACCAGCAGTGGGAGAGGTGGGATTCTTGCTCACCCGTTCGGAGCCCACCATCCCAGGCCATGCGGGACTGTAAGTCTTGCCGGCGAACGAGGCATTCTTCTCAAAGGTCGAGTTGGTCATTGGAGTCAGCGCAGGATCCCAGCGTGCGGCTGCAACTTGCTTCACCACCGCCTTGCCGTTGGCCACGACGGGAGCTTTCCCGAATCCGGGATCCACAAAGCCATTCGAGATGCTATGGCCCGAATGCTTCTTACCGAGAATATCTATACCCGCACCCCGCTGACCTTGGATTCTGAAATTATCGATCGTGATGTTGTGGTGTGGCGTGTCGTCGGATGCATGAATACGCATACCAACGTTTGAGCCTCGGATCGTGACATTCGATACGGACGCTTTGACGATACCAGCACCCCCATCCCATGGCCTGAAATTAATCCCGGTTATCGAAGATCTCTGCCCGGGAAGAGTTGAAACCGAGGCCCGAGTGACAATGTGAATGTTTTCAATGGTGACATCTCGGTATCTGAGATCAATCACCGGAGCTGCTCCCTTATCGAGGTATCCGATGTCGTTGAAACTGGCGTTGCGGATCACCAGATTACGATTCCCTTCACCACTCCCCTCCTTGGTGTCGATGCCATCCGATCCGGTTCGTTCGATGAGCAGATTAGTCAGGGTGATATTACTTTTAGGATATCCATCGCGGTCCTGAATACCCACCCCATATGCGCCGACATTGCGAATGGTCACCTCGTTCACGAGGAACTTTCCTTTCTTCCATCCGGTTCCAATGCGGATGCCGTGACCAAGCACGTTGTAGGTCTTGCTTTTCTCTCCCATCACCAGCTGATGCCGCATGTCGATGGTCAGGTTTTGGATGGAGACATCCACCGAATCGAAAGGGCCTCCGCCCTTGCCCAAGTTGAGCATGTGCGCGAGTCGCTTGCCGCCATTCTCCCAATCTCCATTGTTGTAATGAGCTTTCAGGTAAGGAATGTCGGGAATGATGAACACGCCGTTGCGACTCTCTCCGATGAGATGCAGTTTCGTGTCGTCTCCCTGCGCGAGAGCCAAGGGTGACCGCAAAGCATAACTGCCATTGGGAAAGAATACCGTTTTGTGATCGGTGGCCATAGCTGCCTTGATGGCGGCACTGATGCGTTCGTTGGCCGTGCCCTTGTAGTCAGCAACGCTGATAAACTTTGACGGCCGTTTGACTTGGGCCTGCGCCGTTACAGGAACGGCCATCATGACAATGGACATCAAGGCCGTCTTGATGAAACGAGGCTTGAGCAGTAGCGAGTTCGATATGCGCATGGATATCATGCTACGAACCGCAAAATTAAATTCATGCAATTTTCCATTAAATGCATTGATTTCAGGATATAAGGGCTCTCTTCAATGCATATTTTTGCCTCCCCGGGTTCATCTTCAACCGAATTGAGAGCCCGCAAGTCTCGCCCGTCTGAGCTTGCATCCGTCGTCACTTCAACGATCCTCCGCACGTCATGAGTCAAGCATCCGGAAACGTCCTCGTCGCTCAAGGCGGCGGCCCCACCCACGTCATCAACCAGAGTGCTGTCGGCGTGGTGCTCGAAGCCCGCAAGCATGCCCAAGTCGGCTCGATCTACGGGGCGCTTCGCGGCGTGAGCGGCATCGTCAATGAGGACCTCATCGATCTCACCGACGTCGCAGAGGACAAACTCGAGAAGATTGCCTTCACCCCCTCTTCCGGCCTGCTCTCCACCCGCGACAAGCCCGACGCCGAATACTGCGAGCGCATGTTCAAAGCCATGCAGGCTCATGACATTCGCTACTTCTTCTATGTCGGTGGCAACGACTCCTCGGACACCGTTCGCATCGTCGGCCAACACGCTAAAGCCGCCAACTACGAGCTACACGCCATCCATATCCCCAAGACCATCGACAACGATCTCACTGAGAACGACCACTGTCCCGGGTTTGGCA
>CAZIPY010000237.1:0-4412 GCA_964541125.1 uncultured Luteolibacter sp. | reverse complement strand
GTTTCCAGAAGCATGTCAGCATCCAGCCAAGCGAGGAAACGCGTCCATCGGATGCGGTTACGCTGGGCCTGCGGGTCCACGATCTGCTCTTGCAGGGTGGCACGCAGATGCGAGCTATGCCGGAAGGCATGTTCCGTCGAGGTGCTGAGTACAACGGTCTGCGTTTGGTGCACGGCGAGCGTAATCTCGTTCCGTACAAGCTGAATCAGAAAGCTGAGAAGCTTGTGGATCTCGTTCGCAACAACGAAGAGGCTTATCCGATCATCTCGGGTCGTCGACGCAGTGTTCAAAACGAGCATCGCCACGAGTGGTATCATGACGACTGGCACTTGGTCGACCCTGTGTGGATGGTTGCGATCTTCGATCACGTCAACACGAATATGCGTCGGGTGACGGACGTCAAGACGATTGCAAACCTTGACAACCTCGACAGGACCGCACTCAAGGACGGGTGGCACATTCAGGCTGCCGTGTACGAAGAAGGTGCCAAGCACTACCTGTGCAGCGATCGGGTTGAGATCAACTTCCTTGTGATCGAAACTGGAGAGCCAAACCGGATTCGCACCATGCGACTCTGCGAGGACGTCATGGCTGTCGGTCGTGACGAACTAAAGAACCTGAGAAGGGATTACATCAACAGGCTCCGCCATGACAACTGGACTGGCGACACCAACCTGGGTGAAATGACATTCCCTCGGTACTTCTGGAGCCAGTACGATGCCAGCTAAGCCGCTGTCGAGGGAGGAGGCGATTCGGAGATGCAAGGCGGCAAATCCGAATCTGGACTTTGGGATGTTCCACTATACAGGACACGACTGTGAAACGATTTTTAAGTGTACCGTCTGCGGCGAAAGGTTTCGCCAAGACGTTGAGGCGATTTGGCGTGGGTATCGCCCAAAGTGTAGTTGCCACGCTAGAGGAGAAAGATGATGGCGAAAGTCAAAGCGAATCTGAATCGAGCGAGCCTTGCGGAGGCTGTGCTGCTGGAGGTGGCCAATATCAACGGAGTCTCCCCGGCTTCGGAGGTTGCACTGCAACGGGCGTTCGACATTGTGAACGATCTGGATTACTCGGAGGACAAGAAGCTTTCTGTTCGTACGGAAATCGAGCTTGCCTGGACACGGCAATGTGTGTCCAACGCGACTCCTGTGTCCGAGCAGACCTTGAAAGACTTGATTCTTGCCCTAATGAATAGCTAGGAGCTATGCCCCCTTCGGGGGGCTCTTTTTTATGATCCAACCTCGCGAATACCAACAGGAATGCCATGACGCTCTTTTCTCGTATCTCAAGAAAGCTAAGGGGAACCCAGTCCTCGAACTGCCAACCGGAAGCGGAAAGTCCGTCATCATCGCGATGGCGTGTCGATCCCTCGCCAGCATCGGATATCGAGCAATCATTCTGCACAGATCCGCAGAGCTTGTGCAGCAAAACTTCGAGCGATTCATGTCCGTTTACCCCGAAGCAGACGCAGGAATTTATTGCTCAGGACTTGGTCAACGGAACATCGACAACGACTTCATATTCGCTACAGTTCAGTCCGTTTCAGAGAAAGCCCTCAGTTTCGGTCAGCGTAACGCAGTATTCGTCGACGAGTGCCATGAAGTCAGTCCTGGCGAGGGAACCCAATACCAAACCTTCCTCAAAGACCTAAAGCTGTCCTGCAAGGGCGTGCGGATGATCGGCTTGACGGCCACGCCGTATCGCCTGGATAATGGCCCGATCATTGGGGACGGGATGCCGTTCGACGGTCTTGCGTACAAGGTGCCTATGCGGCTCCTGCTGGACCTTGGGCACATCACGGGCCTGGAGTCGCTTGCCTGCTCTAAAGTCGACATGGCGGGCGTACGGAAGTCTGGATGGGAATTCAACAAGACAGAGATGCGTCAACTGTTCGGCGATCTCTTGGAAGCAACCTGCGAGGAGACAGTGCTATGTGCGAATGCGAAGGGGACCAAGAGCAATCTGATCTTTGCAAGCGGCGTCGAGCATGCGGAGAATGTGGCCAGCGAGATACAGAGTCTCACGGGCGAGAAGGTGGGTGTTATTACTGGGGACACCCTGCCAATTCAACGGAGTACTACCATCGCGGATTTTCGTGCCCGGCGTCTACGCTGGCTCGTGAATTGCGACGTGTTGACAACGGGCTTTGACGCCCCGAACATCGACCTGATTGCGGTCATGCGGGCAACCCAGTCCGCTGGCCTGTTCAGCCAGATGTGCGGTCGAGGGATGCGGCTGTTCGAGAACAAGGACGTTTGCTACCTGCTCGACTTCGGCGACAATGTGTCAAGGCATGGTCCGATCGACTCAGAGGACTACGGGCACACAAAGCCGAAGGGAGAGGGTGGTGCAGGCGAGACGCCGTTCAAGTCGTGCCCAAGCTGCGGAGACCCTAAGGTCCCTGCTGGTTGTCGCGAGTGCGGCTGCGGATTCCGCTTCCCAGAGCCGGAGATCAACATCTCTGCCTCAGCTGATGGCATCAACGACGTCATGGAGGCCACGCGTCCCAAGTGGACTGAGGTGCCCGTTGCGGAGGTGAAGTATTTCATCCACAGGAAGGAAGGGAAGCCGGACTCCATGCGGGTGATCTACAAGGCCCACAAGGGCGAGAACGAGACATGGGCAGCCGAGTACTCGGACTGGTGGTGTTTCGAGCATGAGGGAGGTGCCAGGGCTGCCTGTGTGACCAAGTGGAACAAGCACAGCAAGAACCAGTGCCCCGACACGACAATGGAGGCCATCAATCTGGCAGAAGCTGGGGCGTTGGCTGAGCCGAAGTCCATTCTGGTTCGCCAGGATGGCAAGTACTGGAGGGTTAAGACCCCAAGTGTACTCAACAAACCAGACTTTGTTTACCTTGAAGAAGAGGAGTTTCCGTTCTGATGTGGATGTACACGCCGGAATTTTACCTGTGTTCCAACGCGATCATCATAATCGTGCTGGCAATCACCTGCTATGTTCAAAATGAAAGGGCCAAGAAATGACGGTTTTTCTAGGGATTTGTGCCGTAGTTGCATTGTTTGCCGCGACCTGCGAGATGCTTGGTGACAAGCCAGACGCCCCCAGGGCAGCCGGGATGTGGTTGTTTGCAGCGTTGTTTGCCCTGCTTTTCTTCATCTCGCTCGGAATGAAACAGGACGAAACGGACTACGAGCCGAACCCACGGTATAATAGAGAGAACATGCGAGGTGGCTACTATGACGAGCCAATCATCCCCATACATTGAAGATTTCGACGAAATCGTCGACGAGATATTCATGGGTTCAGGCCCGCCCGATCGAAAGCGGTGAATTGACACCCTACGCAAGCCCTTCTCCCTTGCCCATCCAGGGCGGTAGCGTGGCGGCGAAACAACTCTCTCTCCGGTCTCCGGGGGTGGCTCAGGCTGCCCCCGGAGTTTTGAATACAATATGAACATCAAGCCCAACATCACCGTGCCAGCCCGAGTCGAGCGAGTAATTGACGGGGACACGGTCGACGTTGAGGTGTGCTTTAGTTTCAGGGTTCGCCTGGACGATTGTTGGGCCCCAGAAAAGCGGTACCACGCGGGGAAGCGATCGTCCGAATTCCTGAGAAGCGTACTCCCGGTTGGCTCCAAGTGCCTCGTGCGGATCGACCTAGAGAAGGTTGACCAACTCCACGACATTTTCACGTTTGGACGAATCCTTGGACGTATATTCAACGACACCCATGGTGACGTTGCTGAGCGGTCGATTGAATCGGGTCACGCAACGAGAACAAAGCAAGGCTGAGCGAATCTACTACACGATATTCGCTTGCTATACTGTCATACGTCACGGGCAAGACAATATGCTTGAACGTGAGATTCAGAAGCTGTACGACGACTCAACTCATTGGCGTCAGCTTTACTATCGAGAGAGGAGTGAAAATGAGAAACTTGATCGGACTAATCATCGCCTTGCTGGTCGCCCCAGCATTCGCCGTAGAGGTGCCTCCACCTATTCAGGCACCGCTTACCCCACAAACCACGCTGGAGCCGGTGGGCGTCGAGGCTGGCCTGTCCATGCGTTGGGATCAGGTGTGGGACTCAAGCACACCAAAGGACTATCACAAGAACGCCGTGAAGGTCCACGCCCCTCCCTACGCTGGCAGCGGGTGCGTGATTCAAAAGGCAAGCGGCACGGGCACTTGGGTTATCACTAACAATCATGTGGTGCGAGAAGGCGGAAGGGTGTCGAGCAACACCTACATTGCCCTGAACGGACGACGCTTCTCCATGCAAGTCGTCTACGCGAATCCCCAGTACGACTTCGCGATCCTATACTCTTCTCAGGATTGCGGCCTTGAAGGCCTCCCGGTGGCTGCCAAGACTCCAGGCTGGGGTAGCGACATTGAGATGCTCGGCTTCGGCGGCGACACCGCTGCCTTGCGTCACGTCAAAGGCAAGCTAC
>CAZIPY010000236.1:0-2880 GCA_964541125.1 uncultured Luteolibacter sp. | reverse complement strand
CCTTTCTCAGGGCATTCATATCCGTCAAATCCACCATCCGAGCTGTCGTAGTAATACATGGAAATGAAAGGCACATTTCCAATACACCAGACAAAATAGACCACTACCGCTATTACCAAGGCAACTAGGCAGCCTCGTTTGACCTTTCGCTTCATTTCATCAGCCAGCCTAACTGCCAGCCAACTCCGCGCCAAGGGCCATCGTGGCTTTCTGCAAGGCCTCATCCTTGAGGCTGCCGTCGTCTTCCATGATCTCGTGCACCTTGGGGACGGTCACCTGATTGGTGAGCACCTCGATGCGGATGTTCTCGAGCTGCTTGCGCAGCATGTCGAGCCCACGGCTGCCACCGTAACCTCCGGGTGAAGCAGCGAGAATGGCGGCAGATTTGTTGGCGAGCACGGCGAGAGGCGGCTCATCCTCTTCGGTCGCGCGTGAGACCCAGTCGATGGCGTTCTTCAGTGCCGCACTCAGACCTCCGTTGTATTCCGGCGAGGCGATGAGCAGAGCATCGTGCTCGGCAAAGAGCTTCTTCAGCTTAACACCCGCTTCAGGCATGCCCTCGGCAGCTTCCAGATCCTCGTCAAACAGAGGCAGTGGATAATCACTAAGACGGATGAGGGTCACTTGGGCACCAGCGCCACGCGCACCGTGTGCGGCAATGGAGACCAGCTTGTGGTTGAAGGAGTCTTTGCGGAGGCTGCCACTGAAGGCGAGGATACGTTTGCTCATGGTCGTGAATGGGTGGAGACGATCCACTGAAGCACGGATCCAAGACAAGGCAACTCACATGAGGTCCAATTTGACGGAAACCGAGCAATTCATGCGTAGTGTTCATGAGTCGATTCCCTAGACTCTGGATATCCCATGACTTTCCGCCTCCCCCATCTCGTGGCAGCCCTCGGCCTACTCGCCCAGGTCTGCCTTGCTGCGGACCCGTGGGAACTGCCGCCCATCCGCTACTCGGAGCGCGAGTCCAAGGACCCCATTGCTCTGCTGGCGAAGAAGCTGGCCGAGGATCCGAAGACCATTCCGGACACCGACCCTCTCGGCCGTCTGCGCTTCGTGCTCAAGACTCTCAACATCGACGAGCAAACTCAGGTGCTCGTCTTCTCCAAAACCAGCAAGCAGAACAACCGCATCTCACCCATCACGCCACGCGCCATCTACTACAGCGAAAATGCCTACGTTGGCTACGTACCCGGTGGACACATCGAAGTCATCGCCCACGACCGGCATCTTGGCCCGGTCTTCTACCTCATTAGCAACGGCCTGGCCGAAGACAAAGTCCACATCACTCGCGAGAGTGGCGACTGCTTCTCCTGCCACGGCACCGCCCGCACCGAGAACGTGCCCGGTGTGCTAATCCGCTCGGTCTATCCCGACACCGATGGCTTCCCCATGCTTCAACACGGCAGCTTCACCATCACCCACAGCAGTCCCATCGAGGAGCGCTGGGGTGGTTACTACGTCACGGGCAAGAGCTCCCTTCCCCATCTCGGCAATCGCGGTTTTGACACAGACTTCGACCCCGATGATCCCGGCAAGACTCCGCAGCTCGACGACATGCGAAAGACCATCGATACCCGTCGCTACCTGCAGCCAACGAGTGACATCGTCTCCTTGATGGTTCTCGAGCACCAATGCCAGACCCTCAATCGCATGCGCGCCTCCACCCTTCAGTTCGAGCGTTACCTTTGGCTGCGCCAGACCCTCGATTCCACAGCATCTGCCGACGACGCCTCCAGCCGAGAGCACTTGGAGCATGCGGCCAAGCCCATTGTCGATCTGCTCTTCTTCAAGGACGAAGCTCCACTTGGCGAAGATGGCATTGAAGGCAACGCCGACTTTCAGAACGCCTTCAGTGCACGCTACCCGACATGCAAAGACGGGCGCTCGCTCGCAGATTTCCAACTCAACACACGTCTCTTCAAGTATCCCTGCTCTTACATGGTTTATTCGGAGGCATTCACTCATATGCCCAAGCCGCTGAGGGAAACGGTGATGCGCCAGATGAAGGATGTGCTGACTTCAGAACCAGCGGCGGACAATCAACCGCAGCTTTCCAATAGCTCCCGCAAACGCATTCTGGCCATCTTGGAAGAAACGCTAGAAGGCTGGCCGAAGTCCTGAGGCGATTTAGCTCGCCACGCTGTATTTCCAACCCGCTCCGATTGCCAAGGCGTAGAATAGCAGGTCGATGGGTGAAAAGGTGTTCACCATGTTTTCTTGGAGGGTCGCAAAACTAATGAGATTCGCGACTTCGGGAATACTGAGCCCGTATGCATTGGCGATGTCGCCAATGATGATCAGCACATTGCCGAGCACACAGGCGATCAGAGCCAGAGTGGCCCCCAAGTAAGAGAAGCGCTTGCTTTGTCCATTCCCAGCCAGACGGATCACATAGCCGACGATGAAACCGACTCCCACGGCCAGCCAACCGATCTGGAAATTGGTGGCCACCGTGATCGCAGCCCAAATGCCAGCCGCAATCAGAGTCGCGGTGACCCCCGCGAGGATGCCGAGGAGAAAGTTTTCCTGAACTTGAAGCTTGGCCGCAATGGCTTGGGCATCTTCGGGACTCAGCGATTGCCCAAGGGCCTTGTATTCTGGGGTAGTTTCGCCTTCTTCGCGCTCATCCATATATCCTTCTATCTGATGCTGGAGCCGGGACGAGATTTATTGAGCATTTCAGTCATTTTCAGAGATTCCGCCTGAAATGACCCTCCAAATTCGCCAATTCCTTGCCCTTCAGGCCAATTTTGGACCAGGAGACGGATTTTCCCTTCACCTCCACGGCTCTGATCTCTAGACAAAGCGCCCCGCGGGAATACTCCGCGACAACCTTCCTAGGTTTCCACCCACCCAACCCATGGCTGACCT
>CAZIPY010000235.1:0-1977 GCA_964541125.1 uncultured Luteolibacter sp. | reverse complement strand
GCCACGAGGGCAGGTTCCCTTGGGGTCGTGCCGCATCCACCGAGAACCCAGGCGAGAATGATGGAGCAAGCGATTCGTTGGAGGAGTTCAGTCATCGCTACCGGTTCGTAAGAGATCTTCGCTGCCATCGGGGACCCCGCGGCGCACGGGCCACATGCGCCGGACAGAGTCCATCACATCGTCGGCCTTGTCGGCCGCTGCTGCGCCTTTCTCGACCATGTCGGGCAAGTCTTCAGAGCTTTCTTCGACCACCCGATTCAGGCGGTCGACCATCGCGTTGGCTCCGACGAAAAGCTCCTTCGCGACCTCGGCCGTTTCGTTGAGGGTCGAGGATCCTGTTTGGATGCTTTCGATCAAGGGACCAACCTTGGTGTTCAAGGTCCGGGCGGTGGCGTTGATCTCCCGGATGCCAACCATGAGCCCGGTGTCTTCGGAGCGGAGTTCGCTTGCCAGATCGTTGATGTGATCCAGGGCTTCCTGCAGCGAGTTCAGGCTGGAGACAAGTTGCCCGTCATCGTGGCGCAGGTCTTCCATTAGGCCATTGGCATGTTCCAGCGTGGAGTCGAGTTTTTCCGCGGTGTCGGGGAGGGTCTCGGCCAAGGCTGCGAGGGCAGTGAGAATCGGGTCAATCTTCAGCTCCAGAGATTCGACGAATTCATCGATGCTGGTTCCGCGGTCGTAGGTGACGCGTGATTTGGGAGGGAGGGGGGGCAGGGTTTCGCTGCCGGGGGGGCTGCTGAGTTCAATGAAGTGGTCACCGATGAGGTTCTTGCCGCGGAGTTTTGCAATGGTGCCCGTCCTGACGTAGTCCGCATATTCATCAAAGACTCCGAAGTCCACCCGCACCCGTCGATCAGCTTCGAGAGTGATCCCGGTCACCCGCCCGATCCGAAACCCACTCAGGCGCACACTCATGTCCTTCTGAAGACCTTCGCTGGTCTCGGCGATCATCCAATAGGACCTCGAATGCCTGAACCATTCCTGCTTGTAGATGGCAATGGTCGCGATCCCGAGGATGACGGTGACGAGCAGCAGGATGAAGGTCTTCGATCGAAGTTCAACGAGATGGAACCGGGGATCCGAGTTCTGGAGGAACTGTGTCATGGGGTTTCGTGCAGGGTCAGGGTTTCCATGGGTGTCCAGTAGCGGAGATGCGTGAGTTCCGGAGGTGGATCGCCTCGATGAATGAGGAGCAGGGCGGTGTCAGGGTGTCTTGTTCCCAGCCAGTTCAGCATTCTGATGATTCTGATGCGGGTGGTGGACCCGGTCCCTTCGAACACCTGTTCACCGACCAGAATGCGGAATCCAGCGAGATGGCATCGGGTCATCTCGGTCACGGTGCGCTCCATCGGACTGATCTCGTCGGGGGAGGAAGCGAGGATGTCCTCGCACCGGGTACGTTCGATGCCGGCGGCGGCAAATGCCTCGAAGACTTGTCGCTCCTCCGGCTCAAGATCGGCGGATCGGTCTTGGGGTAAACGGGTCTGAAGCGGGAGAATCAGGTTCTCCCAGACCTTCAGATTGTCGAGTAGTCCGGATTTCCCTGAGACGAATCCGATCGGGCTGGTGAGCTTTCTCCACGTCTTCTGGTTCGGCAGCTTGCCGTCCTCAGCCCACACCTTGATGTCGCCGGTGACGGCCGGCACCAGTCCGGTAAGCACATCGACCAGCTCGGTGAGAGCGTCGCCCTCATGGCCAAGCACGACGAGACCCGAGCCAAGCTCAAGCTGGCATGAAAACGAGTGGAACCGGACGCCATCGATGCAGGAGGCGAGCAGGATTCGAGAGGGAGGCTCTGCCATCATGACCACAGAAAGTAGATGGAGGCGAAGAACAGATCGGCGAGTAGCAGCAGGATGAAGCAGCGCAGGACCGAGAGCTCAGCGGCTTGGGGGATCCACGCGCGTTTGGGTGGAACATAGATGCCGGTTGAGCAGGCAACACTGGAGATGATCAGTCCGAAGGTCAGGGTCTTCG
>CAZIPY010000234.1:0-4784 GCA_964541125.1 uncultured Luteolibacter sp. | reverse complement strand
CTGGAGAGAACGTTGGTGGGATTGGCCATAACGAGAGGGAAAATGGGTGGAGTGGACAGGTTTGGCAACTTGAAAAGAGGGCGAACGATCCCAGCAGATCAGGCTGCAATCACCCCTACAGCCCTCCAATTGTAAAACTTGCGGGAAATCCTGAATATTCCGGCTTCTGCCGCGTCTGACTGCAACGAAAGCCCCTTTACTTCCGTATTTATGGGGACAAGCTAACGACATCATGAAACCTTCCATTTCTCTTGTTCTCGCAGCCATCGCTCCGCTGGCCCTGGTCTCCTGCTTTCCCAAGGAGTTGACCGGCGACAGCTACTCCCGTGGAGAAGTTGGCCAAGCCCAGACCATCCGCACCGGCACCGTTGAGAGTGTCCGCTTTGTCAAAATCCAAGGAGGCCAAGGTGTTGGCACTGCCATCGGCGCCATTGCAGGCGGCATTGCCGGCAGCACGGTTGGTGGTGGCAGCGGAGAAACCTTAGGGGCGCTTGGTGGATCTGCCGTGGGCGCCGCAGCTGGTGGAGCCGTTCAGCAAAAGATTGGCAACAAACAGGGCGTGGAGCTCACTATCCGCTTTGATGACGGGGGGACTGAAGCTGTCGTGCAAGAACACACCGAGCGTGAGACCTTCAATACCGGTGACCGCGTGCGTGTGCTTTACGGCAGCGGCCGTATCCGCGTGACTCACTGAGCTTAGTCCAGATGAGAATCGCGCTCCTTTGCTGTCTCCTGCTGTCCGTTCTGGCTCAGGCCCAGAATTCGACTCCTCACGCCTCCAAAGAGGAGCTCTATGAGGGGCCGGAATTCAAGAAGGCCTTTGCCAATCCGAAGGACAAGGAGGGCCTGCCGCGGGTTCTCCTGATCGGGGACTCCATCTCCATCGGCTATACCGTTGAAGTCCGCAAAAACCTGGCCGGCAAGGCCAACGTCCACCGGATTCGAGGCAATGGACAGACGGCTGGTTACGGTGCCGAGAAACTGCCCCAATGGCTGGGAGAGCAGAAATGGGACATCATTCACTTCAACTGGGGCCTATGGGACCTCTGCTACCGCCATCCGGAATCCAAAGTTCAGGGCAGGCGTGACAAGGTAAACGGAACTGTATCCGCTACTCCAGAGCAATACCGCAAGGATCTGGAAAACTGCGTCACTCAACTCAAGAAAACGGGCGCCAAACTCATCTGGTGCGCCATTACACCCGTGCCCGAAGGTGAAGCCGGTCGAAAGGTGGGGGATGACCTTAAATACAATGCGATCGCTGTGGAAATTATGAAGAAGCACGACGTGGCGATCAACGACCTCCACAGTCATGCGCTAAAGAAGCTACCCGCCATCGCCACCAAGCCAGGTGACGTCCACTTCAACAAGGACGGTAATGTCTGGCTGGCGGAAAAGGTTGCCGCCGAGATTGAAAAGGCGATTGGCAAGTGAACCTAAGGCTCAAAGCCCTCATCATCGAGCAGATCAGCTCCCACCACGGCCTCATTGGCCAGCTCATCGCAGCGCTCGTTCAATTCGATGCCTGCATGTCCCTTGACCCACTTCCAGGTGATGTCGTGATCGCCGATGGCATCGAGCAGCTTGAGCCATAGATCCTTATTCTTCACTGGCTCCTTCTTGGAATTCACCCAGCCCTTCTTCTGCCAGCCTGCAATCCAATTGTCGTTGATGGCCTGGACCAAGTACTTGGAATCCGAGTGCAAATCGACCTTGCAGGGCTCTTGGAGCATCTCCAGCGATGTGATGGCCGCCAGCAGCTCCATGCGGTTGTTGGTGGTGAGCTTGTAACCTGCAGAGATCTCCTTGCGATGCTCACCAAACATCATCACCGCTCCATAGGCGCCGGGACCTGGATTGCCTTTGCAGGCGCCGTCAGTGTAGATCGTGACCTGTTTCATTCGCTTGGATGGGAAAAGATCTCAGCCAATTTCTTTTTGGCATAAATGGGGGCAGACAAAAGAAGACAAGCCACAGACATGGAGAGCATGAGGCTCTTTTCAGACACCTGCTCCACAGGGACAACGAACATGGCAATGATCCCAGCGCCCTCAGCTAGAGCGACCCCCATTATCATGACCTGCAAAAGCTGCTCATGAGTTTTCATGCGGGGGATGACTAACCAACGAATGATCATGGAGATCGAGCATGCTGCGATCGCAATGAAGGTGAACAAGGAATAGACTTGCTCGACCTCCTCAGCACCTTCAGTGGGTTTGGGGACCGCCGTATAGTAGATCACGGGCATGCCGGCAAAAATAGCAAACCAGATGATCCAGAAGATCATCGGAGTTGCATTGGGCGGAACACTTTGTTGATTCATTTCGCTGAAAGCTTTGGGGGCTTAGGTCTGGAAAAGGCGTAGATGGGCACGGAGAGTCCCGTGCAGACCACTGCGATCACAAACATGATCGCTGACTCTCCTACATTTCTTGTCACGAAATTGCCAATCATACCAGGCGACTGACAAAGCATGAGCCCGCCAATCATGCATGGCAGCCAGACGATCGGCATGCGAATCCGAGGAATCAGCAGAAAGCGGATTGCCAAACCGATCAGCGCAGGAATCAAGCCGATCACGAAAAACATGGATATCTGCAAGGGCTCCGCAAGTTGTTCTTCCGTCCGTGGAGGAATCGCGAAAAAGCGGATCAAGAAGATGCCTGAGATCATGGACATCCATACCATCCACATCACCACACCCAAAACGATGCGCATTGGGCTTAGTGGGGTAATTGAGTCCATGCGCAGTGATCCTGCTTGGAGTCAGCCTGCATGACAAGCCGGCATCAGGCCAGCTTGGGCGTGCTAGCCGCTTCGTGCACCTCTTCTGCCGCTTCGAGCTTCGCGCGCTCCTTGGCGATCACGCGGACCATCTTGGTGACGGTTTCATCCCAATTCGCCAGCAGAGCCTTAGCATTCTCACTGCCGGTCTCCAGAGCATGTTTCTCGATGAGATCTTTCATGATGGCGATGTCCTGGTCACGCTTCACTGGCAAAGCGACCACCATCTCAGTATTCACGCGGGAGAAGAATTTGCCGTCCACATCATAGACGTAGGCAGTGCCGCCCGACATACCGGCACCAAAGTTGCGGCCAGTCTTACCGAGAACCACCACGGTGCCATTGGTCATGTATTCGCAGCCGTGATCACTGACACCTTCCACAACGGCAGTTGCGCCCGAGTTGCGGACCGCAAAGCGTTCACCGGCACGTCCCTGAGCATAGAGATGGCCGCCCGTTGCCCCATAGAGGCAGGTGTTCCCGCAGATGGTGTTGGTGGCTGGATCAAAACCGGCATCTTCCGAAACCTTGAGAATGATTTCACCGCCGGCCATGCCTTTGCCGACGTAGTCGTTGGCTTCACCAGTGAGGATGATGCGCACGCCCTGAACAAGGAAGCAGCCGAAAGACTGGCCCGCAGTGCCATTGAGTTTGAGATCCATGGTCGACTGGGGCAGGCCGTGATCCCCGTGCACTTCCGCGATGCGACCGGAGAGACGTGTTCCAATATTCCGGTCGGTGTTGACCACGTCGTATTCGAGGGTCATCGCGGCACGATCGGGCATCAGGCGAATGGCTTCGATGAGCTTCTCGTCCACTGAGCCTTCACCGTAGTGAATCTCAGGCACTTCGCCTTCGCCAGTGAGCATCTCCTGAAGATCGGCGAGGATCTGAAGGTCGAGGGCGGGCTTGGCAATGCCGTCGTTGCGCTCCTGGACACGGATCCGCGAAATCTGATCCATCGGAACCTCGAGCTGTTCCGCGAGCTCCGGCCCCACATCCTTGAGCACGGAACCGAGATCGACAGTGTTGGCCTTGGGATGATCGGGAATTTCGCGCTGCTTGAGGTATTCGGGACGGCCGATCAACTCATCCAGCGAACGAACGCCTAGAGCCGCCATGTGACGACGAGCTTCCTCAGCCACAGCAGTGAAGTAATTGATGACCATCTCAGGCGTGCCCTTAAACTTAGCGCGGAACTTGGGATCGGTGGTCGCCACGCCGACGGGACAGTTGTTGAGGTGACATTTGCGGACGTAGACGCAGCCCATGGCAATCATGGCCGAAGTGCCGAAGTTGAATTGCTCAGCTCCAAGAATGGCTGCAATCACCACGTCGCGGCCGTTACGGATGCCGCCATCCGTGCGGACAACCACCCGGTCACGAAGATTGTTGATCATCAGAGTCTGTTGAACCTCGGAGAGACCCAATTCCCAGGGACTACCCGCGTGTTTGGTTGAGGAAAGCGGGGAGGCCCCTGTGCCGCCGTCGTGTCCTGAAATGAGAATGTTGTCTGCTGAAGCCTTGGCCACGCCAGCAGCCACGGTTCCCACGCCGGTTTCGGCAACGAGCTTAACCGTCACACGAGCCCGCGGATTCACCTCCTTGAGGTCGTGGATCAGCTGGGCGAGATCCTCGATCGAGTAGATGTCGTGATGGGGCGGGGGAGAAATGAGCTGAACCCCCGGCTGGGTGTTGCGCAGTCGTGCAATCAGCGCGTTGACCTTGTGACCAGGCAACTGACCGCCCTCACCGGGCTTGGCGCCCTGAGCCATCTTGATCTCCAGTTCATCGGCATTCACCAGATAGTGGGCGGAGACCCCGAAGCGTCCTGAGGCAATCTGTTTGATAGAAGATCGCGCGAGATCTCCGTTGGGGTAGGGTTGGAAACGAAAAGGGTCTTCACCGCCTTCTCCAGAATCAGAACGACCCCCAATGCGGTTCATCGCGATGGCCAGCGTTTCGTGCGCTTCGGGTGAGAGTGCACCCAAGGACATGGC
>CAZIPY010000233.1:0-5113 GCA_964541125.1 uncultured Luteolibacter sp. | reverse complement strand
ATCATGGTCGATGATCTGGGCTACGGCGACCTCGCGAGCTACGGCGCACCGGACATGAAGACCCCGCACATCGACCGGCTCATGTCGCGCGGGCTGCGCTTCGATCAGTTCTACGCGAACTGCACCGTCTGCTCGCCGACGCGTGCCTCGCTGATGACCGGGCTCTACCCCGACAAGGCCGGCGTGCCCGGCGTGATCCGGCAGGTCGCGAAAGACGACTTCGGCTTCCTCGACCCCAAGGCCACGACGCTGCCGGACATGCTCAAGACCGCTGGCTACCACACCGCACTGGTCGGCAAGTGGCACCTGGGCTTGCAGTCGCCGAACCTGCCCAACGAGCGGGGATTCGACCTCTTCCACGGGTTCCTCGGCGACATGATGAACGACTACTACCACCACAAGCGCGGTGGGGTGAATTGGCTGCGCAAGAATAAGGAAGTGATCGAAGGTAATGGTGTCCACGCTACCGACCTCTTCACCGACTGGGCCGATGCCTACCTCAGAGATCGTGCCAAGAAGGAGGAGCCTTTCTTCCTCTTCCTGGCCTACAACGCACCACACTTTCCCATCCAACCACCCAAGGAATGGGTGGAGAAGGTCAAGAAGCGTGAGCCAGATATGAGTGAGGGTCGGGTCAAAGCGGTGGCCTTTGTGGAGCACACCGACGATCAGATCGGGCGCATCCTCAAAGCTTTGGATGCCTATAGTCTCGCCGACAACACCGTGATCTTTTTCACCTCAGACAACGGTGGCTCTTCCTCTCACTTCCAGGAGAACGATCCCTGGCGTGGGGGTAAACAAGATCACTACGACGGTGGTCTCAAGGTGCCCTTCTGTGTGCGCTGGCCCGGTACCGTTAAGGCTGGCAGCAAGTCGGATTATCAGGGTCTGACCTTCGATATCTTCTCCACTTGCGTCGAAGCTGCCGGTGGCACGCCCAGCGACAATCTCGATGCCGTGAGTCTCTTGCCCCTCCTGAAGGGCGAGGACTTTAGCACCCCCGACCGCGAACTCTACTTCGTGCGCCGCGAGGGTGGGGGAGACCGCGCCGGCATGGCCTACCACGCCCTGATCAAGGACGGCTACAAGCTGATGCACAACCGCCCCATGGCTCCCTTGGAGCTCTACAACATCGTCAAGGATCCGCAAGAGACCACCGACCTCATCAAAAAAGAAGGTGATCGGGTGCGTAAGATGACCAACCGCCTCGAGTACCACATCAAACGCGGCGGTATGACCCCATGGATGGGGCCGTCTCCCAAATGATCTCAACGATTATGCCGGCCATAAACTCCGAGCTTCTGCGTTGTTCTTCAGTCACGGATGTCCATCCGCTCCTTCATCACGTCTTGAACCTCTAAGTTTCTGACTCGACCTAATCCGTTGACCTCTTTGCTCAACGGCCCGCCCTTCGCTTCAAAATGAAAACACTTCTAACGTTCCTCACTGCCTTCACGCTCTCGGCCTCTGCCGCCGAGAAGCCCAACATCCTCCTCATCCTCGTCGACGATCTAGGCTGGTCGGATCTCGGCTGCTACGGCTCCGAAATCGAGACCCCGGTCTTGGACAAGCTCGCAGCCAACGGCCTGCGTTTCAGCAGCTTCTACTCCACGGCCAAGTGCCATTCCTCGCGTGTCAGTCTGCTTTCTGGTCGCTGGTGCCGTCAGGCGGGTGACGAGAGTCTCAAGCGTGCGGTGACCATCCCCGAGGTGCTGAAGCCCGCTGGCTACTCCACCCTGATGACGGGCAAGTGGCACCTTAGCAAACAGCCCACCGATTTTGGTTTCGAGCGCTACTGGGGCCACCTTTCCGGGGCCTGCCACTTCTTCAAGGGCGACAAAACCTTCCGCTACAACGGTGAGCCATGGGCCATTCCCGAGAAGGACTTCTACACCACCACCGCCAACGGCGATTTTGCGCTGAAATTCCTCAAAGAAGCCCGTGAGGAAAAGAAACCCTGGCTGCTCTATATGGCCTTCAACGCACCCCACGCGCCCCTGCATTGTCTCAAAGAGGACTACGACAAATACGACGGCAAATACACCAAGGGCTGGGATGCTATCTATGCCGAGCGTCTGGCGAAGCAGAAGGAGCTCAATCTCTTCGGTAAGGAGTTTCCCACGCCTGAGCGTCCCGACCATCTTCCTGCCTGGAAAGATTTGCCGGACGATTGGAAGACCTGGGAAGAGAAGCGCATGACCTGCCTCGCGGCCATGATTGACTGCGTGGATCAACAGATTGGTCGCGTGGTGGCCGACCTCGAGAAGAATGGCGAATTGGATAATACGCTCATCGTCTTTTTCTCTGATAACGGCGCCTGCCCCTACGACCGCAAGCACACCCGCCCCGAACTCATGCCTTACGATCCGGAAAGCCGTTGGAGCGATAGCACTGGTTGGGCCTGGGCGCGCAACGCTCCCTTTCGCCTCTACAAGCAGAACCAGTATGAAGGAGGCGCTTCTACGCCCTGCATCATGCATTGGCCTGCAGGCATCAAGTCCAAGGGCGGTATCACTCATCAGCCTGCGCACCTAGTCGATATTCTGCCAACCCTCGCTGAGATGGCCGGCGCCGAGATTCCCGACAAGTTTCCCGGCCGTGAACCCACTCCGCTGGCTGGCACCTCACTCATGCCCGTCTTTGAAGGTAAGGTGCTTGAGGATCGCCCACCCATCCACCAGATGTTCTCATCCAACCGCGGTCTGCGTGACGGTGACGGGAAGTTGGTCAGCTACCGTGCCAAGAAGTGGGAGCTTTACAACCTCGCCGAGGACCGCTGTGAGCTGAACGACCTCGCGGCCAAGCAACCCGACATCGTCGAGAAAATGGCCAAGGAATGGCATCGCATGGCGAAGGATGAAGTGCTGGCCAAGCCAGCGGAGCTGAAACCAGTTTCGGAGGAAGGGTCGCCACACGAACACCGCGAGTGGACCAAGTTCGATAAGCCTGCGCCCAAGTAGGGCGCTTATCGATCGAAGTAGGGCCTACCAAGTATAACTGAAGAGTAGTTGTTTGCTGCCCATCTTGCTGGCGATTGCGCGGAACCAGCTGGATCCATCGGATTCAGTCTGATCCACCGAAGTGTAGTGCCAGCCATCCTTTTCGATGGTTTTTCCAAGCCGGTGCCCCTCCAGTAAATGTTTGGGAATCTTCTCAATGGCTTTGAGATGGTCCTCCTTGCTCTGAATGGCAAAGGGCATCTCTTTACTCAGACCCTGAAACAGGCTTGAGGTATCCTTGGGCCAATCTGCTATGGGACGGGTTTTCAGTAACCCAAACTGCCTGATTCGCTCCTTTAAAACTCCATTTTGGTCTTCTGCGTGGAGGGGTGAGCAGAAAGTGATGAGTGCAAGCAACAACCGCATGTTCATCGAATCATTGTGGATGAATGGGTCATCAGCATGGGTAAACTGATGGTAAAGGAATTCAGGGCAGAACGCCCGTGACCACGTAGCGGCCCTTGCCCTCTTTTTCTTCGCCTGGAATATGGCGCACGGTGAAGCCGATGCACATGGGGTTGGCCATGCGCACGTGGTAGAGATTTGGGTCATGCTTCTCCGCCCACCAATGCACCTGGTCGCCATCCTTGTTCTTGCTCATGTTGACGAAGACTGCTTTCTCCAGATCGATTTTCTTCAGCATTGCGATGATGTGAGCCTCGGGGATACCGCGAGTTTCAACACCTTTCAGTTCGGCTTTGTCATTCTTGGCCTGCTGGATGAGCTCTTGGACGGCAAGGAGCGGAGAATCGGCCTGAGTGAGAGCCAATGCGCAGAAGGAGAACAGGATGGTGAGTATGGTCGTTTTCATCGCGGGTAAGATGACTTTGGAGGCCGTTTATTCTGTAAACTCTTCGTAAGCTTCTTCCGGTTCTTCCGCCTCACCATCTTCTTGCCCGCCATCCTCTTCCTCATCTGCTTTCATTCGGGCAATGCCGCCCTTTTCAAGGACCTCAATTTCAACTGTGTCGCTGACGTATTCATGCATGGGGTCGCAGGCATCGATGGTGCTGCTCCATTCGCCAAGCTCCTTGGCCTTGAGAGTGAATTTGAAGTTTGCTTCTTCACCGGGCTCCAAGTGGTGCTTTGAGTGATAGCTGTATACCCCGAAGGAATTGCTTTTTGATCGCGGTTTGGGGTGGATCGAGACTACTTCGAAGCCATCGAGCAGCGAGTCCATGATGTCGATGTAGCTCAGCGTATGCTTCTTATCAGACTCATTGCTGACACGTACATCGATGACGCATGTGTCGCCCACTTCCATGAGTTCGGGAGCTTCAGCGGAGATGTAGAAGGGGGGAGGTTCCGAGCTGAACATCTCACCGAGATCACCTAGATCTTTGATGGTGAAATAGACAAGTACCCAGCATAGGGAGGTCAGCACGCCTGTGACGACAGCAGTGAGAATCACCGCGGTTGTCTTACTCATGCCTGCCGGCTTGGGTGCCGGGCCCGGCGTGAACGCAGGGACTGGCGGAGGTGGCGTTGAGCCCTTGATGTGCGGCGGCGTAGGCTTGGTGAATTCGCTCATGAATCCCTAGCAGTATGGGGGCTCAGTTTAGGATTTCAATCCCTTCACCGTTGTCCAAGGTGCGGCCCAACTGGTCCACTCGCCCGCATTCGGCTTCAAATTCGGCTGGATCGGCGGTGTTGAACTCGAACATGTCGAAGTGGTGGGGGATCACCAGTCCCGCGTCGATGGCTTTGCCTAGTTCGGCGGCCTCGGTAGGGTTGAGGTTGCCGGCCACCCGGCGTTCGGGCTTGTTGCCGTTGATCGGCAGAAACGCAATGTCCGGGGCAAAGCCGGCCAGCGTCTCCTGCAGGCCATCGTGAAGCAAGGTGTCGCCGCTGTGATAGAAACTCAAGTCGCCGATCTGGGCGACAAAGCCCATGAACTTGCAGTTGCCGTCATCGTCGCGATCGACCGTGTTGTGAGCGGCCGTGATGCCGTGGAAGGTGGCACCGTTGAGTTCGATGGACTCACCGGCGTTGAGATCGACCAAGCGGTCTTCGTGTTCGCTTCCTAGACGATCCACAATGAAGGCGTGGTTGGCACGCGGTCCGACCAGCTTGGCCTGTGGGTTGGCTTCGAAGAGAGCGAGGAGGGTTTCCTT
>CAZIPY010000232.1:0-7168 GCA_964541125.1 uncultured Luteolibacter sp. | reverse complement strand
ATGCGCTACATCGAGCCTCACGCCCACATGGTCAGCCGGACGACGGATGACTATGAGAAACTCGCCCTCGCCGGCTGCGAAGCCCTCTGTGAACCCGCCTTCTGGGCCGGTTTCGACCGCTCCTCCGCCGAAGGTTTCCACGACTACTTCCGCCAGCTCACCGAATACGAGCCCAAGCGCGCCGCCAAATGGGCCATCAAGCACTTCTGCTGGCTCTGCATCAATCCCAAGGAAGCCGACGATCCGGGCTTCGCTCGCGAGGTCATGAGCCTCATCCCCGAGTTCATCGACCGCCCCAACGTCCTGGGCATCGGCGAGATCGGCCTCAACAAGAACACCAAGAGTGAGCTGACCATCTTCGAAGAACACGTGCAGATCGCCCTGGATCACGACCTTCCCATCCTCATCCACACCCCTCATCTCGAGGACAAATTGAAGGGAACCAAACTCATTGTGGATTCCCTCAAGAACTTCTCCGGTCTCGACCGCGGCAAGGTCATCATCGACCACGTTGAGGAACACACCATCTCCCACGTGCTCGACGAAGGCTTCTGGGCCGGCATGACCCTCTACCCGCACAGCAAGTGCTCATCCGACCGCGCCATCGACATGCTCGAAATCTACGGCAGCGATCGCCTGTGGATGAACTCCGCCTGCGACTGGGGCATCTCCGATCCCATGGCCGTACCCAAGTGCATGCTTCAGATGAAACTGCGCGACCACCAGAAGGACCAGATCGAGAAGATCGTCTTTGAAAACCCGAAAAGCTTCCTCAGTCAGTCGCCGAGGTTTAAGCTTTGAGGTTTGATTGATTCATGGCCTCTCCGGCTCGTCGCCCAATACACTGGAGCCCAGATCTAGCATATAGGCAGCACTCCAACCGGTCTCATTCTCACTACGCTCGATATCGAGTTCAGGGTGCATCTTTTTGGCATCTTCCAGAGAGATAATAAACATCCTGAATTTAAATTCCAAATCCTTGGATTTGGTCATGCTGTGCTTGGTAAACGAGAGGTCTCCCTTCGCGAAGGCACTTTCAGTACCAGCCTCAAGACCCATGCCTTTGATTTTTATCCATTCATGGCCAGAGCCAAAGCTGGATCCAACAAAGGAGTAATCTTCTACATCAATTCGGTACATCCCAGCAGATAGACTCCAGCTATCTCGAAAGAAGGTCTCAGGATCTTCCGAGTCCGATTCAGGCTTACCCACATAGAACGATAAGGGCGCAATGACCACATCGACCACGACATCATCCAACTCAGACCGCCAGAAAATCTGATCATAAATCATACTCATTTCCGGCTTGAGCCTGTCCAACTTCTCGACCCGAAAAATGGCAACCTCGTCAGCCTTTGGCCTGGCAATAAAACTCTCTTTTTTGATACCCAAATCATCTGGAGTGAGAACCTCACTACTCTCATGCCTTACAGAGGCATGATCGCCATTTTGAGATTTGCAGGACCAGCAAACGATCGGCAGAAGCAATACAACAGAGAATTTCACACCTCGTGTTAGCAGCATCCAAGCCGCACAATCAAGACCCTTGAGGTCTTTAAGCACCAAATAGCGTGTCCTACTGCGGCATCTCCGATCCCATGGCCGCACCCAATTGCATGCCGCATCAGCACTCCTAGAATTTCTAGTCGCTATGCTAAGCTGAAGTAATCACAAGAGTCTTACACTTCTCGCATCGATAGCCGCGCCTGACAGCTCCACTATCCATCACGATTCGCTTCTTTTCCCTGGGACGCAAGAAACACAAATCAGAAAAGCCCATTCCAAACATAAGCCAATCCGACATTGGCTTTTTGAGAGCAAACTCTCCTTCCAACATTTCGGGATTACCACATTGCGGACAATTCATCGTAGAGAATATTGGAGGCTAACAATCTACTGGCTGCGCCTCAATTAAATCCTCCTCGGTTTTCACAGCCCCCGTGATAAAAACAGCGAGGACTACAAAGCCCTAAAACTCCACCTCTCAGCCAATCACTTCGGCCTCAAGGTGATCACGCACTTCTGGAAGATCGATTCTTCTTCCAGAGGAAGCTCGAAAGTCAGTGAGGCCGGCACCTTGAGATATTTCACTTCAGAAATCCTATAGGAGTTCCCAGGCACCTCAGCCTTCAGATCCCTACTTGCCCAGAGCTGAAGTGTGCAATGCAACTGTCCATTCTTGGGATAAAGCACCCCAGCAATGGAACCTGTATTGAAACCTTCTCTCAGCGGAATTCGATCCAGGAAAAAGTGGAACTCATCGCGAAAGTCCACGGTTCGCCTCCACTTGTGAACTCGGCCTCCCTCGCCCTTGTCGTAAAAGGCGATGGAAACCTGATAACGTCCAGCCATCGGTGGCGCAGGCTCTTCTGTATTTTCCGGTGCCACGCTACAACCAACCAGCAAACAAGCCGTCACCAGCACGATATTAGTTAGGATCTTCATATTCAGACAATATGCAGACTCTCACGGAAGAGGTCGAATTCCTTCTGCGAGATGTCGTTACTATAGGGCGAGTCGTAGAGATGGAGGGTGTAGATCGAGCGCTCGTGATGAATGACGTAGCATTCGTCATCCACCATCACCGACTTCAACTTCTCGTGCTCGAATAGAAACTTGGATTTCGAACGCACCATCACCCCATCTTTGAGCTTTGTGTATTCGGGTCGCTCCGTGCACTCATAGTCCGTCAACACCATTCCGAATCCCTCATGCGCGCGCTCCACAAAATCCAGGAGTGTCTGCTCCTCTTCCATCTCACCGTCACTCCCCTTGAAGAAGGTCACCGATGGCGAGAAGCGGTGCTGATCATCGCCGACAATGGGATACTTGCTAAGGGTCGCCATCAGATTCTGACTGAGCTCTTCGATCACTTCCTCATCATCCCGGTAGGGCTCCGCCAACTTTTGCCCACCCAACAACTCCCTAAAATCCGCCCGGAAGGCCTCCATGTGCCAGCCCGGCGGAATCTTAAAAGCAAAGCCCAGCTTCTCATCCACATAAAGCTCGGGCGAGCGGTAGACGCCAGTCATCGCATCCACCTGCGCACCCGCCATGGCAGAGGCGATGAACTTGATGAAGCTTCGACGTCCCAGATTCATAATTTCACATCAAAACACAACTTCCTCCCCAAGCACACCCCGCTTCACTTCTCCATTGTGAATCTCACCGAGTGATTGTTCGAGGGTTTGGCCCGCTTCTTCCTCACCATGCACCAGCCAAACCTTCTTTTTGGGTCCAGTCATGGCATTGAAGTAGTCTAGAAGCTCGGAATGGTCGGCGTGGCCGGAGAGTGAATCCACCGCTTCGATGCGGGCCTTTACCTTGGTTTTCTTACCGAAGATATTCACCTCTTTGCGCCCATCGCGCAGACGGCGCCCCAGGGTGTGATTTGCGCAGTAACCGACAAAGAGGACGGTACACTTGGGATCGCCGATATTGTTCTTCAGGTGGTGACGAATGCGACCCGCCTCGCACATACCCGATGCCGAGATGATAATGCAGGGCTCTTTGAGCTGATTGAGCTCCTTGGATTCGCTGACTGAACGAATGAGCCGCAGACCGTCGAATCCGAAGGGGTTCTGCTTCTCGAATAGCGACTGATACACATCATCATTGAAGCAGGCCGGATGCAGGCGATAGATCTCGGTGGCATTCACCGCCAAGGGACTGTCCACATACACCCGAATGTGAGGCAATTTGCCCGCCTCGAAGAGTTCATTCAGCAGGAAAAGCACCTGTTGGGTGCGCTCTACGGCAAAAGAGGGAATCAGAATCTTGCCGCCGCGCTTGATGGCTTCATTGAGCACCACTCCAAACTCCTCACCCATCCCCGGAGGCGCTTCGTGCTCGCGCCCCCCGTAGGTACTCTCCATCAGCACGTAGTCGACGTCCTTGGCCGGAACGGGGTTTCGCAGCACTTCGTTGTGACCCCGGCCAACGTCTCCGCTGAACAAGAAGCGCTTATACTGGCCGTCGTCCTTGTCATCGATTTCGAGAAGGATCTGAGCCGATCCAAGGATGTGCCCAGCATCAATGAAGGTCAGCTCCACACCATCGGCCACGGGAATCGAGCGATCGTAGGACACACTCACGAAGTGACGCAGGCAGCGCTCGGCATCCATCTCGGTGTAGAGCGGCTCGACAGGCTCCAGACCTTCGCGTTGGCGATGCTTGTTAAGCCATTCGATGTCGCTCTCCTGAATCCGCGCTGAATCCGCGAGCATGATCTGGCAGAGGTCGCGCGTTGCGTCAGTGGCGTAGATATTGCCCTCAAAACCCTTGGAGGTGAGGTTTGGGAGGTTGCCGCTGTGATCGATGTGGGCATGGGACAGGATCACCACATCAATCTCCTTGGGATCAAAGTGCGGGAAGCCGCAGTTGATCTCGTAGGCATCTTTGCGCGATCCCTGATAGAGCCCGCAATCGAGCAAGATCTTTTGACCATTCACCTCCAGGAGATGCTGCGAACCAGTGGTGGTGCCTGCAGCACCGCAAAACTTCAATTTCATGGGTTACCCAACACTAGCAAGTCAGCCTGAAGAATTGGAACCACGAAAGTTCAAGAAACGATGGTAGGGACGGCTCTCCGAGCCGTCCGTATTTCTACAGGCTGAATTCGAAAGGGTTAAGGGATTGAATTCCGCAGCCATAACAACGGACGTCTCGGAGAGACGTCCCTACCGTCGCAACTGGGCGAAAAATCAGAGCTCTTTCGAAAACACCAAGGAATCTCTGCCACTGGCTTCGAACTGCTCACGACGCTTCGCGGGCAATACTTCCACCGAGGCTTCGCTGTAATCCAGCTTGCCGGTGAAGAAGTCTTTGGCGCGATTGCTGAGGGCAAACACCCGACTCATGCCAGATTCCTTGGCAACCCCTTCGGCATAGCGCACCAGGTCCATGCCATAGCCGTGTCCCTCGTGCGCCTGCTTGATGTAGAGGCAGGCCACTTCGCCACAATCTTCATCCGCATAGGGATGCAGCGCCACGCAACCGACAACGTGATCATCAATGGTCATCACGTGGAAGTCCGCCATGCAGGCTTGGATCTCTTCGTAAGTGCGCGCCACCAGCTTAGTGCGCCGCACTGAGCGTCCAATCATGCTGAGCAGTTCGGGAATATCTTCTTCACGCAGCGGGCGCACCTCACGGTAACTGTCCGCATAGACCATCGTGCCAACACCTTCGTTGCTGAACAGCTCGTCCACCAAGACCCCCTGTTGTCTGCCGTTGAGCACGTGCACCCGGGGAATGCCGGACTTGCAGGCGGCGGCCGCCGCGGGAAGCAGCACTGCGCCAGCGGCGTCGGTGCGATCGAGCATACTCTCGGCTTCCGATGCAGGAATGGTGAAAACGGGAGCACCGTCGATGAGAATGGCGTTTTCGAGCAGGGCGATGATTTTGGAAACACCCAAACCCTTGGCGAGATTCACGACAGAGTCGTCGAGCGGCAGACTGGAGGAGGCATCGATGACCGCGGACTGACCACGCGCAAGCACTCCCCTCACCTCCTCAATCGCAGATTCGTCCTGGATGGGCGCATCCACGCGAGCCGCTTTGATCTCACACTCCAGCGTCCAGTCGTAGAGATCCTGGATGTCACCACCCAAGACACCGAGAACCAGCTTCACTCCCAGCTTCTCAAGCACCCCGAGATCCAACAGGGTTTCTGCGACGGCTGGCTCAGGCAAAAGGCCCGCCTCCACGAGTACAAGGAAGGTCTGGCCCCTGAATTGAGGGACATATTGCAGAACTTCTCTGACGTCATCGGGCTGGGCCACGCCCGTTCCTAGGGAGGATTTCCAAGAAAATCGACCTCAAATCGGCGTGAATCGAGGACTGGCCAACTCATCATGGCTGTGCTTGGATCTTGGGAAATGGAGCCCAAGGAGCATCTCATCAGACTGCTGCAGAAGCGCGAATCCGTCATCGCGGATCACGCTTGGCGCGACCGTGACTCCGAAGCCCATCTCGAAGCCCTCAAGGAAGTCTCCATTGCCATCAGCGAATGGCCGTCCCAACATCCTGACGCTCTCGATCCCAAACTATCCCACTACCTGACGAATGCCAGCTACGCCAAGGCCCTCGCCCACCTGCAGGACCTGAGCCTCGCGCAGTAACTCCATTCCACCCCTTACACCCATGCCCTCAAAACCTGTCCTCGCCGTCATCATTGTCGTGCTGGCCTTTGTGCTCGGTTATCTGATCGAGCCCAGCATCCGACCCATGCTTGAGATCACTGAGTCCAACGACAAGGACCCCGAGGAAAATGGAAATGACATTGAGGTGATCGCCCCCAGCATCGACCTGACTCAGATCACACAGGAGCAGCTTCCCAAAACCGTGGTCATCAAGAAGACCTCGCAGTTCACCGACAAGAGCTCTGGCCTGACCATGACCATGAACGCGGGCACTTCCGTCCGTCTTATTCGCCTCCAAGGCACCAAAGTGGTCATCTCACCTGGCGAGACGACCTACTCCGTGGTGATGCCTCATGAGAACACCAATCTTGTGGAACAACTCCTGGCCATGGGTGTTCAACCCGGCACCCCGGCTCCCGCACCCGTCCCTGGACCGGCACCAGTGCCTGCGCCTAATCCAGACCCAGCACCGGATCCCGTTCCTGCCCCAGTCCCTGATCCCGCTCCAGCTCCGGTGCCAGACCCCGCACCAGCTCCTGCCCCCGCACCGGCCCCAGCCCCTGCACCAGCTCCAGGCCCCGTCGTCGCTGGCCCCAAGCTCACCGACAGTCAAATTGTTGACGCCATGAAGGCTCACCTGCAATCGGGTGTCCTCAAGGAGTTCAAGTTCGAGCAAGTCGCCACTTGGAATGTAGGCCAACCCAAGGAACTGGATGGTGTCGCCCTGCAGACCGGCATGGTGACCTACACCACCAAAACGCTCTTCGGCGAGAAGACTCTCGAAGCCCAAGCCTTCATCTCGAACGGCAAGGTAATCCGCTGGATCTGGCCGAAGAGTGGGATTACCTTGGAGTGAGGTAGGGACGCCTCTCCGAGGCGTCCGTTGGTATATGACCACCGATACTCATGGGGTAGGACCTACCCGCCAGCGACCCACAGGCGAATCATCGATGTCGCTGCGGAGGCAACCTCCCGGCAGACTGGATGTCAGCCGCCTGACATACGGACCTCTCGGAGAGAGGTCC
>CAZIPY010000231.1:0-13943 GCA_964541125.1 uncultured Luteolibacter sp. | reverse complement strand
AGAAGGCCTGATAACCGTCGTAGCGAGTCATTTGCTTAAGGCGACCAAGACCGGCGGTAGAGGCACCAGGACCGGTGAGTTCACCGGGCTGGTAGTAGGTCCAAGTCGTGGTAAGAGCTTCGTCATCGGGATCGTTGATCACTTGGGTTCTCACCCAGCCATGCAGCTGCTTCTCCCAAGTGGTTTCAGTGACGCTGTAGGTGGACATCTCCGCAATGGTGGGGTTCACCTTGGGGTCCGAAGTTTCCATCAAGGTCTTGCGGTAGACCTTCACGCCAGGTGATGGATTGGTCTCCACGAGGATCTCGCGGTGCATGACCTCAAATTGGCCGCCAACCATTTTGCCTTTCTCGAACCAGGTCTCGCCGTTGCCTTTGAGGATCTGTTGGCTGCGGTGAGTGGTGAGGAGGTGCGTGGTATCACATCGCATGATGTCAAAACCACCCTCATTCACCTTAGAGATCTTGGTGTTACGAAATTCAGCACCCAAGGAATCCTTGTAGATGATGGTGCAGGCGTTTTCGCCAGTAACGTCAGCAATATCAATGGTCGCATTTTTCAGAGTGACCTTCTCAAGACGTCCGCTTGGCGTGTATTGTGCGGCGTTTCTGATCTCTTTACCGCCTCGCAGCACGATGTTGGCCGTTCCATCAAAGACACCATTCGTTGCTCGCACATCGAGGTAACCAACAGAGTGCCCACCATCTTCATTTGTGAGATGAGAAGTAGCGATGAACTCACCGTTCTCGTTGCTCACTTGAGCAGGAGCGGTGTAGTCGCACTCAGCACAGGAAGATTCACATCCACCGCTCAGTTGAAATCTGCGAGTGCAGCCACCTTCCTCATCTTCGGCAATGCCCGAGCAGTAGACTTGTAGTTTCCAGGTGCTGATGCACTCACGCAGCTGGCTCGCATCAATTGAAGCCGTGCCCTCATATTTGCGGTGATAGAGAGCCTCCTCCTCTGTGGTCAGGGTGGCTTCTTCGAATTCTACATCTGCCTGAAGGTCAGGCTGGCTTTCACCCTGAACTTCAACGCTGGTCACTTCCACGTCTTCACATGGATCATCGGGATCCAGCTCGGGCTTCTTAAGCACATAGATGGTGAAGTTCACATCATGAGTGCCATCTTGATCACTAACTGGAGGCAGCGGGCTTTGCGGACTACTTCCATCGAGCTCTCCACCTTCAATCTCAATCTTAATACAATCACAGCACGCATCTGGCTTGGGATTGAGCTGCTTGCTGCCTGCAGATTCAGTGCTGCCTGAAGACTCCTGAACGGACGACAGCGCCATGCCAAGGACTGCCAAGACACCTAGAAAACGAGCTGCTAGCGAATGTTGGGGATTGCGGGATTTCATAAGAATTTGAAGTGAAACTTTGAGATAGTTGATGGAATGAAGGCGTTACTCCCCCACGCAAGGCATCATGAGACCTCTATGGGTGGGGCGTCGCCGAGGGGGCGCGTCGCTTAAAGTTCGATGTAGAAGCGAGCCTTGTGGCAGTTCTTGGGAATACCAGTGCCACTCCACTCATAGTAGATATTAGCGATGCCATTGACATCGAAGTCCTCAGCACGGAGTTCGAGCCACTTGGTGCCATTGGTGAAGAGCAGGCCCTGATTCTTCGCTTCTAGCTCAACGATCACATTGGCTGGAATATTAATCCCCACCATGCTGTGGCGAACAAGCCACGTACCATCCTCATACTGAGTGATGGTATGAGCATCGTTGGTCTGATCGACCATAGCGACCTCAAAGGGATGCATGGTGCCACGAGCGAGGATGGCGGAGGGTGCGCCGTCCACGTTATTCGGCAGGCTGGCAATCACATGGCGGTTGATCGGCTCGTCGGCTCGGACATCGAAGGTGCGGGGGCCGGAGGAAGGATTAGCGGTGGTCTCGAAGAAGACGATGCGGTCGTCAGCCTGGATGATGTGATTCAGGCCGAGATTGGTCGGAGTCCAGCTACGGGTGACCTTCACGCGCACGCTGTGGTCCGGGCCAAAGTCAGCGGCGTGGACTTGGAGGGTGACGGTGGCGCTTTGACCGTCATGGGTGGCCACCAGGGTGTAGGTGCCGGCCATGGCGAAGGTACTGGTAAAGGGAACACCCGAAGTGTGGGTAGTGTTCTGGGCGGCATCTTCGAGGAGTGTTCCATCGAGGGTGACGGTGAAGGGCAGGCCGTCGGCGGAGGCCCCACTCCAAGCATCAAGGCGGAGGGAATCACCTTCGCGAATATGAAGGGTGTCGTCAGAGAAACCTTCGAAGAGGTTGGTGGCAATCCAAGTGATTTGATCACTTTGAGCAACCAGGCCACTCATGAAGCTGGTGTCCACGGTGACAGGTCCAGTTTCATCGAGGGTGACGTCCGTGAAGAAACTGTCGTTGATGCCTTGGGTGAGAGTCACCGGATCAGCTTGGCTGGCACCCGGTAAGGTTGAAGTCATGCTTACAGTAGTGAATTGCTCGGTGATGCCCTGGACAGAAACCGGTGAGGTGCGGCTCTGGAGAGGAACATGGGTGAGAAGGTTGTCAGCCGCTGCATCAGCTTCGACCCAATCCGGGATATTGTTGGAATTGAGGTCAATTCCACCCAAGCGGTCGATGGACACATCCACAAGCCTCATGCGCAGGCGAGCATCGTAGTTGTTGTGGAAGATGGTGAGGGTGTGGGTGCCAGCTTCCAACCATGGGGTGATGGCGCTCAGAGTGCCGCTGTTGGTGGCGTTACTGCTGATTTGACCGATGGCAAAGGGAGCGGAGTCGTTGTTGAGTGTCAGCTCGAGGTTGAGCTGCTTGGTGTACCACGACTGATACCAGAGCGCGTAGGCCTCGATGGTAACTTCATGCACTCCTGCTTCGGCCACCGTGAAGGTGTAATCGATTCCACCACGGCGATCGTTAGCTTCAAGAGATCCATCAGATTTCACCGTCCAGCTACCCGTAGCGTTGGTGTATTGGTTCAAGGCCGGAAGAGTAATCGCAACCCCTGTGATGTTATTAGAAACCAGCGGATCACTGCCGTAGTAGTTGAGCTCTTGGCTGTCGGAAATGCCATCACCATCGGTGTCAGCGTTGTTGGGATTGGTACCGGCTTGGTATTCCTCGAGGTTACTCAGAGTGTCACCGTCGGGATCGCCGTATTCACTCTCGTCGAGGTCGATCTTACCATTCTCGGCGGGATCGAGACCAACAATGGTTTCCCAGGCGTCGGGCAGGTTGTCGTTGTCTGCATCGGTGTCGTCGGGCACATGGGAGAGGTAGTGCAGAGCCGGGATGATCTCGCGGGCCTGTCCGGGGTATTCCCAGGCGACGGAGATGTGGTCGACCTTGCCGTTCTGCGTGGCGTGGAGGGCTTCGATGTAATACTCCTGACCTTGAACGAGGTAAATGGGCTCACTCTTTTGGCGAGGCTCGTAGTCGAAGTCGTGGAGAGGCGTCACGTGGCCGCTGGAGCAGAGGAAACGCTTGCCGTAGAGGTTGGTGAGAGCGTTGGAGGTTCCGGGCTCGGTGATAGTGCCATCGGCCAGCCAGAGTTCCGCACCACCGCCGCTGCCACTCACCCAGAAGCGGTATTCACCAGTGGCGGGGGCCACAATGGTGCCGCGGTAGCGTGCGCCGTAGAGCTTGAGGCCGAGCAGGGAATCAATGCCGGGCACGTGGTCCTCAGCATTGGGCAGGCCGTGGAAGGCCTTGTTCTTGGTGAGGTTGGTGAGCAGCGAGCCGTTGATGCCCATCCAGATGTAGCGGGTGAGGCCGTCGGCGATGGCTTCCTTGGTGAGGGGATCGGAACCGAGGTATTGCTCCTGGTAGTTGGAGATGCCGTCGTTGTCGGGATCGCCGTATTCGAGGAGGGCGCCGGGGAGGGCCGAAGCGGCGAGGCCGGTGCTGGTTTCCCAAGCATCGGAGAGATTGTTGTCGTTGAGATCATCGAGGTCGGCGGCCACGGTGTTGAGCACGGCCTGCGGGATGACTTCGCGGTGGTTCACTTGGCCGGGAACCAGACCCACGCCGTAGACTTCGACTTCAGCGAGAGCGAGCTCGCCCTTACCGGTGAGGTTATAACCCAGATACTGGATTTTAACTTTGCGCGCGGTGGGCTGGGAGGCGGGAAGATCCCAGGTCATGGAATCGCCGACGTTGCCGGAGGTGGTGAAGAAGTCCTCGCCGACCAGCTCCACATCGTTGGCATCCAGCACGGAGATGCGGAAGTTGGAGAGGCGGTTCTGGTTCTTGGACATGTTGTAGAGCACCACCTGATTGATTTCGCGGTCCTGACCGAAGTCGACCTGCCACCAAGCGTTGAGATCGTTGTTGGTGAGGGTGGTGGCGTTCTGGCCCCACACACCGCCGGTGTCGCCATCGATGGCGGCGGAGGCTTCCTTACCCCACTTGGTGGAGGATTGGGTGGCGGTGGCGCCGTTGAGATCCAAGGCGTAGCGACCGCTCTGACCGCGCCAGCCGATGGAGACGTGGCCACTGCCGTTTTCGTCCATCACTTGAGCCTCGAGGTAGTAGCTCTGGCCAGCGGTGAGCTGAATGGGGATGGAACGCTGGCTGGGGTGAGCATCCCAGTTCTGCAGAGTGGTGGTGCCGAGATTGTAGGCCACGAGCTTCTTGTTGAAGCGGCTGGCGTCGTCCGAGATCCAGAGGGCGACGTTGTCCTTACCGCTGATCCAGAAGGTGTAGTGGTCGGTGAGGGTGGGAGTGATGGTGCCGCGCAGGCGCTGGCCGTCCTTGAGGGCGGTGGCTCCACTGACTTCGGCTCCGGCGACTGTGGTGGTGGTGGCGTCGGCGGCTCGATCGGAAATGCCTTCCTGCTGCAGAACGATGATGGAGTCGCTGCGAGTGAGGCCGTTCCAGGTTTCTACCGTGAGGCCGGTTTGGGCTTGGAGGCCAATGCTGGACATCAGGCCAAGGAAAGCCGTGAGGAGGGTGCGGATACTGGATCTCATGAGTCTAATGGATTTCTAAAAAGAGGAAGGAGAAGAATGACACCATGGGACTAACGGTCGCTAACGATGCCGTCAATCATGTACGGAGCGATGGCAGAACAAAAATTGGACCAATGTTCTTGGCGCTGCTTTTGGTCACATTTTTGTCACATGTAATTATGAGTTGGATTCCTTTAGCTCATTTTGAGCAAATGCATCGAGAAATGGCCTAACCACTTTAAAAACAGGGCCTTTTAATTGCCCAGACCTGCTACTTTCGAAGCATCTGTCTGACAAACTTTCATGAGTGTGCCGTACATCATTGACGCGATTGCTAGGCGCCGATAGATGCGGTGCGTGATTTCTCCCCCTCCTTTCTTGGCGAAATGGCTTTCTCGGTTTGAGAAAGGGAGATTAACCCTGCTAACGAGGGCCTTCTGGGTGCTTTCAGCGACACTCCTGATGCCTTCGGCCGTGGCAGAGGAAACACAGAGGACCAAACTAGACATTCGCACCGCTTTTAGGGCTACAGAGGTGAAAATCGAGGTCGACCCGAAAAAGGAATCCTTCACCGCGCAATGGGAATACACCAACCCGCATGAGCTACCTTTGGTTATCGAAAAAATCAAAAGCTCCTGTGGCTGCCTAGCAGCACAATCGACTAAGCATGAACAGATTGAGAAAGGAAAATCTGGAAAGATTACCGCTGATTTCACGCCAGGCAGTCGTCGAGGAATCTTACGCAATTCACTGTATGTGAAGTTCGTTGGCTATGATAAGCCAGTTGAGTTGGTGGTAGAGACTCACATCCCTGCCCCCATTGAATTTTCGAGTCAGGAACTTACTTGGACACGCAAAAATTTCGACAAGGCTCAAGTCATCGATATCACAACAGGGACTGAACAAGACTTCGAAATCACCGATCTGATCGGCGCCCCAAAAAGCCTGTTTTCTATTGAGAAAGAGACAGTTAAGGAAAAGCGACACTACCGAATTCGCATCACACCTACAGGCAAAGCCCTTCCCGGCATCCAAACGCTTCAAGTTCGCACTGATAGCCGCGATCCACGTGATCAAGTGATCGCTGTTTTCCTTAGGGGCCCGAATTCATGAGCCAACCATCCAACAGCTTAGTCAAGCCTACCCTGCTCATATTGGCAGCGGTGGTCGTGGTTGTGTCTGTTCTCGTGATTTGGAATATGCGTGAAGCTTCGGTAGTGGAATCACCCAGAGAAGATGCTGATCCATTTGCAAATTTGGATCTGGAGCAGCCCCAACCATCGTTCTTACTCCTCCAATATGTTGCCGAACATGGAGGAGAAGAGTTCCACCAAAGACTTGCTATCCAGTGGCTTGATGATTTTTCAAGGCTTCGCAGTAAGCCGCGTCCAAGCCAAGAGGCCTGGTTGTTGGGATTAATCGATTCAGGCGGTCACCCTGCTTGGGATATCGAAACCACTCTTTGGATCTTCAATAATACCTTCAATGTCCTCCACCACGGTAAAGAACATGAAAAGCTGACTCTTCTCCTAAATCGCTTAGCAACTACCCACCCGCATAAGACCATGCAAAACTATGCGGTCCAGCACATCGAGGTGCAGCGCAGCTATGGTAATTTGGAAGGCAAAGCGGCAGATGAAGCCTATTCCACCCTTCTTGGTTTGGCAAAAAGCAAGGAAAGCGAAGCTGCAGGCGCAGCTCTGTTAGCTCTGTCCAATTGGAATGGCGACAGAGAGAATCCTTCGGAAGAGCTTGTTACTCTCGCTCTTGAGATTGCAGCAGATACCCAACGCTCGGTCGATGTGCGGGTCACTGCCCTCCATTCCTGTAGCGAGCAAGGTTTGAGCCTCGCAAGAGCTATCGCCATAGACACCACACAATCTATTCACATGCGCAAAGCCGCCATCGGCTGTATGGGCCGCTATGGCAACGAATCTGACGCGGACCATCTTGAAGCTCTTGCCGGCGAAAACTTTCGCATCGCTCAAGCTGCTAAGCCTGCACTCAAAAACATCCTGCACCGACAAAGCAACCCCAAGCCTCGTGCTCGAATTGAATTTTAACTCATCATCTATCCTAAAGCCCCACTTCAAATTCTTATGAAATCCCCCAATCCCCAACATTCGCTAGCAGCTCGTTTTCTAGGTATCTTGGCTGTTCTTGGTATGGCGTTGTCCTCCGTGCAGCAGTCGTCAGGCAGCACGGAATCTGCAGGCAGCAAGCAGCTCAACCCCAAACCGGATGCGTGCTGTGATTGTATTAAGATTGAGGTTGAAGGTGGAGAACTCGATGGCAATAGCCCGCAAAGCCCGCTGCCACCCATTAGCGACAAGGACGGTAATTACGACGTCAACTTCACCATCTACGTTCTTAAGAAGCCTGAGCTAGATCCCGATGATCCATGTGAAGAGGTCGAAGTCACGAGTGTGGAAGTTCAGGGCGAGAGTCAGCCGGACCTAGAAGCTGAAGTTGAGCTAAATGAAGTCACCCTTAGCGCTGCTGAAGAAACTCTCTATCACCGTAAATACAAAGGCTCAGCATCAATTGATGCAACTCAGCTGCGTGAGTGCATCAGTACATGGAAACTTCAGGTCTATTGCTCGGGCATTGCTGAAGATGAGGAAGGTGGCTGCACCCGCAGATTTAAGCTGAGTGGTGGATGTGAATCTTCTTGTTCCGAGTGCGACTACACCGCTCCTGCTCAAGTGAGTAACACAAACGGTGAATTCATTGCTACTTCTCACCTTACGAATGAAGACGGCGGCCATTCAGCGGGTTATGTGGATGTGCGAGCAACGAACGGCAACTTTGATGGCACGGCCAATATTGTGCTGCGAGGAGGTAAAGAAATCAGAAACGCTGCACAATACACACCAAGCGGACGTCTTCAGAAAGTCACTCTAAAAAATGCCACCATTGATATCGCGGATGTGGCTGGCGAAAACGCCTGCACCATCATCTACAAGGATTCCTTAGGTGCTGAGTTTCGTAACACCAAGATCTCCAAGGTGAATGAAGGAGGTTTCGACATCATGCGATGTGACACCACGCACCTCCTTACCACACACCGCAGCCAACAGATCCTCAAAGGCAACGGCGAGACCTGGTTCGAGAAGGGTAAAGTGGTCGGCGGCCAATTTGAGGTCATGCACCGCGAGATCCTCGTGGAAACCAATCCTTCACCCGGAGTGAAGGTCTACCGCAAGACCCTCATGGAAACTTCGGACCCCAAGGTGAACCCCACCATTGCGGAGATGTCCACCTACAGCGTCACCGAAACCACTTGGGAGAAGCAGCTGCACGGTTGGGTGAGGACCCAGGTTGTCAACGATCCAGATGACGAAGCTCTTACCACGACTTGGACCTACTACCAACCCGGTGAGCTGACTGGTCCTGGTGCCTCCACTGTTGGTCTTGGTCGTCTCAAGCAGATGACTCGCTACGACGGTTATCAGGCCTTCTACACCTATGCTCTCAACTACGAGAGCGTGACAACTCCTTACGCGGGTGATGTTTCCGGCAAGGTTGTCACCACCCAGTGGAACCCAGGAACCCGAACTAGCACCACTACGACCACCATCAATGGCACCATGACTGCCAAAGAGGTCTGCATATTTACGAACAACAGTATGGAATGCCGAGACTACACCTCGGAGACCGAGTTCCTCACTACAATCACCACCTACAAAGCTTCTAGAGCAGACTTTGGGGGCCGGGCGGCCAAAGTGCAACACCCTGACGGCACCCTGAGCACCTACGCATACACCCGCGACGCAAGTGGTGGCTACACAAGTATCGTGGCAAATGGCGCAACTTCCAACGGCAGCACTGTTAGCCAAGGCATGCGTACCACCACCGTAGCTAATAACCGCGGCACGGTGATCATGAGGCAATCCACGGCTATTGGTTATCCGGCCACAGGAGCCGACGGCCAGATCTTCGGCAACATGGCCGTGACCGACATTGATGAACTCGGCCGCGCCCTCACCACCGCATACCATGCAGATGTTGTGGGTACTGCAGGCGAACAAGGAACTGCCACCAATCCTGCTTGGCAAATCACTCGCACCTACGATTGCTGTGGTCTTCAGAGTGAAACTGACAAATACGGTATCACCACCAAATACGCCTACGACCACCTCCGCCGCCGAATTAAATCCAATCGCATGGATGTGACCATGGAGACCGTTTACAACGGCCTCACCACCTCCACTCATCGCTATGCAGAAGTTGTTGGAGGCAATTTAAGCTCGGATCTTGCAGGCACACCTCAAGATGGAGTCAATGAATCTACCCGCAACCTCGCTGGTACTAGCCGCACTTCCAGTAGTCCTGACCCAACTGGCGCCGCTGGTGACTTGGTGAACACCAATTCAGTAACGACTTACCAGCCTAGCGCTGGACTCTCCATGAGCGTTCTGACCACCGCACCTGATGGCTTCCAACAAACTACCGAAAGCTTCCTCGACGGTAGCGCTGCAAAGACCACCGGAGCACTGAGCCCCGAAATGGAGTACTCTTACTCAGTCAATGGAATGGGTGAAGAGGTTACACAATCCTATTTGGATGGCGCTGTGGCTAAAGAGACGACTAAAATTCAGTCTGACTGGCTTGGTCGGCAAATCAAAATTACGTACCTAGATGGCGCGGAGGCTTCTAAGCACTATAACAGCAAAGGGCAATTGGTCCGAGCCGTGGATCCTGACGGCGTTGTAATCCTACTTGGCTACAACAACGAGGGCGAGCGCACCACGACCGCCATCGATCTCATTCCCAATGCCGGCCTTGTTTACGATGATGAAGCAGACAACATCGTCATTGGCCAAGACCAAATCAGATTCACTGATACCGATCCTGCTCTCTCAGGAGGCACGCCAGTCTTTCGCACTGTCCGTAAGGTCTGGGATCCCAGCAACAATGATGCTGAAAACGTTACCTCCCACAGTGAACGCACCCCTGACGGCCTGACTAGCAAGAGCATCCAGTTCCCGACACTTGCAGGTGGCCCCACTCGCCTCGACATCACTTCCGAAACGGTCACTGCTCTTCCTGGTGGCGGCAACTGGACTATCACAACGACCAATCCAGACGATACTGTCCAAATCCAAAGCTACACTTCAGGTCTGCTCACCTCCTCGGTTTGGAATGACACTGCCTCGGCTGGCATTGCTTCGACCACCTACGCCTATGACAACCTCAATCGTCAAACCGGCGCGACTGATTCGCGCACCGGGCTTGTTGCCACGGAATACATCAGTGCCACCGCTGACTACACCAAGAAAATTACTGATGCTGGTGGACGCTTTGCTACATTCACTTACGACGTGCGTGGCCGTCGCACTTCGGTTGATGCTCCTGATAGCGGTGGCTTCGACAACATCACCAACACCATCTACAATCCGGACAACACCGTTCAAGAAACCAACGGTGATAAGACTTACCGCACCACCCATACCTACGACTACGCGGATCGCCAGGTCAGCATGACCACCTTTGGAACCCAACAAGCCACTACATCTTGGGCCTACAGTTCTGATCGTGGTTTCCTGACCACCAAGACCTACGACGATGGCAACTCCACAATCTACACCTACACCAATGCGGGAAGGCTTGGCTCGCGTGTTTGGGATCGCGGCATCACGACCAATTACATACATGATGCTGGTGGTCGCCTGACCTCGACCGATTATAGTGACAATACACCTGATATCACCATAACCTATGACACATTAGGTCGAAAAACCCAAACATCGAACGGAGTTGCTATCTCGAATTTTTCCTATAGTGCGACCAACCTACTCCCCATCAAAGAGGTCGTTTCATACGATTTCGTCCCCGGGGGTGCTCCTGAATTCACTCGCACCATTGATCGCACACAGGACAGCTTGCTCCGACTCAGTGGTTTCACCCTGAAGGATGGAGCCACCAGCGAACATCAGCAAACCAATGCTTATCGAGCCGCAGATGGTCGCTTGGCAGCGGTGTCCAAGGTGATTGACCCCAATGACCCTCTCACTAACATCGACTTCGACTACACCTACCAGGCTGATTCCGCCAACCTACTGGCCAGCATCGCAGGTCCAGTGGTCACGACCACTAAAACCTGGGAAGCTACTCGCAACGTACTCGACACCAAGACCAACGGCGTAACTGCTGGAGCAGTTTCGAGTTATGATTACACCGTGGACAACTACGGTCAGCGCACGAATGTGGCGACCAGTGGTTCGGCCTTCCCGGCCGCACTCAGCTGGGCATGGGGCTACAATGCCACCGGAGAGCTCATCACAGCTGACAGTTCAGACAACTCCTACGACCGCGCCTACCAATACGACGGCATCGGCAACCGTGAGAAATCCATTGAAGGCACCACCGACATCAACGCCGTTGGAGCCCAAACCTACGCCGCCAACGCGCTCAACCAATACACCACTGTTGGCGCTGTCGTTCCGGACTACGATGAGGACGGCAATGCAATCGCTTATCCTGTGCCAGCAGATGCTGGCAGGAACAGCGATCTGGAATGGGATGCTGAAAACCGTCTGATCCAAATTGATGTCGATGGCACGGTGACCAAATACGACTACGACTCCATGAGTCGCCGCATTCGGAAGGTCACAGGCACCAATGAAACCGTCTACGTCTACGACGGCTGGAACCTCATCGCTCAATACGAGACCAATTCCTACACCCTAGAGAAGACCTTCACCTGGGGAATGGATTTGAGCGGCACCATGCAAGGTGCCGGTGGCGTGGGTGGTCTGCTCGCCGTCTCCGAAGGCAGCAACCACTACTACGCAACCTGCGATGGAAACGGCAACGTCAGTGAATACATCGATGGAGCTGGAACCACCGTGGCTCACTACGAGTATGACCCATTCGGCAAAATCGTTGCCGAAACCGGAACGATGGCGACGGACTTTGAGTTCCGGTTCAGCACGAAGTATACGGACTCAGAAACAGGACTACTCTACTACGGCTACCGCTACTACGACCCAGAAACTGGAAGGTGGATCAATAGAGATCCCATTGAAGAACTAGGAGGAACAAACCTCTATGGGTTCGTGAGTAATGAACCTACCAGTTGGATAGATCGCCTGGGTTTAGCCCTCTATGCTTTTGATGGCACAAACAATGATAGGGAAAGAGACTGGGACCTGGATGAGCCCCTTGAAAAACAGCGTCCAACTAATGTAGCTATCTTGGCGTCTATATATGGTGATGGTGACACCGATGTGGAATATCAAGCCGGCGTTGGCACTAGAGATGGTATATTTAACTTCTTTGGTAAAATGTCTGGATTGGGTGGCAAAAAGAGAATCAAGAAGATGTTTGAAGCATACGAAGAGAGGCAGAAGAACGGTGACTGCCGCGTTGACATCATTGGCTTTAGCCGAGGTGCCGCTACAGCACGCGACTTCGCCAACATGATTGTTGATAATGATCCGGATGCTGTGATTCACTGGGTCGGCCTATTTGACACAGTTTCATCATTTGGCCTTGGAGGTAATTCTGTCGATCCGGGCTATGAATTTGACTTACCAAAGAATGTCAAAAGAGCTTACCATCTAGTTGCTGCACAAAGAGCTCGGGATCTTGAAAGCGGTGAAAGGCGATATTTTTTCCCAGTTACCGGGATCGGCAATATTAGTAATGGCAAATATTCGGTTAACCCCAAGTGGCATGAGGCCATGCTGGTTGGTGCGCATTCAGATATTGGCGGTGGCTACGATTTAGGAGGAAGTCGAAAAAATTTGTCCAATCTAGCGCTCAAATACATGCGTGATGATGGTGCAGGTCATGGAGCCCCATTTGGGGCCATTCCTAAGCAATTCTCAAATACCAAACTCAAGGGAGTTGATGTTAATGATTCTGCTTGGCCTAATGACAAATTAGTCGAAAAGTTCACAGAGAAAACCAGAGTCAGAAATGCTTATGATGCTCAAGGCAAGCCTTTACCCAACGGGTGGGCGACTGTTAAGTGGTAAACGAAAAAGATTAAAGCAATGAAGTATATTTATTATTTTACTATACCTTTAATATTAATCGCCTTAAGTGGTTGTGGCTATCAAAGAGGTTACAATCCTACATTTTGGGATTACAGCTCTACAGTGTATAATAACTCCTCGAAAAAAATCGATTTTATGAAAGTCGGGCTTCCGAGTTATGACCGAAATATAGCACTCAGGCACAACTTGACGAAAGGGAAGCGCTCTAGATCACATAGTATAAACATACCTCTCAGAGGGGTGGCAGATGCGGTTTGGTATATTGATGGCAAAAGATTCAGCCAAAAAATTAATTTGAATGACCTCAAACTATCTTCTCTTAAAGAAGGTGGTGTTTTGTTTGTATTTAATGACCCCTACAAGCTAGAGGTTTCACTAGTTAAGTGAGATTCGTCAATTTAGGACTTCTGCCTGACCGGCGATCTATCGATCGCTTGATTTAGACGTAATGGAACTATAGTATATATTATACAGCATTAGATTCGAACGAGGTGAATGAAGTAAGTCCCCGCTTCATGAAAACTGGGTCATGATGATGGCTGCACGCCAATTAGTCTCGATAGCATGGGTAAGCAGCAATCAGACGCCTTTGAAGATGGTATAAAAGATGGAAATAATTACCCGCTCGGGGAACATCCCAATAGGTCACCACAAGCTAGCCAACAGGGGATTAGTGTTCTCACAAAGAGAGAATTTCGGAGAACACCCGAATTCGGAAGGATAAATATTGGCTCAAATTTGGAGAAGTCAGGGGCCGTATTGGGCGCCCAGAGAGTACTAGATTTCAGGCAACTGGCCTTAATGGCCTTTAAAACAAGGTATTCTAAGCATCAGCCCTAAATTGTCCCCATTGGGGACTGTAAATTGCCAACCGATTTGAGAACTTTTGCCACGAATCTGATAATTTTGAGCGATTCGGGGCGCTGCAGGCCGGTCTGAAGGCGTCATGCAGAGGGTCTGCACAGCCTGTTCTGGACGTCGCAATGTCTCATCGAGGCG
>CAZIPY010000230.1:0-2471 GCA_964541125.1 uncultured Luteolibacter sp. | reverse complement strand
ACTCTACCACTCTACCACTCTACCACTCTACCACTCTACCACTCTACCACTCTACCACTCTACCACTCTACCACTCTACCACTCTACCACTCTACCACTCTACCACTCTGCCTCGTCATACCCGCCTACTTATTCATCACTTCCTGCGGGGAGAAAGAGGAACCGGCTGCCAACTCCAGCAGTGAACGCGCAGCGAGCAATCCATTGGGATCACCACCTGCCCGAGACTCCAAACCCGCCACACCCGCCCCCAAAAAGATCGACGTCGCCAAACTCAATCAGGATTTGCAGCGCGCACTTGGCTTCAATGACAACGACATGGCACTCGCCGCCATCGAAGCGGGTGCAGATCCACACGCCAAGAATCGCTACGGCCTGCCGCTCATATTCACCGTGGCTCAGTCGGGCAACGGCGCCATGATCAAGGCCTTGGTCGATAAGGGCGCCGATCCCAACGCCAAGATCGGCACGAGTTACAACACCGATGGGGTAGGCTTTGCTGGCACAGCTGACGGCACCCCCTTGGGCTATGCTGCTCAAAAAGGGAATATGGAGACCATGGCTGCATTGGTGGAAGCCGGAGCCGACGTCAATGGTGGTGGTCTTGAGGGGACCACTCCTCTGACCCTGTCGGTGGATTCAGGCAAACTGGCACCCGTCCAATGGCTCATCGAGCTAGGCGCTCGTGACACCAACGGTGCCGCACTCAAAAAGATCTCTTTGGTTTTCAATCCAGATGAGGAGCGCAAACAGATCATTGGACTGCTCAAGCAGAACGGTCAGTGATCATTTTCCCACCTGTAATCTTGCCGTTTTAGCCGCCGATGCATTCAATGCGGTGAACTGAATTGAGATCCCGATGCACCCGGAAGACGAAGACGACTCCATCGATCCCCAGAAGATCATTGGTCTGGCATTGGTTGGCATCGGGGCCATGGCCCTGCTGCTGATCACGATCACCGTGGTGCAGATTGTCCGCAACCCGAACGAGGCGAATCTCATTCAATGGATGTCCGATTCCGCCGGCGGCGACAGCGCCGTGCTCAGCGGCGACTTCGACGGCAGCAAATTCGAGATTCAGGCCAATCAGGCCTTCCAGATCATCTTTCTCTGCCTGGTGGGGCTGATCATCCTGCGTTTGGTTACCTCCATCTTCATGGCCTTCATCAAGCAAGGTACCGCCCTCCTGGTCAAAGCCGGCAAGGACGAAGAGGAGAAAAAGGCCAAGCGCGCCAATAAGCCACCCAAGCTGAAATTTCCTCCCCGGGACTCATAAGCTCGCTTACAAAGACGCCCCATCATTCCAATGGGCAGCATTACCGAACTAGGGAATCATGCCTCCCATGGGCATTGATGACTTATTAAGCCTCTTTGGCTGGCTGTGGCACTGTGTCTTTGAATGGTTTTTCGGCAATACGGGTCGACTAATCATCAAAGGACTCACTCTCGGCAAGGTGGATCTCGATCTGGACCGCTGGGCCCAGTGCTTTCTGGCCTCGCTCGTCGGCGTAGCCTTCTGGGGCTCCATTCTCGCCGGAGTTCTCTACTGGAAATTGGGCCACATCCTTCAGAACATCACCACGGCATGAAAAAGAAATGCACCCACTGTGGAAGCGAAGAGCTACTCGAAGGACTTCGTGTTCTCGATCGAACTGATTATCACGAGGCCTCATCTCGAGATCTGCGCATCGAGATGCAAACGAACCCTGAGGCCATTCTGAAAAAGGGAGCTGTTTCGACCACCGTCAACGCCACCATGTGCTGCACCTGTGGTCACGTCATGTTGTTCGGAGACCCTCAATTTGCATCAGACCTGAAGCAGGTGACTGAACTCAAGGAGGAAGCCGGCAAAATAGGCGACATCACCAAACATCCACTCTACAAGGATTTTCTCAAATCAGACCCATTCTACAAGCATTTGGAAATGCAGCACAGGGTCAGCGCCTTTGCTGATTGGATGAGGAAACAGGAACGCAACGGTTTATGAAAATCACCGGCTTTGAAATCGCCGTCTTTGCCGCGCTGTTACTCATCATCGCTTCGATCATCATCCGGATCATCTGGCTGATGAAGACCAGCTGGGGCGAAGTGTTGAGCGCAATGACAGTGTCCGATTGGCTACTGACCGCCGCGGTTGTGCCCCTACTCATCTGGTTGCAACTCAAGAAATGAAAAGCGCCCGGAGGAACTTCCTCCGGACGCCCTAGAACGCGAATTCTGAGAGGGATGAACGCTTAGTAGCGGTAATGCTCGGGCTTGAAGGGACCCTCAGGCTGCACGCCGATGTAGTCGGCCTGCTCCTGGGTCAGCTTCGTAAGCTTGGCACCGATCTTGTCGAGGTGAAGTCGGGCGACTTCCTCGCCGAGATGCTTGGGCACCACCTTCACCTCACCCGGGAGGTAGTCCTCCTTGTTTTTCCAGAGATCAATCTGGGCCAGGGTTTGGTTGGCAAAGCTGTTGGACATCACGAA
>CAZIPY010000229.1:0-5590 GCA_964541125.1 uncultured Luteolibacter sp. | reverse complement strand
CGGCGTTCACCACCACGATCATGTCGCCCACGGAATCGCGGTGCTTCTGGATCACGGTGTTGAGGTGACGCTGAATTTCCACGGACATCGACATGGGGGTCTTCACCCGACCCTGACCCGAGCAATACGGGCAGGGCTCATACATCGAGTCGCGCAGCGATTCATTGAGGCGCTGACGGGTCATTTCCATCAGGCCGATCTGCGAAATCTGCAGCACTTGAGTCTTGGCCTTGTCGCGCTTGAGACGCTCCTTGATGGCCTTGTAAACCGCCTGCTGGTCGCGGCGATGGCGCATATCGATAAGATCAATCACCACCAAGCCACCGATATTGCGCAGGCGGAGCTGGCGTGCGGTTTCCTCGGCCGCCTCGATGTTGGTCTGGAGAATCATCTTGTCGACATCCTTGGAGCCGCGGTTGCGGCCGGTGTTCACGTCAATCGAGATCAGAGCTTCGGTTTCATCGATCACCAAGTAACCACCACAGGGCAGCCAAACCTGGCGTGAGAAGGCCTCATCAATCTGCTGCTGCAGACCAAGGCGCTCAAAGATGGGCTCGGCGGAAGGCGCCATGTAGTGCACGCGACGCTTGGCTCGGCGCGAAATCTTACCGGCGATGCCACGAATCATTTCAGTGGTCTCTTCGTCATCGCAGATGATCTGGTTCACTTCCTCGGTGAGGAAGTCGCGGGCGGAGCGTTCGATCAGGCCCGGCTCCTTGAAGATGCAGGCCGGTGGCGGATTGTTGGCGCGGCGGGCTTCGATCTCCTCCCACTGTTCCAACAGCATGGCGAGGTCGCGCACAAAGTGGCGGGCACGAGTGCCGGTGGCCACGGTGCGCATGATCAGGCCCATGCCATCGGGCACCTGCAATTTCTGCATGATCTCACGCAGGCGGGCGCGTTCCTTGGGATCGTCAATCTTGCGCGAAATACCGAACTGCTCGGTGTAGGGCATCAGCACGAGGTAGCGACCAGCGAGCGAAATATTGGTGGTCACGCGTGGGCCCTTGGTACCAATCGGCCCCTTGGAAACCTGAATCACGATCTCGGAACCCACCGGGTAAATGCTGGGGATGTCCTTGGAGGTGATCTTCTTGGCCTTCTTCTTTTTGTGGCGGCCCTTGCGCTGGATTTCTTCCAGGCCGGAATCGAGAGCGGCGGGGATGGCGTCCCAGAAATGCAGGAAGGCGTTCTTCTCCAGGCCGATGTCCACAAACATGGCCTTGAGGCCCTGTTCGATATTCTTCACACGACCTTTGAAGATGCCGCCGACGATGTTCTGATCGCCTTCGCGTTCAACGGAGTATTCTTCGAGCACGCCTTCCTCGAGGAGGGCGACGCGACGTTCCAATTTTTCGGCATTCACGACAATGGTATTGCCCCGTTTGGGATCCGGGGTGCCAATGCCGAGCATGCGCTTGATGTTCGTAATCATGGGTATAGAGGGTAAAAGTTAGAGTGAGGGATTGGGGTGAAGGTTATTCTTGAACCGGCACAGCGCGTGGCACCACGGTGCCTTCGTCGTCTGCTTCGGTAGTGATGGTGGGAGTGAGTGGCACGACCAGTGCACGTGGAGGTGGATTGGATGAAATGGGAGCCGTCGGCACGTCGACCGCCGCATCGGCAATGTCTTCATCCTCGAGAATGGTGGCATCGATGGCGGCCAACACGTCTTCGGGAAGTTCGACTTCCTCAACGCGCTCCGTATTGCCGGCAAATTCCTGCATGCGCTTGAGTGGCAGCCGCGCACCCGCCTCGCGAGCAAACAGGCCTCGGTAAATCAAGTGAGTCAACGGACCGCAGACCTTGCCACCTGAGGCGCCGTTCTGGACTACGATGGCGACTGCATAGCGTGGGTTCTCGTAGGGGGCGAAGCTGATCATCCAGGCGTTGTTGGACTTCTCACCATTATCGGTGGTCTGAGCAGTGCCGGTCTTGGCCGCCACTTCAACTTCTTCCATCTTGGCACGGCGCGCGGTACCACCCACTTCATTCACGGCCAACCACATGCCCTTGCGGATGAGCTCAAAATCCTCCACCGACACACCCATGGCGATGATGTCGGATTTGAGGATGGGTTGATCCTTGAGCAACACTTCGCCGTCCTGAGCCACGACTTTGCGAATGATCCGTGGCTGGTAGTATTTGCCACCGTTAGCAACACAGGACGTCATCGCTGCCATCTGTAGCGGCGTGGCCATCATGTTGCCTTGACCAATGGAAGTGAAGGCACCGTCAACTGACGTCACAGTCACACCCGGGTTGGAGACACGCCAAGCCCGGTTGCCGGGCAGGATTCCCGGGCTTTCACCTGGCAGTCGAATACCAGACTTCTTGCCGAAGCCAACTTTGTCGCAGCCAGCCACCAGCTTCTCGTTACCCATCATGTTGGCAATCTTGTTGAAGTAGGGGTTGCAAGAACGCTGCAAGGCCTCGGAGAGCAGCAGGGAGCCGTGGGCGCCGCCACGCATGTTCCAAATCCAGCAGCCCACCTTGTGATTGCCGTATTGGACGTAGCCCTCGCAGGTGCAACGCTGGGTCGCGAGTCCTTCGAGTGCTCCAGCAATGGCAGTGGGCACCTTCATCGTCGAACCCGGCGCAAAATCGCTGATCGCCCGATTGGTCAGCGGAGACAACTTCACACTGGCGAGATAGGATTGCCAGCGGTCATCCGAAATACTCGGAATGAAGGCATTGGGGTCGTAATCCGGAACAGACGCCATCGCCAGCACTTCGCCGGTGTTCACGTCCATCACCACGCCACTTGCACGCCCCACGCGGCGCAAGGCGTGCTCCAGGAGATACTGCACGCGGGCACCCATGCTCAGCATCACCTTGGCACCGACTTCCGGACGGGTGTAATCGAGCATCTTAAGGGTGCGGCCCTTCTCGTCCTTGGCCATCTTGCGTATGCCCTCATGTCCCTGCAGGTATGCGTCCATGCTGGACTCCACGCCAGCGATGCCCTCGCTATCGCCAATGTAGTGGTCGAAGCGCTTCTCTGCATCGGGAGGGATCTTACCCTTCTCCCACTGTTTGAGGTAACCGAGCACGTGGCTGCCTAGGCTACCGTAGGGGTAAATCCGCTGCGGCCGCAGGCCAACATGCACGCCGGGCATATCGCGGTTATTCTCGGCAATAACGGCAAACTCCTCGAAGTCCAGATCACTGCGGTAGGTGTATGGAATCAGTCCGCCGTGAGTCAGGTAGTGGGTACGCAGAGCGCTGGCCTTAAAATTCTTGGCCAGGCCCAACTCCTTGAGCTGTCCGATGGGACTGTCGCCTCCCTCCTTGACCATGGCCACAATGTCGCTCTCGGCCTTCACAGGTCCGCTATCAGCTTCCACCTTGGCCGCACGCACGCGGGCAAAGTGGGCATCGCGGATCTCCTCCAAATTGAACCACACCTCAAACTTGCGATTGTTACGCGCCATCACCACGCCGTTGCGGTCGACGATGTCGCCACGGATGCCAGGCTCGCGGATGATCACCTCACTATTGCCAGGCATCTGACTGAGAAATTCATCACGGCGCTCAATCTGAAACTCATGGAGCCGGTTCAACAGCACACCAAAGCCGACCAGCATCATGGCGGTCAGCAGATAGAGGCGCAGTCTGTAGGCGGTCGGTCTCATATCCAGACGGGACGTCGTTTCTCTTCGCGTTCAGGGTAAAGGGTGTGGCCAAATCGATTGGCGATGAGCGCCAGGATCCACAACACAAGGGGGGCGATCAGCATGGTCAGCACGGAGGTGTAGACCATCTGCATGAAGGTGGCGCGGGTGAGCGTGAAGTCACCGCGCATGAAATTGAGCAGCAGGTATTCACCAGCCAGATAGAAGAAGATGGCGATCCCCGAGAGCACCACCGAGAACTGCCACTTACCAGTGCGGTAGAGCGGCTGAATACCCTGCATTAGGAAACCGAGGCCGCCGAAAAGGAGAATGGAGACTCCAAAGCGCAAACTCTCCACGCGCTCCTTGTAGACGCCGGGATCCCCCACATCCGGACCGAGCGCGCATTGCGCGTCCCACAGGAAGCCACCGATGAAGGCCAAGAGCAGCATGGTCGGTTGACCCACCGTCACTGCCGCGCACAGGAACACCAGATGCAACAGCAGGATGCGCGAGTCATGAATACCCGTAAAGGTCGGCATGAACTGCTGCACCACGAGGGCGGCAATCATGAGTCCTAACAGGGATAGTGAGTAGCGTAGCAACAATCCAAGGCGTTATGAATCCTCGGTAAGAACCACAAAGACCGCGCCGAGCTCGGCGAAGTTGACCGCAGGACGGATGAGCGCCTCTGAATCCAGAGCGCCCTTGTCGACGGAATCGATGGTCCCCACAAGAATGTCGGGTTGAAATACTCCACCGTGGCCGGTGGTGAACACGCGCTGTCCTGGACGGACCGACGAGTTCGCGGATAAGAAACGAAGGCGCAGCACCGGGCGCCCATCGGCAATCCCTCGCTGGCCAGTGACAATGCCAATCTCAGGTGAATTCTCCACACGAGCGGCCACCTGGCATTTTTCATCGGTGAGCAGGAGCACGGACGAACGATCCTTGTCGATGCGATCAATGCGGCCCACCAGGCCTTCATTGGAAAGCACGGAAAGATTACTGCCCACCTTGCGGTCGGCCCCGGCGTCGATTTCCACCGTCTGCCACCAGGTGGTGGGGTTGCGGCGGACCACTCGAGCAGCGACCACATCAAAGCGAGTCTGTTGCTTGAATTTGAGAGCGTGACGAAGGTCCACGTTCTCCTGCTCCAGCGTGCGGTAGCGCGATTCAATCAGGCGCAGGCGGCCCAACTGCTCGCGCGCCACCTCCAGTTCCGTCTCCAGATCTTTGGAATGGCGGACCTCACGGACAAAACCCTGAGCCTTGTCTTCAATGCCGGAACCGGCCTTCAGGAAGGGTGACATCGCGCGGTAATACACGGCTTGGATGTTGCGCACGGCGCGATCGCTGCGGGTGAGTGCCCACACGGCACCCGCCAAAAACAGCAGTAAGGCAATCAGGTTGAGTGGCTTCATTGGCCCGGACGGGCTCGGTCAGCTTAGAGGCTACCGATCCGCGTTGGTCAAACCTTGGAGGAATGCAATTTCCTCGAGTGCCATTCCTGTACCCTCTGCAACGGCACTGAGGGGATCCTCAGCAATGTGCACGGGCAAGCCGGTTTCCTCTCGAAGCAAACGGTCCAGGCCCTTGAGCAGGGCACCTCCACCTGCCAGCACGATTCCGCGGTCGACAAGGTCGGCAGCGAGTTCCGGCGGGCAGCGTTCGAGAGTCGTGCGCACGGCATCCACGATGGAGCCGAGCGGGTCAGACATCGCCTCGCGAATTTCCTGCGAGGTGATGGTGATGGTTTTGGGAAGGCCGGCGACCAGGTCGCGGCCCTTCACCTCCATCGTCAGTTCCTTGGGCAGCGGTGCTGCGGAGCCAAGGCGTATTTTGATTTCTTCCGAAGTGCGCTCACCAATCATCAGATTGTAGGCGCGCTTCATGTAGGACGAAATGGATTCATCGATTTCGTCACCCGCGGTGCGGACACTACGCGAGTAGACGATACCAGAGAGAGAGATAAG
>CAZIPY010000228.1:0-4438 GCA_964541125.1 uncultured Luteolibacter sp. | reverse complement strand
CTCGATTTCCGGGTTGTTCTGCCAGGCGCGTTGAACGAGTGAGCCGAGTTGCGGGTCACCAAAGCCCTTCCACCACTCTGCACTCAGCGCGGGTCCCGAACGGGGTGCATTGGCCCAAGCCGGCGGCGGGCCCGTGGGACCGGGCGGTTGGCTTGCACAAGCGCTCAACAGCAGCACACAAGCAGGTATGGCTAGGATGGTTTTCATGGAATGACCAAGGACGAAGGACTAAGGACCAAGGACAGCAATTTATTGCAGATCGATGGCGCTGGCGTTGATCACCAAGCTGGCTTCGCTGGAGCCCTCGGCGACGGTGCCGGTGACGAGTAGCTTGGAAAGCTTCTCGATGCCTTCCACGCCCTCAATGCCTTCCTTGAGCACCCGGCCGTCGGCATCGACGATCTGAATGGTGGCGGTGGCGCGCTTGATGTCGGCGGGGTCGTCACAGCAAACGTCCCATGGAGTGGAGCAGTGATCATCGGGGCGCACATTGCAGGCGGTGACGACTTTGGGATCACCAAGAATGAAGGCAGCGCGGCCTTCGACGAAGGGACTCATGTTGCCCATGACCCAGCCGGTTACGGTGATGGTGTCGCCGGGTTTGGCGGTTTTGCGGATGACGTGAATGTCGGAGGCTTCGGCTTCGACCTTGGCGTCGATGACGGCCATCAGTGCCGGGCTGGCTTCCTTGGGTTCGGTGGTGGTGCTTCCGTCGTCCTTGCTTTTGCAGGAGAGCATGGACAGTGTGGATAAGGCAGCGAGTGTGCTAAGGGTGATGGTGGTTTTGTTCATGTCGTTGGTGGGGTTAGCTTCTTAATGCGGTGGGTAGAGCGGGTTTGAGGCAGCGGATGGCTGGTGGAATGGCACCGAGGATGCCCAGCAGCAGGCCGGTGAGGATGCCGGTGAGGGCAACCTGACCGTTGACCTCGAGACTGAAGGTGCCGATGGAGAAGGGAACCTTGAGTCCATCCATGGCGAGCATGGCGATGACGGAAGCCAGCAGGGCGCCAGTCAGGCAGGCGAGGGTGCTTTCCTGAATCAGGCTGAAGGCGAGAGTCTTGCGGCCGAATCCAATGGCTTGGAGGGTGGCCATCTCGCGCACTCGGGAAGCGAAGGCCGCATACAAGGTGTTGATGCCGCCAAACACGGCACCGGCGGCAATCAGGCTGACGGTCACCCAGATCATCGCGCGCAAAGGGCCGAAGAATTCACTCAGGCGTCCGTAGTAATCACTTTCCATGAGGGCGGAGAGCTCGAGATCGAGACGTTGTTTGGCGAAGAGGTCGGCTTCGGAGAAGTCGGCGGGGTCGTCGAGGCGCAGCACCACGCAGGACAGGCTCTCGCGTTGATTGATGACGCGCATGTCACCGAGAGTGGCCCAAACTTCCGACTCCATCACGGTTCCTGGTGCGGAGAACAGTCCCGACACGGTCATCTCCTGATCGTCGATGCTGACTTTGGAGCCGACCTTGAGCTGATCCTCTGCGACGCCGATGTTGCGCCAGGCCAAGAGTCCCGCCATCACTTCGCCCGAGCGTGGGAAGCGGCCCTCGACGAGGCGCACTTCGGGATGCACGTGAAGAATGGCAGGAGTAACGCCGCGAATGAGGGCCTGCGCCTTGGTGTCGCCGAAGCCGAGATAGGTCATGGTGTGGATTTCACCCGAGACGGCGCGCACGCCAAGCTGTTCGGTGATGCCGGGTATGCTGGAAGAGGCGATGGTGGCGGTGGTCTCCTTGACCTCGCTGCGCTGACTACTCTCCTCCGAACCGGCGCCGATCAGGATCACATTGTGGGGCGAGCCCGAGGCGCTCAGCACGCGGTTCATGCCCTGGTTGATGGCCACCGCAGCCATCACCAACAGCACCACCAAGGCGCTGCCGCCCACGGTCTGGGCGAGGCGCGTCTTGGATCGCAACAGGTTGCGAATGGCGTAACTGAGAGGGAGCATATCAGTCGTTGAGGCTTTCGATGATGGGTTGGCGGGCGGCTTGGAAGGCCGGCCAGAAGGAGGCGAAGAGGCCGAGCAATGAGCCGGCGATCAGACTGCCCACGATGACGGTGAGGTTGGGCTGGATGGCGAGGGTCAGGCCTTCGTTGCCCATGGTGAAATTTTGCCAACTGAGGAACAGCGCCGAGCCGCCGACTCCGACGATGCTGCCGATCAGACCAAGCATGCCGCCCTCACTGACCACCAGGCAGCCGATCGCCGACGACGGGTAGCCGAGGGTGCGCAGCACGGCGTTTTCCTTGACCCGGCCACGCACGATGAGCAGCAGCGCATTGGCAACCAGGGCCGCCACGGCGATCACCGCGCCGAGACCCAGCCAGCGGGTGAAGCCGATGAGTTGGATGAGTTCCTTGGCGGTTTCGGCAAAGAAGGCCTTCTCAGGTCGGGTGCTGGTCGGGTCCTGAGCGGAGCGGAAGTATTCGTCGATGGCATCGGAGACTTGATCGAGGTCGCTGCCCGGCTCGACCCGCACATTGAACTGGGTGACGGTTCCCAGGCCCACGCGGGAGGCCTGCTGCAGGAAGGGCAGTTTGACGTAGGCAACGTTGTTGTCCTGCAGGTTGGGTGAGCGCAGGATGCCACTGACGGTGACGGTGACGCCGGCCGCATCGAAGCGGTCGCCGGGAGAGAGTCCGCGGCGTTTGGCAAAGACTTCGCCAAGCAATGCACCATCGTCGCGCTTGAGCCATTCCTCCTCGCTGCCTTCAACAATCTCGATGTCGGGGGCGAATTCGGTGAGGCGTTCGGCGGGCACTCCACGGAAGGTGATGACGTCGAGCGAGGTACCGCAGTTGTTGACCACGATCTGAATGGGGATGGCATTGCGCACGCCCTTGATGCGCTTGATCTCATCGGCGTAGTGCTCGGGCAGCTTGCTGCTCATCGGGCAGAAGCGGTTCTCGCGGTACACCACCAAGGTGGTGTCGTCGGCACTGGTCTGGGTCGCCTCGGCCAGCGAGCGCTGCAGGGTTTCCACCGAAGTGAAGAGGAACATCCCCGAGGCCACGCCAAGCACGGTCAGCAGCGAGCGCACGCGATGGCGCACCAGCTGAAGCCAGGCGAGTCCGAGGAGGTTGAGGATGGAGTTCATGAAGTAGCCAGGTTTTCGAGCAGCTGCCCTTTTTCGAGATGGAGGGTTCGGTCGGCGGCATCCGCAGCCTTGGCGTCGTGGGTGACCATGACGATGGTCTTGCCATGCTCGGCGCAGAGATCGCGCAAGAGCTTGAGGATGGTGGTCGCGGTTTCGCGGTCGAGGTCGCCGGTCGGTTCGTCAGCGACCAGTAGAGGCGGGTCGGCGACGATCGCTCGAGCAATGGCGACGCGCTGTTCCTGTCCACCCGAGAGCTCATTGGGTGTGTGGTGATGGCGGTCTTCCAGGCCCACCAGTTTGAGGGCGGTGTGCACGCGCTCATGACGCTCCTTCTTGCTGAGGCCGGATAGCAGCAGCGGCAGCTCGATGTTCTCGAATGCGGTAAGCACCGGGATGAGGTGGTAGAGCTGGAAGATGTAGCCGATGTTGTCGGCACGCCAGGCGGTCAACTCGCGTTGGCTGAGATTGGAGATCTCCTTGCCGGCGATTTCCAGCGTGCCCTCGCTCGGAGTGTCGATGCCTGATAGCAGGTTGAGCAGGGTGGTCTTGCCTGAGCCCGAGGGTCCCATCAGGGCAAGGAATTCGCCTTTGGGTATCTCGAGGTCGAGCGCCTGGAGGGGAGTCACCGTGGTCGTCCCCTTATGGTAGCTTTTGCTGACTTGGTTGCATTTGATCATCATGGCTTGACGAGGATTGGGTTGACGCGCTGGCCAGCGCTGAGTTTGGGGGAGGGGGAGAGCACCACCCATTCGCCCGGCTTGAGGCCCTCTTCGATGAGCAGGTAGCCCTCGCGCGACTGGTTGGTGGTTTTGATGCTGCGCTTTTCGAGTCGCTTGGACTCGGGATCGACGACCCATGCGCTGTCATTGCGGATGGCGGACTCGGGGGCCCAGGTGGCCAAGGCACCGCGTGAAGTGCCCTCCTGCTGACTGCGGCGGCTTTCGAGGAATTCGACCCGGCACAGCATCTCGGGGCGCAGTTGATCGCTGGGATCGTCGATGCGCACCTTGGCCTGAAGAGTGTTGCGCGCAATGTCGGCCCGGCCGTCGATGCGGGTCACTTCACCGTGGAAAACCGTATCGGGAAGCAGGTTGCATTTGATGCGGGCAAGTTGGCCGATCTGCAGGCCGCTGGCGTCGGCGAGTGGCACGTCGACGCGCACCTGCAATTTGTCGGGCTCATAGAGAATGGCGATGGTGGCGCTGTCTTCCTCGTCCATGCGCAGCATCTTCTTCTTGCCGGGCGAGGCAAGGAGTTGAAGCACCCGTCCATCGATGGGCGAGGTGATGCGGGTGCGCTCGTGGGCGAGTTTGGCGGTGTCCACCTCGACCTGGGTC
>CAZIPY010000227.1:0-18835 GCA_964541125.1 uncultured Luteolibacter sp. | reverse complement strand
CATGAGTTGCGGCAATCTTTTGCCACGCGATGAAGCCGATGCCGTCATCGACGACTTCGGCGTCGCCACTGCCCAAGCGATGCAGATGGTGATGATGAAAAGCATCGAAGCCATCGATGGTGAGCGCATTCCCATGCCGGTTCAAACCCTCTGCGTCCACGGCGACAATCCGGATGCCCCGGATCTTCTTCTCGCCACCCGCGAAATGCTGGGCGGTGCCGGCGTTGAGTTTGCCAGCCCTCAGTTCACCGCCCAGGCGACGTAAAACTCCTTCGCCTGAGCGGGATCATTGAGCAGCACCGTGCCGCCATCGAGTGAGCCAGATTGCAGCTCCGCGAATTCTTCTTCGCTCACACTCGCCTTGCGCAGGATGCGTAGACATCCGTTGCGACCGGGGCGCGACTTACGCATCAACTCCAGCGCAACTCGACCCATGGTCATGCGCACATTAACTTCGACCACCGGCGACCAGTTCAGGCTACCATGCGCTTCGCGATACACCATGCAGTCGATGCCCACGGGGCCGAGGTAGTCCTTGAACTGTTTCTGAAGCGCTGTCGGCCAACGCTCTTCGATCCAGGACTCAATATCCGCTTCACGGTGCAACCAGCTAGTGACTTCGGTGTCCAACAAACTGGTCCACTTGCTCGCCACCTGAGTGCCTTCATAACGGCCATGCTCGTCATTTTGCATGACCGTCGCGCCCACCCACTCGATGCCATCCGGCGTCATCTCATAGAGCATGGAGAAGTCCGCCACCCGCTCGCGCCAAGGCTCCACAAGCAGACTCCCGTGTCGTTTCAGCTGAGAGATCACCCAATCAACGGCTGCATCCCATTCTCCAACTTCGATTTTCAGATGACTGCGTCCGGCACAACTGAACAGCCCCTTGAGCAAAGCGGGGCCACCCTGATGAATGCGTTCCACCTCGTTGCGAATGGCTTCGATGTCATTGAAAACCAGTGGCACCTCTTCACCGAGCTCCTTCAGAAGGCTCACTCCAGCTTGCTTGGACAAGCATTCGCCCGGCAAAGCCTCGCGCCATTGCCATGCTACCTTGGAGGACACCTGATCGGCATGAGCCTTCCATGTTTTGGAAACTTCGGGCGACCAAGCCCAAGGACGCATGCCACCCAACTTGCGACCATCGAGCTGTTCGGCTGTCATGAACTCAGGCAGCTGGAATCCGGCACGTTGCAAGGAAATCAGGTGCTCGATGGATGGCATGCTCCGAACCAGCAGGATGTCATCCCGCCGGCACCAACCCAGCATCACCATCTCGGCATCGCGCTCCATTGCGGCCGCCGACTTCTTGGGAGTGAATGACGCACCGCGCAATGAAGCCGCAAGTTCTTCTTCGGCGAATGGATTGAAGCAGTGCAGCACCGGTGTTCGCCCACGCGACTGCTCACAAACTTCGAGGCGCGAGATGAAGTCGTCATCGAGCCCCGCAAGTCGGCGACCCTCGGCATTGAAGGGCGCCATGCCTTTGGCTTTGGCCGCAGCGAAGGGAAAGGTCATCCAAGTCTGGAAGGCATCCCAATCGGAGCTCCCCTGCTCCTTCCACTGACGAAACCACTTCACGCCATGACCGACGTGACCGATCTCATCCTGATAGATTTTCTCGAGGACACTGGCACTCGCATCATCACCCACCTGTCGGAACAACTTGGCGTAATGTTTGGAGAAATCGAGATTAGCCTGTTCGAAGGTCAAGTTGAGTCGAGTGACAAACTCCATGGGTGAAGTCATCGGCGAAACTAGCCGCCAGAAGTAATCGTTCACCGGCAGTTCCCCAAACTGAATGCCGCATTCCTTCATCCGCCTCAGATACATCAGCGTGTGCATCTGCTCTTCACGCATGGCCTCATACACCCCCGCACGATATTCCTTCGGGGCATCCGGGAACTTCAGCAGGACCAAGGCCATGAGTTCGGCTGCCAGCAATTCGTGATTGGCCAGAAAGTGGAACATCCGGCCTCGCTCGGCGTCTTCATCGAGTCGGTTCTCGCTCGGAAAGTCCGCCCGCACCCCATTCGGAGTGGCCACCAAGCCCTCCGGACGGCCAGGACCATCGGGGGTGGCCAGAGCCTTGCCTGGGTCGGAATCGTCCACCTCGACCGGAGAAAGCCGGAGTTTTTCCTCCAGAGTCCCGCCGAAGAGCACTTGTTCCGCTGCCTCGCGTATCCGCATGCGCGCGACTGTAGCGGCGGTCTATGACCGTCGCAAGACCCACGCCTCCGGGCGTAATTGCTGCGCCAGCAGCAACTTAAATCGCGCTTTTCCTGCTTGCGGCAGGATGGTTTCCGGCGGTCGCAGACCGCCGCTACAGTCAAATGCAACGTTCTTTGGCGCTTGGCACTTGTTTAAGCATCCCTTACCAATGGCGGTCGGCCCACTATGTCACTGTTTCGCGTTCTCACCTACAAGGAGCTCAAGAGCTACTTCATGACCCCATTTGGCTGGGTGGTGCTGGCGTTGGTGTCCTTCATGCAGGGCATTTCGCTGTCCACGGCGATGAAGGGATTCCGCGACACTCCGGTGCAGGACAGCCTGATCTACGTGACCTTCCACACGCCACTGTTCTGGTTCTGGTTCCTCTTCATCTTCCCGCTGATCACCATGCGCCTGTTCTCCGAAGAGGAGCGCAGCGGCACTCTGGAAAGCCTACTGACCGCTCCGGTCCGCACCTGGCAGGTGGTGCTCTCCAAATACACCGCGGCGATGATCTTCTATCTCATCCTCTGGATCCCCGCCGTCATTCAATTCAAGCTCTTCGGTTGGTTCACCGATCTACCGATGACCCCATACACTACCGGTGACGTCATCGGCACTGCCAGCATCCTTCTCCTACTCGGCGCCGCCTTCACTGCTGTGGGCTGCCTTGCCTCCGCCCTCACCTCCAGTCAGATCATCGCGGCACTCATCACAATCGGCCTGTTGCTGATTCAACACCTCTTGGGCTTCGTCACCCGCATGTATGGAGAGACCTTCGCTGGTGCTTCCATCTTCGACTACATCTCCGCCCAGCACCACCTGCACTACTTCGCGAGTGGATTGATCAACAGCCAGGCGATCATCTATTTCGGCAGCGTGGTCATCTTCGTTCTCTTCCTTACCTACCAAGCTGTCGATTACCGCCGCTGGAAGCGTTGATCTCTTAGTCCCCATGGCCAAAAAGAAAAAGAAAGCTCCCAAGCAGAAGGCTCCGGCATCGGCCGCAGTCCCGACGAAGGAGCTTGTCGACGAGTCGGCCGTTGCCGACCGCGACGAGGGCCATGCCAAGGAAGCTGACGAGAAGCCTTCAAAGCCCACCAAAAAGCAGGCCAAACGTCCCAAGCGATCGGTCAATCGCTGGCGCATCGGCCTGCTGAGCGTGATGCAGCTGGTCCTGATCTCCACCATCCTGATCTGCGTCAATTATATCTCGGTCCATCATTCCGAGCGATGGGATCTCAGCCGCGATTCCGACTACACCCTCTCCTCCGCAACTCTGAACTACATCGGCAGCGACGACCTCCAGAAGCGCGAGACTCCGGTGAAGTTCATCATGGCCTATCGCCGCACCTCCCCCTTTTACGAGCGGGTCCGTGCCCTCGCCGAACAATACGCCAGCAATTCCAAGGGCAAGATCGAGCTCATCCTCGTCGATCCCATGCGCGACAGCGATAAGATGGAGGAGATCAGTGCCTCCTATGGCATCAGCCTGATTCGCGATCTCATCCTCATCGATGCCCGCAGCGATGAGAGCCCAGTGACAACTGAGGCCAAGGATCGCACCAAGATCCTCAATCCCCACATCAAGCTGGTGACTGCGGAACACATGCTGGCCTTCGAGATTGTGGCCAACGAGCGCAAGATCACTGGCTTCCAGGGTCAGGACATGCTCACCGCGCGCTTGGTTGAGTCCATTGAGGGCCGACCCAAGCGAATGGCTCTCATTGCGGACAAGAGCCGCATCGGCCGCCGCGACAGCGATCCCGCCCGCAAAACCCTCGAAGACCTGCTGCGCTTCCAGAACATCACCCTCGGCGAAGTTCAAATCACTGGAGCCGAGTCCATTTCTGAAGACATCGAAGGCCTGCTCATCATCTCACCGCAATACGACTTCAGTGAAGATGAAATCGCTGTGCTGGAGGCCTACTGGAACCGCCCGCGCTCCGCGATCATGGTGCTGGTGGGCGATCGGGAGGTCCCTCCCCGCCTGCGTGCCTTCCTCCGCAAACAGGGCGTCACGCCACGCAACGACCGCATCATTGGCCGCTCCAAGAATGGCTGGGTCACCCAGGCCCAAGCCTACTTCAGTGAAGGCGTCTCCTTCACCAAGGATTTCGAACTTCAGGTCACCGAATTCGGGGGTTCCAGCTCATCACTTGAGGTGCGTGAGGGAGCCAACGATCTCATCAATCGCCAAATCCGGCCGGTTTCCCTGCTCAAGGTTCAGCCAGGCTTCTGGGGTGAAAGCGAGTTCGGCAAGGGTGAGGCCAGTTTCGATGAACGCACCGATCACGCCGCCCCGCTGTATTTGGCGGCCAGTGTCACCCGGGGCGCCATCAACGACGACCGCTTTGCTGCCGAAACCTCCCGCATGGTCGTCATTGCCAACACCGATTTCCTCAGCCCGGCCCACCACCGTGCCGAAAACCTCGATTTCCTCAGCTCCTCGGCCAACTGGTTGGTGGGACGTGAGTCTCTGACCGGAAACACCCCTCAGGAAATCACCACCTACAAACTCCCGTTGCTACAGGCCCAAGCCTCCTTCATCAACCGCTGCAATCTCCTCTTCATGCCGCTGTTGTTGCTGATTCTAGGTGCCTTTGTCTGGTCGTCCCGCAGGGCCTGACTTCCCATCATTCACTGATTCCATGCGCTCCATCACGGTCACCTTATTCCTCGCACTGATCGCCTCGGCAGCGGTCGGTCTGGCGACCTTCCAGTGGCAGCAAGGCAGCTTTGAAGCCATCTTCGGCAAGCCTCCCGTCCCCATCGGCCAAGTCCTCTATGATGACTTCCAGCCCGAAGAAGTCATGCGCATGGAGATTCGCTCCGGCAACCTGGAAGCGGTATTCGAACGGGAAGGCCAACACTGGCAGACCCTGACCCCATGGAACGACCGCATGGACCCGGTCGCTGCGGATGCCATCATCCGCTTTAGTCTGGGCATGCGCGTTGAGGACCACAGTCCGCGAGAGAAGATCAAAATCGACGAGAGCGGCCTCGACAAGAAAGCCGTGCGCATGCGCCTCATCGGAAACAAGGGCGAGGTTCTTGCCCACTACCGCATCGGTCGCATTTCAAGCTGGAAGGCCGAAGTCGAGGGAGTGGAGAAACCAGTCAGCACCGCCTTCATTCTCCCCCAAGACGAACTCGGCGACAAAACCGTCTACCTTTGTACCGGCGACATCAGCCCCTTGTTTCAGGACGATCTGAAGCTACTGCGCGATCACAAGCCCCTCTACTTTAGGCCCGCCAACATCCAGAAGATCGTCATCCAATCGGCCAAAGGGGAAATCACACTTGGTCAGTATTTCACCAAACAAGGAGAATCCAGGTGGAGGATCATCAAACCACTCGACTTACCGACTGATCTGGAAGCTGTGAAGGTATTGGTGAGTGGGCTCAGTGAAATGCGCGCCTCCAAAGTCAGCAATCGAAGTGAGGTCACACTGCCCACCAATGGATCTGCGCAGAACACCACCAAGATCATTCTCTACCGCCATGGGCAAGAGACCCCAACGACGCTTGAGATCTACTCACCAGAATCACTCGAGGCGACATCCCTCAAGGCCGTCGTCAGCGATCGCCCCGACACCGTGTTTGAAATTCCGGCCAAACCCACACCCGGCATGGTGTCTCTCTCGGATCTTCCTCTCGACGTCAATTCACTGCGCGATCCAACGCTCACTCGCATCAACGTTGGAGCTCTCAAATCCATCCTCATCCGTCCCTCCACGTCAGCGGAGATTTTGATCTCTCGAGAGCCTCGGTCACCCTGGATGGCCACCATCAATCAGCGCACATTCCTCGCTAACGAGCAGAATGTCTACCGACTCCTCAAGGCCGTGACTGCAGCGCAGGTCAACGGCTTTGAAAGTGATGCCGCCAGCGACCTATCGCCATGGGGACTCGACCGCCCCATCATCACCCTGCGCTTCCTCGCCATCAACAATCAGGCTCTGGAAATTCGTTTCGGCATCAATGGAAGAGGAGAGTTTTTCGCCAATCGCACCGGTAGCCGCACCGTCATGAAGGTGGATGGTGCCTTGATCCAATCCATCACTGTACTACCCCATGAATGGCAACATGCCCGTGCCTGGGTCATTAACCCTGTGGACCTGGAAAAGATGGTCATCAAACGTCAGGGAGAAGAACCGCTGACGCTGACTCACAACTTCCTCAAGCCCGATGATCAGTGGATCAAGGCCGTACTCGGAACCAAGGATGTTACTCCGCGTCTGGTGTCTGCACACGCCAACTTCCTCCTCACCCAACTGGAAGGCATCGAAGCCGCCCGCTGGCTTGCCAAAGATGATGTGGATGCCCTCGGCGCTCTTGCCGACCCCTCACTGGTGATCGGCGTGAAGGAGGTGATCAAGGACATCGACGACAAGAAGATTGGCGAACGCAATCGCACCATGATCTTCGCTCCCTGCACCGTGCCCAAGCGCCATGGACACCATTACGCCATGATTCTCGGCGGCAATCACCCCTTCCTGATCGGCAACGAGCTGTATCAAAAACTCGCGGCCGACCTGCTGGAGGAGTAGAATCCATCCTTCTCCTTGCCATTTCATCAACAGGGAGATAACTCTGGCGGCCCTCTAAAGGTGCTCAATGGTCCCGTGGTCCAATGGATAGGACGATGGTCTCCGAAGCCGTAGGTCCAGGTTCGATTCCTGGCGGGACCATTCTTCGCTCACTTCGTGAGCTACGAATGGCAGGCCACCAGCCTAGGAACAAGGGGCATATTGGGACGACCAGGTTCAGGTATGGGAGGTGAGGTGACATTTCCCCCAGTTATTCTCCATAGACCTCGACCTCAATGTAATTGCTTAACCCAATAAAGTTTTCAGATGCCTCACTCGGAAACAGACCGGCACATTTGAGCACATAGCCGCTGTTATATAATCGGACATAGCGTCCTTGTTTATCTCCAGTATTAATCCAGAGACCTTTGGTTGTTTCGGTATAAGTATCATCTTTTCCACTGCCAATTCCTAATGAACCGTCTTGATCACTATTGAACACCGTTTGGACATTGTTTGCAAAATGAGGATCATCAGAAACCTGAACGATCACATCCTGATACACGCGATGACAAATGGTCTCAAGAGCTCCAGTCCCATCAGGGGTGGATGGGTAATAGTAGTGCCATACCAAGATAGCACATAGGGAATACGAACTTCCAAGATCAAGCTGCACCCACTCTCCTCCTCCAATCTCGACCTCATAACCATGGGCGCCCTCCACCGCATTACCGTCAGTAATCATTGCCAGACCGCCGATAATCAGCGAGTCATCATCACTGGATGTGACTTTGACTCCTCTTGAGAGAAGCCTTACGCCTTCTGGAACTAGAAATGATTGCTCTGGGTCATTCGAACCTACCGTATCTGGATCAAATGATGCTGGCCGCAAGTCAGTTTTAAGCATGACCTTCGCCCTTTGATCAGCTGATTCAACACCCCTCTTAACCTCATCGGCCTTCTGATTACATCCGACAACCAACAAGGAAATGAAAATTGCCGATGCCCTGATTGTCTCCTTCATCGCTTGACCTTGCACAATTAGATCCAAGTAGGATACCTACCACCCTAGGGCAGAGGCTTCAATGGGATTCGCGCTAAGGATAAAGAGCAAGTGAGCGAAAGACACCTTTTCAATTATTTAGGCCGGGCAGAAAATTTCCCATCTTTGTGGAAGATGTTTATATTTGAGACATGCTCCCCCGTAGGCCCACTATGCCACACTTTCTGCAATTTAGCCACTCTCTCGCGCTCATCCGGCACACCATAGATCACGAGCGAGATCTTCCCTAGGTAATAGACATCATCAAGTAGGTCGTCACCGTCCAAGTTGAGGCTATACTGATATTCCCACTCCTCATTATTCAGTTCGGTTGTAAATTCAGTTCTGAACTTTTCAGATATCGAGGCTTCGTTGGAAATTTTATCGCGAAGGTAAGCTTCAAGATCCTTAGGCAATTCTCGCTGTGGTTTAGAGGAGTCCTGCTCCGCCTGAATCCTTCTCGCCAACTGAGTGTCATGGAAGAGCTCCCAACGTCTCTGACCGCGAATATCCGACCCTTCGTGGTCTATTGGGTGGGTCAAGTAATACGCGTCAAGCCGGTCTTGGTCTACATAGCCTGGGTTGATGGAAATATAGACAAGGCGACCATCAATAAATGAAGCGGTCAGTCCGGTGAAGGAGTGTGGCCCCCCTGAGACCCACATTCTACCAATGTATGAGTCCGGCTCCTTAACATAAAAGAGCTCAACACATTTATTACCTTGATCGAGCATGGGAAACTCTTCTTCACCCATAATTGCTGAAACCTCACCAATACTCATGCCATCGCGCAGCTTGACCACCTTAGAAAGCAACTCAGAAGATTCCCAGGCGGTCGCCACGCGGGAATTGTCGCCTTTTGGCTCTACTACTGCATCAGGAGCACTCCTGCTGTTTGGCGGGCTGGTTTTAGCGGTGAACCATGACTTGATAAGCGGTGATGTCGCGACACCTGCAAAAAACATCACCAACAGGGCGATGCAAAACCCTGGAATCACAGTCCAGTGAGTCTTCTTTAATTGATCTAACTTGGATTGAATTTCCGCCTGCCCCTTAGATTGAAGAAGGGCCATTGCAAGCTGCGACCTACGATCATTCATCCCATGCTCCTCAATGAAGGTAAGGAGCTCATCTTGTGACATCTTCTTAATCGCATCGTGATCTTGCTTATCCATGCCTGATTGATCGTTCGGAGGCTACTCCTCTCCGGTCTTTGGTTTCTTTACCGCGTCTTGTCCGGTTTTTTGTTCGTTTTCTGTGATGACTTTTCCCTTAGCGAAATATGGATAAATAATCTTTCCCGTATCTGGCCATTTGTTGTCGTCGACATAACCACGAATTACCTGAAATCTCCTCAAGACCGCTTGCGATTCGTCAGTTCCGGGTGAATCAAGGGTGTATATAACATACAGCATCCAGTGATCATCAATTCCGAGATCCCATAACTCATCGGTCTGGCCTAGTCCACTTTGCCGATCAATCACTTCAAGTCCTTTGAGGTCACCTAAACCCAATCGGCCGAATACCACATCCTTTGATTCTCCATCCTTGATGCTATGAATACCGCTCAATAGAGCTTGCAGCTCTTTTGTGGGTTCTGCATATGGAATGGGTTTACGAGAGCCAGCCAATGGCGTTCCCTCTCTGTAAAGAGTAAGTGATGTCAGATCATTTATACCTGAACTGCGACACGTTAAGAACAACTCGTCAGGCTGATCGTAGAAAGTGGAGATCACATAATAGCCAAAATCTGTTCGAAACACCATCTCGTGGCCTATATCGATTCTCCTCTGCTTGAGTTCCGGCCAAGTAGTCATATTACCAAATTGAAGATACTCAGGATGGAATATGGCAGTTTGCTCACCATCCATCGACACCCATTTACCAGATAGGCTTAACCGCCAATCCTCCCAATCCACATTCTCGGTGCCAGCTAGAGGATCATCATTATCAGCGAATAGGGATTTCTCATCATCAACCCCTTCCACCGTTTCTAAATTCAGATCTGGATGTACAATTGTAGATTGCTGATGTGCGACATATAACGCCACCCCACCACAAATCACCGCAAAGAAAAGAGCAAGTGGTAAGGCATACGATTTCATAATAGCCTAACGTTATAGCGTAGTGGCCTAACGCATCGAGTTCATTCTACCGCGCCTTACTCTTCCCGCAGTCGTGGCATGCTATCGAACACGGTAACGTAGCCGTCTGAGACAACCCACCGCACCATATCCTCGATCTTGTGAGCCTCAAAACGCCATCCGCCACCCATTGATATAGGATTCCCGTCGGCTTTCTCCGGATAGAACTCCCATTGCTCCAGTGCTGCCTTCGCTGATTCGATCACAGGCAGCCGCCAGTCTCCCTTAGGAAACTGACCGACAACACCCTCAATCTTTTCCCCATCTTGGCTCCAATACTTCTGCACGACTGGGACACCCTCCTTGGAAAGGTCTATATCCAGACGAAAGCGGATGAGGCCACCCTTCCACTCAAATCCATCTGGGATCTGTGGACAGATAAACTTCTTCAATTCGCCACCGGTATAGATTGGCGTCACACGTGGGGTCGACTCCGTCTCCACGAGTCCAAATGGCCAAAATGGTTTCATGTCTGGCGTCAGAACACCCCCAGCCCTTCCTCCAAAGACAAAATTGCCATTGCCGTCGCTGGAAAAGAGGCGAACTGAGTCCCCATCTATGGAAACCTTCATGTCAGGCCATTTGCCTCGATAACCCTTCAATTTGACCGAAATCACACCGTCATCTTCGATGAAGTAGCTACCACGGTAGCCTTGGTAAGCGTATCCATACTCTCCGAGGATTGCTTCACCATCCTTACCAAAGCTGATGAGTGAATCCGAATCCATGCCGTAGAATTTTCCGTCACGGGAGTAAAACACCACAGTCTTACCTGCGGTGAGTCGCTTGGAAAAGAGCACCTTAACCTGGTCTCCAGTAAGAAAGTCTGGCTCGGCTACCTTTGCCTGCTTTGGCTTGGGCTCGCCGGGTTGTCCCACCTCACTAGCTTCCAAGGGCTTGAGAATGGGAACTCCCTCATGGAAAGCCAAGACTCTCTGGAAGGGCGCGTTGATCTCCTCTCCACGCTTCAACCGTGCAAAAACATCCTCCTCCTCATCATCCGGTTTGATCTCGATCACGAACTTTGGTCGAAGCTCGAGCACAATATGTTCATCCTTAATCGAGACAATTTGATGGAAAGTGCATCGCCCGGATTTTGCAACGTCCACGTGTTGCCATTCTCCGTTCTTATTCCGCCAGACACAGAACAAACCAAAATTATTGGGATAAACGGTCCATTGTGGTGCCTTGCCATCCGGCCGCATATCAGAATCCCGATAATATAGATCTACTGGCGTTTTAGCGCCTTCCACATCAAGAGAGTAAGAGCCGATCCGGAACCAGAGCTCCGACCCCTCAATAGAACTCAGGTAGTCTCTATAATCTCTGTTCTTTTCTTGCGCTGACGCAATTGAGGCCGCCAGCAAGAGGGTTGTGATGAGCGCCTTCATTCTTCTGCGTCTTGTTTCACTTTATCCGTTTTGGTCACGGCAATCTTGCCCACGCCTAGGATCTCGATCGAGAAGTCAGCCTCTTTGTATGAATAAGTGTGAGTTGCGGAGAACTCGATGAACTGCTTCTTACCCTTCTGAACAAACCTGGCTTCTCCGACCGACCAACGATCAGGAATTTCTTTGACGACCTTTCTGGTGAGGACAGAAATTTCGTCATCATGATCGGCAGGACTTAGAGTCCACTCTATGACGATTTGATGGCGGACATGCTCGAAACCTCTCTCGAATGAGCAAAATCTGACAAAGCCACTCTTCTCTCCCTCCTCCCAATATGCGCCGGTCTTAACTTGGTCCAAATTAGGGGGCAGCTGTGGCGGTTCATCGGCATACACGAGCTGCGAAAATATGAGACAGAGCAATAGGATGAGAGGTTTCATGAATTACTATCAGAAGTTTAGAGCATAAATCCCAATTTCAACGACTTCATTTTATCGCACTTTGGCTATCTCTTCAGATGAAGCTGGGCGTATGGCGCTACTGTCCAAGCTGTAATCACTGGTCTCTGCATCATAATTGACGACCGGGTAGAGCCTGATGTTGCGGTAAGTTGCATCACCCGACTTCAAACTCCCGGTGGCATACCCTGATTTAACGACCGCAGCCACACGCTGGACATCACTACTTTCCCGGAGGGCCTTTACCTCTAGAAGGGCACCTTCTGGCACCATGATGGAATTGGGCCATTGATCTGACGTAGTGAGCATATCCCTACTCCCAGCATAGTTCTCGACGTAATATAAAGACTTGGTGGTCACATACCATCGCTGTGCCTCCAATTCGGGAAGGCGGGAGAGAGGCACAGAGCGATCATACGTGTTGATAATGCTGTGCAAAAACAGATTGCACGAGTTGAGAGCGAATAGGCCCATCACTGCAGCGAGGATAGAAACTTTTGTTTTCAAGACTAACAGCATTAAACACTGAATCACATCCATACCAATCCAGACATGTAGCTTCAATGGGATTTCACATGAGATGAGTTCTATACGTGATCATCGTAATGGAGTTATTGCTACTCAAAATCTACGAACAGCTTGACCCTTCCTTGTGAGGTGATGATTTTGAGCGCCTTAATCACCAGCTGTTCATCTGCATCACTGGAAATATACAATAGGATACCTGGATCTTCTCCAGCTGCCTCAACACCTTGGCGATAAAATTTCATCGCCTCGGCAAGATCCTCCAGTGACCTCACTTCTACCTCATCACCAAATGCCATGCCTTCCTTGGAGAACGCCATTCGGAACGGGTCTATCTCATGGCCCAACTTCTGAAATTCTACTAAGCGATGAAAGTTGAGGATTTTCTCTTCATTCCCCACTTTGAAGATTAACGGCCTGTTGGTTTCCATCGCCTCCCTGATCCTCAAAATGGGACGATTCACCACATGACGAGCGGGAACCTTGAGCTGATCATGATGCCCACCCCTCGCGCAAATGGCACAATTGTGGACTAAACAGCTATTCACCGGACCATACGCACCACCAGTTTTGCCAAAACTCTCGCTGACCGGCTCCAGAGTGTGTCTGTCGGAGAACACAACCCACGACTTGGATACGTCAGCTTCAATCAGCGTATCGAGCACCTGCCGGGCCAGCTCATCACTAGCCGAATGAGGCAGATGCAACACAATCGAAGCATTTGCATCTGCATTTCGATGACGCTCGCGACTAAACCTCACCACATGCCGCAACATACGCATGTCGACAAGCTCATCCATGCCACCGATCTGCACTACGTTCGAAACCCGTATCCAGATGGGTCCAGCATCTGACTCATCATATCCATCGTTTGGCAAAGCCTTGAAATGCATTAAATGCCCGTCATCGCCTTGCCCTATCACTAGTCGCCCTCCCTTCTCTGCGGCTTCTTTGATCTGAGCACGAATGCTCAGGCCTCCATCTACTGCCAGGACGAGCTTTTGCTCATGTTGGCCACTCGGCAAGGATTCCAGCTCTTGGCCGATACCCCCATCACCCTCAACCCAAGCTTCGTTAAGGTTATGTGAATCACAGGCCACCAACGCGCAGAGAACAATCAGCAGATGGATCATCCAAGACATCACCCTGAACCCTACTCCATCACATTCAGCGAGGGAAGGAAATTGGGATGACAGCTTCTGAGGTGAGCTGTTTACGCACTGCTTAGACTTCGGACATCCATTGATGGTCACCCCGCGAAATTGATTGCCGTCATCTTAATACTACCATCCTCAATGACCGAAAAACTGTAGATGATGCTCCATTCCTCCTCTGAAGCCTGGTTTGGCTGGTGATGGCTAAAACTCCAAGTTTCTGAGTGATTTTTGCCTTTCGTTGGAGGCTTTGCATTCAAGATCGATTCAATGGCTTGCAACGGAAATATGGATTCAAAGTGTCGTTCAAATCCCTCTCGATTTTCAATTCCTTCAAAGCCCTCAATCTCAGCCAAGCCGACATCTAGCGGGAATTTCGTTAAACGCGAAACCTCCATCATATCCCTTTCCCGCAAGGCTACCTGAAAGTCTTTCCAAAATCCATCAATCGACTTCTGCCCTGTTTTCATCTCAGAACAGGCCGAGTAATTTTCAGGATTCTTCGCTGCGACGTAGTGGGAACATGATAGAGGCAATAGCGCCGTGGATATCACAAAAATCATCCCGAGCTCTCTCATCATCCAGTTCATTCTACCGCGCCTTCCTCAGCTTGGCATTGCCATGATTTTTGCACGCTGCTCATTGACGCCCCCAGGTGAACTAAAGAAATTCGCAGTATCGCTACGATTGCAACTCCTGAAATAACCGTTATCAGGAATAGAAATGGGAGATATCGCTCATCCATCGAATGCCATAGATGCCTTTTGGCCGGAATCCGATCGCTTGCCATGGCGAGCATGAATCCCACCGTGGATATCCAGATCCAGAAAGGAGGTGATGCAAGATGCGCTTTTAATCCAAAATTCTTTCCGGATCGCTTGAGTTGGACACCCCTCCAAATTGAAAAGGGAGACATTACGATCAGTAGAATCGCGACGTCGGTAATGCCGATAACAATCAAATTGAGCGAATAGTGGGTTCACCTACACCCTTAACACCACAGCTCTTCGGCTTCAATTGGATTTGGTGGATGGAAGGCATGATGAACTCGCATTGGATTATTTCCCAACTGGCCTCCTCATCACAAAGCAGACAACGTCCCCATTTTTGAGGCCAAGGCTAGAAACCTTGGCATCGTGATTCACGACTAATTCCCGCGCCGTCGTCTCGCTCTTGGCATCAGCTTCCGCATAATGCCATTCGTGGCGGACGATCACCAGCCTACGCCCGTCTGAAAACTCATTGGCTCCAGCCAACTTGAAGAAGCCAGCAATCGTGATGTTAACATCGACTCGAACTTGCTTGGGCTTGGAGACATACCCCGCGACCTGGATGCTTACTGCAGCTTCATGTTTATCCTGAGCACGGGCCGCATCCAGGCACACGAGGGCTACACAACAAGCTAATATGGTGGTCCATATTTTCATCCTAGTCTTCCCCGGGCTTTGGTTGCTTGGCCGCCATCGCCTTTTTCAGCATCCCTACTATTTTCTCGTTTCGAGACAACTCGAGCAGACCCGATTGAAATTTCCCCACCTCAACATTGGGATCCGCGCCTTGCCGTAGGAGAAATTCAACCACGTCTTCATGGCCTGCCGAAACAGCATTAGTAAGTGGAGTATGCCCACCTCCGCCCGATGGATAGCGACTGTATGAATTAACATCCGCGCCCAACTCTACAAAAACCTTCACGAGCTCAAGATTTCCGGTGAATGCAGCAATACCCAGTGGGGACTCGTTACGATTGAGTGAAAATCCCCTGGCTGTCTCGAGCAACTTGGGATCTGCCTTCGCCAATCGCATGGCTTCCTCAGACATACCCATAGCGGTCGCAGTCAACACATCTACCTCAACCCCCGCCTTGATCATCGCTTCTGCTACTGGTTTGCGCCCACTTAGCGCGACATATTGTAGTGCAGTTTGACCAAAGCTGGAAGCGCATGAGGCATCAGCCCCCGCCTCAATCAGAACTTTTGCCGACTCGGGAGACTGGCAAAGATGGAGAGCTGTGAAATCATTGTAGCACTTGGCATTCAAGTCAGCTCCTCTCTCGATCATGAATTTAACGAGCGCTGCACTCGAATACTGAGCCGCATGATGCATGGGAAGCACCTTACTGCGCTTGGTGTATGGAACAGTAAGAAGTGATGGGAATTTCGAAATTTTTCGACGAACCTCATCTTCCTTACCATCAATGATCTGATGGTGGATGAAATCTCGTTTGGCGTCAGCATTAGCAGCGGGAGCTGACGCTACAGCAAATGCCGTCAGAATAAAAAAAGCTCTAACCATCGCACACACACCTAACCCACCACACACGCCGAGGAAAGGAAATTGGGGTTAGCTGCATACAACTACTACTGTGGGGGTTCTGCAAACCGCGGATTCTGTGCATAGAGCAACTCCCAGCCATGGGTATTCTGGCTGATGGAGTGTCGGCCGCCTGGCAACCACCATACTTCTGCATCTTTCGAGTCGTAAATCACTACAAACTCATCATCTTCAACAATGAAGGAGGCCCCTGCATACCTTCCGCTCGCATCTACTGAGGTTTCGACATTCTTCGGAGATCCGAATACGGACGCGATGAATGTCCAATCTCTGAGTTCCTCTTCCCCGCCCCGAACTCGCACAAAATATTGAGTAGAAATATCCCAATCCTCGGTCATTGCGACTTCCAATGAGCCATGCCCAGGAAGTTTAACTTCTGCCACTGCCGTCTTCCACTCGACAAATAGAAAGAGGTAAGTCGCCAGTCCAACCATCAAGATAGGGACAACAAAGAACAGCCCAGTGATTTTAATGCCATATCCAAGCATCTCTCTTTTCGTAGGCGATCCTAGGCTATTTGACATGGCTTGATGCGATGATTGTTTTTCCTCTCCAAGATTTGGTTATTGTTCGCCTTGTGGAACAGCAGTGGTGTTAACCGCATCGACTGACCTGTTTCTGGATTCAACCCGTTTAAGCAAACTCGTGTCATAGTGGAATCTAATTGAGTGATCCGGATCGCTTCTCTCCGGGTGAACTTTCAGTCCAATTGCTATGACCGATTTTTCAAAACCAGGAACTTTGAAGTGTTCCTCAGGTCCAGATATTGACCACCATTTTCTCTCCAAGAGAGTGATTTTTGATCCTGTCTCAAGAAGCAGCACAACTTCGTCATGCCGCTGAATTCCCTTCAAATACTCTTCAATGGTAGGGGTGGCATAATCAGGTTCCTGGAGAACGTAAGTAATCCAATCACTCTTCACGACATACATAGGTTTCAGCAATACAAATGAATCTCCTATCCCGTAATTGAATTTGTAGTGGCTTGGAGATGTGTCTTGCTCATGGTTTTCCACAGCATACACAACATTGGCGCATTGCGTTAGAAGCGGCGCAATTAAGAGCACCCAGGCAGAGAGCATATAAGTCTTCATGGATAAAGGTCTGGGTTATTCAAGACATGCGTATTTGCTTTATGACCTTGCCCTCTCTATACATGCAATCAGCCGACCCTCGTCAAAGGGTTGAGCAAAGCTTTCGTTGCCCTTAGCAAGTCTCTTGCACCTGCCTTCTGACGCTCCTCGTCAGACATATTCTCAAAATCCAGCTTCCCAGCCTCCTTAGCCTCTACAAGCATCCTGATTTCATCAGGGCTCACAGGCAAGATTACTGCTGGCTTGGCATTTGGCATTGGGACAATATATCAAGCCGAACTGAACCTGTCACCATTTCGCTCACTACGTTTCGAATCCCTAGGTTTAGGTTCGATTCCTAGCCGGACCATTTCCTCAGCAGGAATTTGCGGGATGAATTGTAGTGGACGGATCACAGTGGACAATCGTATGTGTTAGGCATGAAAAATGGCATATTGACCATGATCATGCTCGGCGCTGCCGCAGCCATGGGCTTCGGCGCCGCACGGGCCAGCTTCAAGAAGGAGAAAGAGGACCTCAACGAGAAGATCGCCATACTCGAAGAAGGCATTCAAACCGCGAAAGCAGACAAGCAATCCGCTGAATCCAAGGCGAAACAGGCGGAGCAGGATCTGAAGACAGCGTCGGAGAAGCTTAAGCGGAACGAAACCGCACTCAACAAGGCGAGTGCTCAGATCACGGACCTTCGAAATGAGAAGCACAAGCTTGAGGACTCGCTCAAGCAGACTGAAAGAGCTCTTGCGAAGGCCTCCAAAAAACCACGCCCCACTACTTCGACCAAACCTGAAGAAGACAAGCCGGCCGGCACCCTTCAGCCCGGCACTCCGGGACTTCCAGCAGGTATCTCCAAAGGCAGTGGCGGCATCAAGAGGCCCGGCGAATAAAGCAGACTACTTCTTCGGCTCCCATTCCCATTCGGATACGAAGGTGCCAATCACTCGACTCTCGTTCTTTTTGAGGGTTGGAAAGTCACCACCAGGATTTCCGTCCTTATCCATCATGTTGCAGGTCATGACAAAGCGCTTCATTTCAGGGATGTAGGCGATGTCCGCATCCTGGATGCGATAGTTGTCCCAGTCGTCCTCCTCATCGGATCGAGGTTCGAAGGCGACTCCGAGATACTCGAAGGGCTTGTCGATCGCCTTGCTCTGCCAAGCGGTTACGCGGTAGGGCACCCCCTTCTCTTCACGGTCACAGAACAGGTAATACATGCCGTCCACCTTGATGATGGTGGTGTCCCCCACTCCGAAGCGGTTGCCGCCGTCGGGATTGGGGTCGACCGCCTTGGCATTGACCAGCTTCCAGTCGCCAAGTCCCGTATCGGAAACAAAGTGTGTCAAGCTGGTGCCATCCGGGCCATGAGGGAAGTGGCCGCGTTCGCCGAAGATGTGAAACTTGCCGTCTTCATACCACACACCCATGTCATCACAGTCCTTGGCGGGAAACTTACCAGCCACCTTCCATTTACCACTGGCTTCTTCAAGCGGGCCTTTGAAGGTATAAACCTTACCCGCCTCATAAATGTAGTAGGTGTCCCCCACCTTCACTCCATCATCGTATTCGTAGTGATTGCCAATCTTGTAATTGCGATCCACCAATTCCCAATCCTTGCTATCCCAGGAGAACTTCTTGGCGCGCCACAGGTGTGCCGCTTTAGGGGTGTGGCTGACAATGAGGTGATAAGGGTACTCCAACTCCGGTTCCACGAAGAGGACCGAGTCGTGGTTATTGCCCATGGTTGTACTGAAAACCGGGTTGTCCACAGGGCGTTTCCATTTGAGCCACTTGGATTCGGGGTCGGCACTTTTGGGCTGACCGAGGGCGCACAAGGTCGTCAAACCAAGTAGGATCGTCGTGAATTTCATGCCTCTATGAACGGTTGTTTCCAGTGATAACTTGCGCTGATTCATTGAAACGTTCGCTTCAAGCCTCGAACTTGTGCTGACGGCG
>CAZIPY010000226.1:0-1619 GCA_964541125.1 uncultured Luteolibacter sp. | reverse complement strand
GCTCCGGCCTCGACAGGAAGCTCGATGCGGGCCGGGACGTCCTTAATCCTGATTCCTGCTTCGGTCAACGCGTCCCAGACACCAAAGAGCTGTTCGAGGGTAACGCCTTGGTCGGCGCGGAGTTCGAGTTGTGCATTGGGGTTCTTTTCGAGAAAGACCCCCAGCCAAGTGGTGAGCAAACCGGGTGGAATCTCGGTCTGGTCGAGGGTGATGCGCCCGTCCCGCGCGACCGAAAGGACTGCCCGTTGCTCGGTCACTGTTTCGGTCGGCATGTCGCGGACCGTGGGCAGGTCGATGGTGAGGACGGGTCGCGGTTTCTTGAAGTTGGTGGAGACGATGAAGTAGATCAGCAGGATCGCGAAGATATCGATCAAGGGCATGATCGGAATCGTCAGCTTCTTCTTCGTCTGTGTGTAGAACTCCATGCCGACTGAGGCTTACGGGGTCTGCCCCTGCTGTTGGGCTCCCGGATGGGTGGCGGAAATGACGTGGCTCAGGAGAACCTCCAGGCGCGCCGCCATCGTTTCGACCTTCCGGCTGAAGTGGCTGTGGGCGATGACGGAGGGAACAGCGACGGCGAGACCGACGATGGTGGTGCTCAGGGCCATGAAAATCCCCTTCGCAATCTCGGCGTGGTTGGCATCCGCCCCGAGGTCACGGAAGACGAGGGCCAGTCCGCTCGCGGTGCCGAGAAGCCCAAGCAGCGGCGCGATATTGATGATCACCTCAAGAACCGGGAGCCCGGCGTTCATTTTCACCACCTCTTCCCGGGCGCGGGACTGAACCACGAGCTGCACCTCGCTGCGCGGAAGATGGGATTTGCTGAGTGCGGTGGCACAGAGGCGGGCCAGTGAGGTTTCGCCGCCATTGAACTGCTCTTCCAGTTGACTGAGTGAGCCGTTGCGGAGGAATTCTTCGAAGCGGTCGACCTCCCCGGCCAGGTCATCGGGAACGATCCGGTCACGGGTCAGGGTCCGGAGTTTGAAGATGATGACCGTCAGGGCTACGAACAGGCAGGCGATAATGGCCACCATGAAGGGGCCGCCGACCGCGAAGAAGGACCACACGCTGTCGACGGCGGAGTCAAGGGGTAGCGAGCCGAGTAGGAACGGGCACGTCGAAGGAAGCATGGCGGAGGTCTGAAGCGGAGTTTGGGAACCGGACCGCTGGCAGCGGCAGGACGCTGCACATCTGTGGCAGAGACCCCCGCCCCGCGCAAGAGCGCGATTGGGGATGGACCCACCGAATTCCCTTCCCCGAGCCCGGTCTCCGTCATCGCCTTGGCGCCGGCCGAAGGAAGATGCCAGCTCAGCGGCACTTTCCCCCGCTTCACCTTGAAAAATCGGTCCCTTGCGGGGAGGAGTAGTGTCGTCCGGTGGGGCTGGTCTCACAATGCATCTGTGGTAGCTTTTCCGGCAAGCGGGGCCCCAGGCCTCCGAACCTTCCAATCATGGCCCAAACCCCTACTCCTTTGTCCATCCTTGCCTTCCTGGGCGTGGTGGTGACCGGGCCGTCCCTGGCGGCGACGGACCTCTCCTCGGAGGACCTCCAATTCTTCGAAGAACGGGTGCGCCCGGTCCTCGTCAAGGAATGCTACGAATGCCACGCGGAAGACTCGA
>CAZIPY010000225.1:0-5031 GCA_964541125.1 uncultured Luteolibacter sp. | reverse complement strand
CGCCGACAAGAGCAGGACCCCGCCAAGGATCAGGCTCAGCGGCTTCTGTGGAATGGCAATCATCCCGCCGAGCAGGGCGAAGGGCAGGGCGGCGACAAGGAATGGCCAGGTGAGGGCGAAGTTGAGGTGCTTGCCCCGGATGAAGTGCCACATGCCGAACACCGCCACGCCAAGGTTCATCATCAGTGCTGCCGGGCGGATCTCAGGAATCGCAACCCCAGCCAGGCTCATCGCGGCGATGTAGCCGGACGCCCCGGCATGCCCGACACTCGCATAGAGGAAGGCGAGGATCAGAATGGCGAGATGGAGGGCCGGTTCTTGCAAATCACGGTGATTTCAGCGTGATTGTCGACGTCTGACGAGTGCGGGATTCGTCGGGTGGGACGAGGCGTCCCAGTGCCGGTCCAACCTTGGGATGGACCGGCGGGTCTTTTGCAGCGGCCTCACAAACTGGAGGAAGCTGTCAGGCGGTTGGAGAAGTGCAGCTCAGGCTGCTTCGGGGCCGTAGGAAGCCTCTTTCATCACGGTTGCTAGAGTTGTGTAGGTGATCGTCCATGCTTCCTTGGCGTCGGGTGTGAACGCGTCCTGAAGACCCTTCTCGAGAGTATCCAGTAGAGCCGCTCCGACGGTGTCGTAGTGTTCGGCCTTGACGCCATAGCCGACGTGGCGTTTTCCGAGGGCCTGAACAGCGGGCACGAGTTCTCCAAGGGTATCGAGGCCTTTGACGGCCGTGCCAATCATAAGCATGAGTTTCTTGCCCTGCTCCTTCATGTCAGAGTTGGCGAACATCGGTTTCAGTGCTGGATCGAGCTCGAAGAGCTTGGCGTAAAAGAGTTCAGCGGCGGTCTCGGAAATGGGCACAACCTTTTCCCAGGATTCCTGGACGAGGTTCTTCTGGGCTTCGGTCAACGGTCCTTCGGCGGATTCTGGTTCACTCATGGTTTCGGTGGTTGCTGGTTCGGTCGGATTGTGACCGAAGAGTTTCTTGAAGAAAGAGATCATGGTTCGGTGAATGTGTCTTGAGTTCGTCCTGTGGCTTCAAGCATGTAGCGGACCGCATTGGTGACTTCTTCGTCGCTCAGACTGTCGGTCCCCCCGCGAGCGGGCATTTCTCCATCTTTCCCGATGAAGCCTTCGATGGCATGCTTGATCAGAATGGCTTCGCCTTGGGTGCGCCTGGTATTCCACTGCTCCCCATCGCTCAGACTCGGGGCTCCCTCTTCGCCCTCGTCGTGGCACAGGGAGCACTCCACGACATAGATGGAGCGGCCCGCGGCGAGTTGAGTATCATCTGGAATCCAGTCAGATGGGTGGGTCGCGTGTTCGCCTGCGGTGGTTGGCGATTGAGGTGCATTTGCCTCCTCCCGCTCACCGCAAGCGGTGAACAGGCAGGAGGTAACCAACGATGCGATGGATATTTTCTTCAGCAAGGCGAGTGAGTTGGTTCAGTCAGCTTTGGGAATACGAATCACGATGCCGCCCATCACGTCGCCCTTCTTGAACTCGGGATACTCAGGCTTGCGGTTCTCGTGGTTGTTGTGGCACTCCCAGCATGCCGGAGCGACGGCGCGGTCAGGATAGATTCCGACGAAGTATTTCTGTCCCGCGATCTCCTCTTCGCCGGTCCATTTCTTCGCGTAGTACTCGCTTTCAGGGTCGGAGACGGCCTTGAGTCCTTCCTCGACGGCTGGAGTTTTCTTCTTGGCGTTTTCGTAGTTGAGCGGCCATGTCGATTGCAGAGAGTAGGAAAACTCGAAAGGTTTCTCGGCTCCATCGACTTCCTCGGCTCCCTCGCGGAAGAACTGGGCGGGAAGAAGGAGGGCCTGGTTCTCCTGCCACTCTTCGTGGGCCTTGATGACTTTCTCGTCGTTGACGAGGCGGTTGACGATCTTCGATGCGTAGACCTTCCGATCGGACTTGAGGACCGTGTAGAGGGCCTCTGCGACCTGCTCCTCGTTGTAGCCGGCTGAGGTGGATGCTGCCTCCCCTCCGCCCGAGTCACACGAGGTGATCGAGGCGGCAGTGATGGCAAGAGCGGGGAGTGCGGCGAGTGCGGCGGTGCGTTTCATGGTGCGTGGTTGTGTATTTATCGGGAGTTGTCTTCCTGCGCTTCGAAATCGTGTTTGGCTCTTCCCGGGTTGGCCTCGAGCCATTCCTTGAGGTCGATGATCTCTTGGTTTCCATTCTGGACGGCGGCCTTGAGGGCCCACGAGATTCCGGGGTGCTTCTGATCGGGTGACTGGCTGAAGTTGTTTCGAATGAGGTTCTCACTTGCCAGGGAGTCCATGGAGAACTGCAGTCCGTGGCAGTTCAGGCAGACGCTCCGAAGCATCTTCTCGTTCGGTGTTAGATTGTTGTTCTGGTTGTGGTTGATCGCGTGATGATCGCCCAAGCGGTGGGCGGGAAGGTGACAGGTGGCGCAACTGACGCCGGAGCCTGAGGCGCCCGAACCATCCAGTTCGGCAAGCCAAAGCTTGCTGTGTGCGGATTGGCTGTAGTTGCGGCTGTGTTCATCGTCGTGGCATTGGATGCAGGCCTGATGGGCTGCGAACTCCCGATCATACCGGTGCTCCTGGTGACAGGCGCTGCAATCGAGCATTTTGTGGTGAGCCTCTTTTTTCATGTCCTGGCGGGCGTCCGCGGGGGTCATGGGAGACAGGGAGGATGAAGCCAACCGCATGCCATGCTTGCCCTTCAGGAAACCTTCAACTTGGAATCCGTGGCATGAGTTGCATGAATTCTGGTCAGGTTTTGCGATCCATTCGGTGCCGTTCAGGCCTTCATGGCAGTCAGAACAGTTGATTCCGGCCTTCGAATGAGCCGAATCGATCCAGTCGTTCACATGGGATGATTCTGCTGCATGCTCGGGTGGTGCGTCGGCATCAGCAAGAGTCAGGGGTGCTCGGGGTTTGTTTCCTTCCGCGAGCCAGCGTGCCAAGGTGTTGACTGCCTTGGTCCTCGGTTCGGGCAGGATATCGGCTTCCCCGTAGTGCTTGGTAAGGAAGCCGGGAGAGAGGGCCATGTTGTCATGATAGTTGTGGCAACCAGCGGTGGCGCAGGAGTCATACTTCAGGTTCTTGTGGGACTCGAGGTTCTCGAGGGTGACCTGATGGCAGTGGGCGCAGTAGTCTGCGGGAAGGGTAAGCCCCATCTCTCCGGTGACCTTCTGGTTGTGCTCAGTGTGACAACTGATGCAGCTGGAGGCGTCGACGTGTTCGAGGAACACGGCGTTCTCCGGGTTGCGGAATTTGCGGACGGGGTGGGAGTCACTATACTTCTCGAGGTCCTCACCGTGGCAGGCATTGCATGACTTGTTGTCGACTCCCGACGAGGTGAAGACGTTCTCCTTCTTCTCATTGGTGTGGCAGGCGCCGCATTCGAGCTCGATCTGGTAGTGACCGTGCGTGGTGGCCCCTGGGAGCAGTGCAGTCTTGTCCTCGCTCCTGAAGAAGAGATGGTTCAGCCATGTGGCGCCGCCAATGGTGATGACGAGGAAGGCGACGATGGGAATGGCTTTCTTTGTGAGAATCATCACGGGGGATCTAGTAGAGGTAGACCGAGAGGATGTGGAAGGTGAGCAGTACGGGGAGTGGCCAGAAGAGGACGATGTGGGTCCACACGAGTGCAGGGCGGAAACGGCGGACCTTCAGGGCGAGGGCGGACGTGCCATGGCTTTCGATCGCGGAGACGATGCCTGCAGTTGCGCCGGCAAGGTTGATTCCGACGAAGGTGAACATCAGCCAGAAGTTCAGGTTGTGGCCAAACCGGAACCCGGTGTGGGCGAAGAGGATGATCAAAGAGATGACGCCAAAAAGGGCATGGAAGACCCGCCAGCGGGCGAAGTGGCCGATGCGGAACCACCGGATCCGCTTACGCAGGGACAGCAGAAGGCCGATGACGAATACGCCGAGAAGGGTGAAGCCGGTGATCTGCTTGAGCAGGTTGTCGCGCCAGAGTTGTTCGAGCTGGTAGCGGAAGGATTCGACCGAGTCGGCCATGGCCGGGGCGGGCATGACGATGGTGACAAGTACGAAGAGCAGCGCAATGATCGAGGAAATGAGGAGGCCGCGCGATCCGACCGGTGCCTTCGCCGTGGGGGATTCTCCACAGAGTTCCTCGACGAGGGGGCGGCAGGAGCCGCAGACGGTGGATGCCTCGGTTACGGCCGCCAATTGGTCGGGATCGGATCCGCACTGAGCCATGCAACTAACAAGCTTTCCCTTGGTGACGCCCATGCAGTTGCAGACGATGCGTTGGTCGGGCCAGTGGGCGATCTGGCTGAGCTTGCCGCGGAGGATGAGGGATCCTTCTTCCTTGAAACGTAGGATCTCACTTTCGCGGAGCCTCGCACGCTCTTCGAAGAGTGAGTGGACTCGACCGGATTCCTCCCAAGTGCCGACTCCCATGGCTCCGATCAGTTCGGATCTTGAGTTGGTCAGCACCATGCGGTAGATCCCGTCCTCGGTGTACTCGTGACGGCTTCCTTCTTCGAGGGGGTTGCCGATGGTGACGACGTTGGCGCCGAGCATCTTGAGCCGCGTTGACATGTCGGGGTCGACAAGTGGCTTGATTTTGTCACCGGCCAGACGTGCGGCGAGATGTCGAGCCATCATGAATCCGGGGGCAGCGAGTCCGTAGATGCGGCCGTCCATCAAGGCACATTCGCCAATCGCGAATATGCCGGGGTCCTCGGTCTCAAGATGACGGTTGACGATCACACCACCGCGGGCGCCGACATGCAGATGGGCTTCGGCTGCGAGCTCGCTGTTCGGGGTGATACCTGCGGAGATGATCACCATGCCGATGTCTTCACGGCGGGTCTTATCGAGCTGAACACAGAGTCCGTTGTCGGCCTCCTCGATGGAGGTCGATGAGATTCCGAGATGAAGCTCGATCTTCTGAGAGTGTACCGTGCTTTGGAGAAGTTCGGCCGCGGGTCGGTTGAGTTGCTGCGGCATCAGGAAGTCCGCGCGCTCGACGATGGATGCCTTCAGTCCGAGTCTCTGAACGGCTTGGGCGGCCTCCAATCCC
>CAZIPY010000224.1:0-3073 GCA_964541125.1 uncultured Luteolibacter sp. | reverse complement strand
CGGGTCAGACCGCCCTGGCGGCCGGGAAGTCCGACCTTAAACCAATGACCGCCTAAGCATGTAGACGCTCGTGGTAGACGGCTTCAAGGACAGGGGTTCGACTCCCCTCGCCTCCACTGCTTGATAATCAACGGGTTATAGGAGTATTCGCCGGTTCGTGCGTGCGACATTTCCGGGCTCTTTCGGGTAATATGGGGCTTTCCGAGGCTAGGGGAACATCACCCCTGTCCTAACCGGTTCGAAGCAGCACAATCTACTTGGCAATCTGTGTGCCAGTCACTGCCGATCGATCTGCGATCGGAGTCGATACTCGCCCGGCGTCATTCCGGTCATGCGGCGGAACGATCTGATGAAGTTTCCGGAGTTCGAGAAGCCAGCAACCCGTGCGACTTCCTTCACGGGGGCGCTGAGATCCTCGATGAGTCGCTCCCGCGCGACGGAGAAGCGGATCCTGTCTAATAGGCGCCGATAGGTGAGCCCCTCGTCCGCAAGTCGCCGCTGCAGAGTGCGCTTACTTGTCGAGGCGATGTCGGCTGCCGTCGCGAATCCAGGGACATGGCCGTGGAGGACTTGATCCTGCAGCACTTCGCTGAGAGCTTCGATCGCGTCCAGTGGGTGCTGTTGAATATCGCTCGCGTTCGACGCTGTGGGCGCTTCAAGTAGCGGCTCGGCCAGCAGGGATGCGGGGAACTCGACGGCAATCTCCTCGCTGTCAAACACCGGTTCCGACTGCCCCGTTGCCCTATGCTGTTCGTGAAGGTTGCCCTGAGTCTTGGGAATCCGGATCCGAGCCGGGATCCAGCCATCACCGGCAGCTAGTTGAATGATGTGTATCAGGATGAAGATGCCATTCTGGTTCGCAACATCTCGCGGGAGTCCGAGCTTGTCGTTGCCAATCACCCGGAGCCAAGCGCGGTCTCCGCATCGATCCACCCAAGCACGCGTTCCTCCCCACCAGTCCTTCAGGTGGACCGCGAGGATGTCCAATGCTTCAGCCAGTGTTGCGCTGCCGCGCATCGCGTAACCGAGAGCGCCCATCTGATCGGGGCCAAAGCTCTCACCTACACGGAAACCAAGGTCCGGGACGCCCTCGATCTCCCGGCTGAATTCCAGAAAGTTCGTGGCCTGCACTTTGGTGACCCGACCTTCAAGCGTCTCCATCATGCCTCGGGGGATCCCGGCGCGATCCGAGTAGCGCAAGACGTCCCCGCCATTCGCCGCGAGGTAGGCGACGAAGGGCTGGAGGGCGCTGACTTCGGCGAGTGGAAGGCACTTCATTTGGGACAGAATAGTATCAATCTTGGCGCCAAATGATAATCCTAAAGAGTCTGAGAATCTTGGCAACGCGAGCACTTGTATGGAGAATTTACCAAGAGACTCCACTCTCATTCTGCAAAACCAACTCTCAATGAGCCTATGAAAACACGATTCGCCTTCGCCCTACTTTCAGCGTTCTCTTGTTTGCATTGCCCGCAGGCACAAGCTCAGGACTACGACCTCGTGATCCTCAACGGTCGGGTCATGGATCCGGAGACGAACTTCGACGGCGTGCGTAACGTCGGGATCAAAGGCGACCGGATCCACAGGATCACCGAGAAAAAGATCACGGGCAAAAAGACCATCGACGCGAAAGGCCATGCGGTTGTGCCGGGCTTCATCAACACCCACTGCCACTCCTTCGGCGGGTTCGACCAGAAGATGATGGCCCACGATGGCACGACCACCATCCTCGACACCGAGAGTGGCGTGGCGGACGCGGAGCGTTTCTACAAAAAATACGAGGCCAAGTCCTTCCTCAATTTCGGCACCGGCATGGGGCACGAGGAGATCCGCCGCGTCATCATGGACGGCGTCGATATCGATGTGGCTTCCGATCCCACCTTCATCCTCAAGTCCCGTGGTCTTGCGGAGAAGGACGACGGGCATGCCAGTTGGGCGCTCGATGTGCCGACAAAACTCGAGTTGGCTGAGACCTTGATCATGTATGAAAAGGGCCTGCGCGCAGGTGCCATCACCGTCAACACGACGGTGGGATATATGGGATACAACACCTACCCAAAGGAACTCTATGCCCTCCAGAAGATGGCGAAGAAGTACAACCGCTTCTTCGGCGCCCACACCCGCTTCGGACCGACCGAGAGCCTGCCTCGCTACTATTCGCTAGGAGCGAGCGAGGTGATCGCTAACGCGGTTTCCCTGGATGGGGCGCTCATCCTCTCACACATCCAGAACCAGGGATGGGAGGAGATCTACGAGATGACCCGGCGTCTCCAGGCGCAGGGTATGGATATCTTCGCCGAATATTATCCCGCCGTGACCGGCAACCCGAATATCGCCACCCCGCAGCTTCTTCCCGACAAGATCAAACAGAACAACATCGAGGTGACCCGCGACATCTTCGACACGGTTACGGGTGAGCTCTACGAGTCCGAGGAGCAGTTTTTCAAGGAGCAAAAAGAAGATCCCGGCAAGCCAATCTTCATCAAGGTGCGCCCGGACGAAGACCTCAAGAAATGGCCCCACATGAAGGACATCGCCATTGCCAACGATATCGTCGGCTACCTCGTCGATGGCGAACCGCTTCCGATCACCGCAGACTTCAAGGACTACGGTGGCCACCCGCGCAACTCGGGCACCTACGGGATTGTCTTCCGCGAAGCCCGCGAGCAGAAGATCCCGTTGATGGATATCGTCAACAACGCCTCCTACATTCCGGCCAAGTACTTCTCGCGGGTCGGCCTCAAGGCGATGCAGGAGCGCGGCCGCATGCAGGAGGGCATGATCGCCGACATCACCATCTTCAATCCCGACACCATCACGGAGACCTCGTCGATGAAAAAGGGCATGAATGGCTCCTACACCAAGGGCATCCCCTTCGTGTTGGTAAGCGGCGAGCTGATCATCGAGGACGGCAAGGCGAACATCGACAAGGCTCCCGGCAAACCGATCCGCTACGAGCCCATCACCGAGGGCAAGATCGAGCTCGATTTCGGCGACAAGCCGTTCCAGTGGCATGCGGAACTCGAGGGGAAGCCGGAGCACAAGGAGTTTCCTGACAAACCGGCTCGACTGA
>CAZIPY010000223.1:0-57258 GCA_964541125.1 uncultured Luteolibacter sp. | reverse complement strand
CATGGGTTGCAGAGGGGTTAAGACAATAGCTCAACGTATTTAACCCGAGAATCTATCGTAAGTTGCGCAAAACCCAAGAAAAAGAAGGGCTTGGGTGGGCTACACCTGCTTCTTGCGGTCGGCCAGCAAACCCAGGCCGATAAAGATCAGCAGCACCCAGACAAAGAGCCATTTCCCGGCCGCGGCCAGCACATGGTTGTGCATGAGCTCAGTGAGTTCACTGGTGGCCCAGCCGTAGCCGATACCACTGACTATCATGAAAATCAAGACACGCAGCCAGAAGGGGTAAGTACGCATCAGGTGCTTGCACAGGCGGGTGATCTCGTTGCCGTAGAGCACCAGCAGGGTGCAGACGAAGGAAAAGGCGATCAGGGTGAGGTGTGGTCGGACCCAGGAGGCGGTGGTTTCGAGGATGCTGTTCATGGGTGAGTGAAAGTCGGAGTCAGCCTTCTTCGCGGGGATGCAGCATGATCACGCGGTCGACACCGCGTTTGGTGAATTCGTCCCAGTAGCGCTTTTCAATGTCCTTGGTGCGGGCACGGCGCTCTTCCTCGCTCAGGGCGTCCCATTGCTTCTGGCCGATGGCCTTGACCAGATCCCGGTCGGCGAGGCGGATGGCAAGTTCGTCCCAGAAGCTCTCGTTGCGAAATTCTTCGTAGCATTGCTGGAAGAATAAGGGCTCCTCAAGATCGATGCGTAGACGGTAGCGCTGATGTTCGGTATCGAATTCGATCAGATCCCCAAGCCCGTTTTGGGCGGCTTTGGAGAGAAGTTTGGATTCCAGAGATTCGAAGTCGCCGAGTTGATGCTGGGCGCCGTCCTTGCGATTCCAGGCCGCGACGTCGGCGGCCAGACTGACCATTTGGATCAGGGTCGCGAGTTCTTGGTCAGAGAGGCGCAGGTGCATTCGTTGCTGAAGAGGAAATCACTGCTATCATGAGCCCGCAAGCCCTGATAAGCTCTGGGAATCGTATCCCTCAAACATGGATATGTCAGGATTTGGGAAGTAAGTATTATCCCCATGAATGCGTATTCATTTCGACCATGCAGACCTCGACCATGAATAAATTAGGATTATTGACCGCGCTCATGATGGGTGGGGTGCAGGCTGATCCTGCAGACCACAAGCTCTGGGCGGACAAACCGGTGATGGTCAACGAGGCTGCGGCCAAGAATCTGCGGTCCCTCGACACTATTTGGTCTAAGGAGACCTTTCCCATTGGTAACGGTCGTTTGGGCTGCACGGTGTTTGGCACCACGGACGTGGAGCGCATTCAGTTCAATGAAGACTCCCTGTGGGTGGGTAACGAGCATCGGACCGGTGGCTACCAGCCCTTCGGTGATCTTTACGTGAAACTCGATCATCAGGATGTCAGCAAGTATCGCCGCGAGTTGGATATCAGTCAGTCACTGCAGACTGTCAGTTATGACTCAGGCGGGGTGACCTACACCCGAGAGTATTTCGCGAGTTATCCAGACCAGGTCATTGTCATGCGTTTCAAGGCTGACAAGCCGGGTGCGCTTTCCGGCGAACTCTGGCTCGATAGCATGCATCGTTCGTCCTTTGCCGCCGAACAAGGGCATGCCAAGGAGGCGATGGAGGGGATTGTCACTGAAGCCAAGGGCAACACGCTGACCTTGAAGGGGGAGAGCAAGGATCTCTTCTGGTGGCCCAAGTTTTTGGCGAAGGGTCTGCGCGGTCGGGAGTATGCCGATGAGGAAATCATCAACCTGAGCTACGAGGCTCAGGTGCGAGTGCTCAACCAGGGTGGCAAAATCAGCACCAAAGAAGACCGCATGGTCTTTGAGAAATGCGACGAACTCGTCCTGATCCTTGGTGCGGACACCAACTACATCAACCAGCGTGCCAAGGGCTGGCTGGGGCCCCATCCCCATGCGCAGGTGAAGGCACAGGTGGATGCCGCTGCAAAGAAGTCCTATGACGAGCTCTTTAAGACTCACCTTAAGGACTACAAGAGTCTATACGATCGCTTCTCCATCGTCCTCGGCAAGGAGGAGCCAACAAAACTGGCGATGACCACCGCCCAGCGAGTGGAGAACTACGAATCCGGCAAGGATCCCTGTCTCGAGGCACTACTCTACCGCTATGCGCGTTACCTGATGATTTCTTCATCACGACCGGGTCATGGTGGCTTGCCCGCCAACCTGCAGGGAATCTGGTTGTTCCACCTGCGCCCTGCGTGGCTCAGCGACTTCCATACCGACATCAACCTGCAGATGAACTACTGGTTCGTCGACCAGGCGAATCTTGGTGAATGTTTTGTGCCCTTGGCCGAATGGATCGACTCCATCCGCGATGTCCGCAAAGAGGAAACGCAAAAAACTCTTGGTGTGAAGCGCGGGTGGTTGATGCGCTCGGAGAACAACCTCTTTGGTGGCTCCACCTATTACTTCCAGAAGGGTGACTCGGCCTGGATCTGCAACAACCTCTGGGATCACTTCGCCTTCACCCGCGATGAGGAATATCTGAAACGCTACGCCTATCCGGTGATGAAGGAAATCAGCCACTTTTGGTTGGATCACCTCAAGGAGCTGCCGGATGGCACTCTGGTCGCTCCCGACGGCACCTCACCCGAGCACGGCCCCAAGCTCAACGAAGAGACCGGCAAGATTGAGATCGTCGAGCAGCACCGCACCCAGATCGATGGCGTGTCCTACGACCAACAGCTGTGCTGGGATCTGTTTACCAATACCATCGATGCAGCGGAGGCGCTGGGTGTTGATGAGGATCTACGCAAGGAGTTGACTGCCAAGCGCGCCAAACTACTTGGGCCCCAGATCGGTAGATGGGGTCAGTTGCAGGAGTGGATGGAGGACATCGACGATCCCAAGAGTCAGCACCGCCATGTCAGTCACATGCTCGCCGTCTTTCCCGGTCATCAAATTCACCCAACCTATACGCCCGAATTTGCCGATGCCGCGAAGGTCAGCATGAAGGCGCGTGGCAATGGTAAGACTGGCTGGAGTAAGGTGTTCAAGGCCTGTGTCTATGCCCGACTGCAAGAGGCAGAGATTTCGCATCAACTGATTGCCGACGTGCTGCAGACGAGAACCCACGGCAACCTGTGGACCACTCATCCGCCTTTCCAAATCGATGCCAATTTTGGTTTCGCGGCAGCCGTCAATGAGATGCTGGCCCAGTCCCACATGGGCTACATTCACTTGCTGCCTGCCCTGCCCAAGGCCTGGTCAACAGGGGAGGTGAAGGGTATGCGCCTGCGCGGCGGCTTGGAGCTCGACATGAGCTGGAAGGATGGAGTCCTGGAGGAGGCGCTGATCCGCAATCTCACCGGTGCGGGCGACTATAAGATCAAATACGGCACGGGCGACAAGGAGCTCAAGATCCCCAAGGGCGGGGAAGTGGTGCTCACGGCGAAGTCCTTCTGAGTAGATCCGCAGAGTACCGCTCAATTCCGACCCCTTGCTTGCGCAAGCTAGTTCATCCACTTACCCCAAACGTTGCTGGCCTTTACTGGTGGCTTGCTGAGCTCCACTCCCGGCCATGCGCCCAAGGGTAAGGGATCCTTGTAGATGTCTGACAGTAATGCCTTCGCCCGAGCCATCATCTCTTTGACCTTCTCCGGATGTTTGACGGCGAGGTTGTTCTCCTCCAGCGGGTCTTCACTGAGTTGATAGAGTTCGGGGCCATCCTTCACCTTGGGGTCTGGACCCCCTCCATAGTTGAAGAATAGCTTCCAGTCGCCGATCCGGATGGCGGCGGCCTTGCCTTTGCCGTGCCAGTAGAGGAGTTCGTTGCGGGCAGGGGAGGGCTCCTTGCCAGCCAAATTCGACCAGAGGTTGATGCCGTCCATTTTCTGAGCATCCTCTGGGAGGTCGATGGTCACCCCGCAGGCATCGGCCAGAGTTGGGAAGAGGTCGATCGCTGCCAGAATGCCATGATGTTGCTTGCCGGCCTGAATCTCGCGAGGGTAGCGAAGGATGAAGGGTAAGCGTGATCCACCTTCGGACGCGTGCCACTTCCCACCGCTGTAGGGCGGCACATCGTTCGGGTCTGCCTGTGCGGACATGCGCCCGTTGTCCGAGGTAAAGATCACGATGGTGTGGTCTGCCTGTCCACTTTCCTCTAAGGCTTTGAGGATTTCGCCGATGCGATGGTCCAGTTCCTCTACCACGTCGGTGTATTTGGCAGATTTGTTTTTTCCGGACTTGCCCTGCCAGTCAGGGTGGGGGTCGACCGGATAGTGGGGAGCGGTCCAGGGCAGGTAGAGAAAGAATGGCTCTTTCCGCTCTTCTTTAATCACTCGGATGGCTTCCTTGGTGAAGGTTTCCGTCAAAAGGCGGTTGTCCCATTCCTTCTGCACCAGCTTGCGGTCGCGATACATATCGCGATTCTGGTTGTTCGACATGAAGATGTAATAAGCCGAATCAAAACCCTGATTTTCTGGTCGCATCTCCTTCTCACCGAGATGCCATTTACCGGAAATGGCCGTGTGGTAACCGGAATCCCGGAAGGCCTCCGCCATCGTATAGACTCTTGGTGACATCCCGGTTTTTTCCTCAAATCCAAAGTAGAGCACGCCGTTGCGCCATCCGCTCCGCGCAGGGTAGGCGCCGGAGAGCAATGCCATCCGTGAGGGAGTGCACACCGAGCTACCGGAGTAAAAGCTGCTGAGTTTGATGCCCTCGGTGGCCAGTTTGTCTAGAACGGGCGTTTTGATGCGAGTGCTGCCGTAACCGGAGAGGTCTTCATTGGCCAAATCGTCCGCCATCATCAAGATGATGTTTGGCCGCTCATCGGCATGTGATGTCGCGATGACGAATAGGCTGATAGTCAGCGGGATGAAGAATGATTTCATCAGATCGCGAGAAGTAGACCGTTTTGATTAACGCCTGCGGCGTCCCGCAAGAACGATTGCGCCAAGTCCAATGAGGAGAACACTAGAGGGTTCTGGGATAGCGGCGAAGGAGGCGATGACCATGGAATCCTGAGTCGCGCCGTTAGTCCAAGTGTAGGTGGTCTCGGTGTTCGCCTGATCCTCCCAATAGGCCGCCCCACCGTCACTCGTCCCTACGTTATCATAGCTCAAAAACGATGTCGCACCACTCGGAGCAGTAGCGGTTGGTGCGTTGCCCGTTGCACCGTCATCTAGGGAGAAAGAGGACACGACAAGCGAGTTTGGTGCTCCAGGCGTAAAAGCGATATCGTCGTTCGTAGCTGAGGCAAAGTTGGCGACCCCGTCTGCTGTGCCGGTGAGAGCCATGATGCCCACGCCCACGTTTTTCTCGCCCGTAATCGTAAACGCCAAGTTGCCGGAATTGAAGGCGCCACCCGTTGCAGTCGATTTGTCAATATACCAAAGTTGTGTAGATGACCAACCGTCATTTGCCGAGGCAATTAAGGTCATGGCGTCACCATCGTAGGTCATACCTGATCCAACGGCACTCTGCCTCCAGGTCAGTGCCACAACCAGTTTGTCGGCCGCGGCAATCTCGGCATTCGTGATGGAGAAATCGGAATTTGCAAAGTTGAAAGTACTGGTAGTGGCTTGGCTATGGCTGAAGCCGTCTGAGGAGGTCACGATGATGGCCGACCATGAGTAAGTCGAGATGGCGATGGCCGTAGAAATGGCTGCGAGCAATGGTTTCATGAGGAGGACGGGGTCGTTTCTTACAGCAGTGTACGCTGCAATAGGTCTGCATAGGCCCTTTATATAAGAGGTCAGCACTCAGAATTGTCGGTTAGAGAGATGTGAGCGACTCACTTTTTTCTAGGAAACCCCGCCAATAGGTTTACAGGTTGTGGTGGTAGTTCTACGCACCATGCAGAAATCCACGATCAAGGAGCAGGTTGCCGCGCACATGCGCGAGAAGATCCTGAAGGGGGACTGGCAGGAATATCTGCCGGGACGTGACCGCTTGGCTGAAGAGTTCGGCGTCAGCCACATGACGGTGCTGCGGGCGGTGGAGCAATTGGAGCAGGAGGGTCTACTGCTCAATCAGGGCAATGGTAAGCGCCGGCGAATTGTTCGGTCGGCATCCCAGCAATCCTCTCGTTCTTTGCGGGTGGCTGTCCTTCGTCATTCGGTGCACAATACCGAGGCCTTTTATGTGGTCGATTTTGTCCACAAGCTGAGGGAGGCCGGGCACCAAGCCGTCTATGCGGACAAGACCCAAATCGGACTCAACAAGGACGTCAAGCGGATCGCGAGGCTCGTGCAAAAGACCGAAGCTGATGCCTGGATTGTCATCGGTGGCTCCCGTGAAATCCTCGAGTGGTTTGCCGCTCAGCAGCAGCCATGCTTCGGTTTGTTTGGCAGATTCTCGGATTTGCCGATAGCGGGGAGCGGACCGAGCAAGAAGGTTGCCTATTCTAAGGCATTGCAGCGTTTGGTTGATCTCGGCCACAGCCGTATCGTCATGCTGGCACAATGGGTGGATAAGGAATCCATCATGCACGCATTTTTCCGCCAAGAGCTGGAAGCAAGAGGCGTCGTGGTAGGGGACTACCACTTGCCGAAGTTTGGGAACGATCCAGAAGAGCTTCAACAGTTGTTGAATTCGCTTTTCGCGACCACTCCACCCACGGCGATTGTTGCTGCCACCATTGAACTATTTCTGACCGTTCAACAATTTCTAGTGCATCGTGGTATTCGCGTGCCTGAAGATGTTTCCCTGATTTGTGGCGACCCAGATCCCAATTTCGGCTGGTGTCGCCCGACCATTGCTCATCTCAGCTGGGACAGCGCCCCGTGGGTCCGTCGCATCGTGCGTTGGGCTGGAAACATTGCCAGTGGCAAACAGGACCATCGGCAGAGCATCAATGAGGCGAATTTTGTAGATGGGGGTACGTTGGACTCTCCACCAAAACAGGGCTGAGAGCTCCCCGATGGCCGCTATGGAGCGGCATTAACAGCTCTCAGAAATGACGAAAATTGGACTCCAAGAGGGTCTTGTTTCAGAGGTTTGGCTTGAGAATTTCATGCGAGACCCTCTTTTGTGAAATATTCTCACATCATGTTGGTATAAGATGTAGAAATTTGCATGAAAATGTGATAGTGGTATCTCTAATCCTTCATTGAATAGGGTTAAGCAATCATATTAGATCAATCGGGATGACAATATTTTCCATAAAAACCTGTAAATACTTTGGCTTGGTAGAGTGCGGATTATCCGGCGTGTCACGCTTCCTCTGGAGCCTTTCTGATGCTCTATTGAAAGGCTGCAAGACATCACTTTCTTGTCTTCAAGGCTATGCGCTGCTGATGCCCCCATTTCAATTCCTCATGCGACCCTCCCTCACATCCCAGATCAGCGTGCTGATGGCTTTGTTGTTGGTTTCAACCAGCCTTGGTCAGTCCTACTACAAAGGGCCTGCGCTCTTTTCCAAACGACCGGATGCAACCAAGTCGCTGACGTCTCTCACCGGTTTTGGTCCGGTTGGCATGAGCTTGGATTTGATCAAGCCGAACTTCACCATTCGGATCAATAGCACACTCCCTGGGTCACCGGCAGCAGAAGCGGGTCTTCAGCCGGGCATGATCATTGAGTCGATCAATGGCGAGAAACTGGCGGATATAGATCCCCGCATTCAACTCGGCAATATGATCACCAAGGCCGAGGCAAAAGACGGTAAGATGGTCATGAAGGTGGCTGACAAGCCGGGTGGTGCGACCAAGGAGCTGACCGTGCAGCTCCAGCCTTTGGGTAGTTACAGTCCGACCTGGCCACTCAGCTGTCCCAAGTCCGACAAGATCGTGCGCAACTACGCCGACTACTTGAAGAAGGAGGGATCGGTGCAGGGCTTTGGGAGTTTGGGTATGCTCTTCCTGCTCTCCACGGGAGATGAATCCGATCTGGATCACGTTCGCAAATGGGCGCGCAACAAGCCCAAGACCATGGGGGAGGGTTTTCACACATGGAACGCCGGCTACGGCAATCTGGCCTTGGCGGAATATTACCTGCGCACCGGCGACAAGGAGGTTCTGCCTGCGATTCAGGCCGCGGTTAATAATGCTCTGCGCGCTGAAAACAATGGCGGTTGGGGCAACCGCGCACCGATGACCAGTCTGACTTACGGTGGAGGTGGCGGTCATTTGAATGCCGGTAGCGTACCCCTTCTGACCTTTCTGCTCTTGGCCAAGGAATGCGGTGCCACCATGCCGGATGAGAAATTGCACCGTGTGTTGCGTCACTACTATCGCTGGGCGGGACGGGGTAATGTTTCCTACGGCAACGGCAAGCCGGAGGGTGGTTACACAGACAATGGCAAGAACGGCAAGCTGGCCTTTGCCATGGCGGCTGCCGCTTCGCTCTCGCCCAAGAAGGACAAGTCCATCTATGCGCGTGCCAGCGAAACTACAGCACAGTTCAGTTTCTACTCCACCTCCTTCATGCTACACGGCCACACGGGTGGAGGTATTGGAGAGATCTGGCGAAGTGCCTCGATGGGTCTGATGAATGAAAAACTGCCCGGTCACTACCGCTCCTTCATGGACGAGCGCCGTTGGCACTATGAGATGTCTCGCCGCTTCGACGGCTCCTTCAATATCCTCGGCGGGGAGCGTTATGACAATAACTCCTGGGGTGCGGGTTACGCCCTCACCTACACCGTTCCGCGCAAGACCCTGCGCATGACGGGTGCACCACCGAGCAAGCATTCCGTGGCTTACGATCTGCCTGAGCGCCTATGGGGAACTGCTGCCGATGAAGACTTCGTGAAGTTCACGGCTATTCCCTATGCCGATGGTAGTCTGCCTGACTTCTCCAAGGAAACGTTGCCCACGGGTGCCGGCATTGCACTACTCAATAAGGCCAAGAGCGAACTCAGTGATGATGAGCTACGCATGTACCTGCGTCACCCTCAGCTCACCGCTCGCACTTACTTTTTGGCTGCAGTTGCACAGCGCGAGCTGCCCTTTGTTCAGGAAATGCTGGCTTCTAAGGATGCGCGCCTGCGTCTTCTCGGTCTGTTGGCGGTGATTAAAACGCCGGAGAAATTTCTCAAACCTGAGACCATAGAGATTGCTGCCAAGATGTTGGCGAATGATGAAGAGTCTTGGTTCGTGAAGATCTCAGCCCTTGACCTGATGGGTAAGGCAGGGGCCGACGTGGTGGCGGATCATGTCGATCTGATCGTCCCCTATCTCCAGCATGAGGAATGGTGGCTTCAGCACTCCGCGCTCAACTCCCTAGGATCGGTGGTGGCGGACAAACGGGTTTACAAGAAGGTGCTCCCGGCCATTGGTGAGCTGCTCAAGACCAATCACACCTACAACGTTACGGCTCCATTACGATGGGGTCCGCTGCCCGAAAATTTGCGGAATGCCGAACCGGAAGTGGCGGCTGTGGCGCGCGAGGCACTCAAGGGGGCCTACAGCAATTACATCAACTTCGAGCATGACCTTGATGCGGTGGAAAAGCGGATCAACCCGGGCATGCGCAATGACATCGCGACCTTCATAACCAAGGTCCCCGGTGGGTATGATTTGCTCTATGCGGTTACCAAGCAGCGCAATCCCAATGCGGCGCTGCCTTATGAAAAGTTGTTCCTCGAAGCAGATCCCACCAAGTTTAGTCCGGATCTGAAGGAGGCACTGGGTGAGGTGATCGAAAAGCGCCTGATCCCTCGCTACATCGCCTCGCACCGCAAGTTATTGCTCAGCGAGCGCGCCAACGACGCGTTCAAGGGAGGCTTCTATTATCGCGAACCGCGAGTTTTCGGCTTGGTCGGACTCTACCAGCAACTCGGCATTCATGATTACGATTGGAAAGATTTTGGTCCGAATGCCAACGAGATGAAGTGGCATTACCACAGCTTCGACCCACCTGAGAAGCAGCCCTGGGATGATCCCAAGACCCGTTACCGCAAGGTCACTCTACCCAAGGGTATGGAGGAGTGGTTTCAACCTGGCTTTGACCCCGCCAAGAACGGCTGGAAGCAGGGCCTGCAGCCCTTTGGTGCCACCAATGGCAAGATGGTGGGTGCCACCATCGATGGCAGTCGCACCAGCACCAAGCCCAGCGGATGCCCCTATGACTTCTGCCGCCACCACCTGCCGATGAAGACCTTGTGGGACAAGGAGGTATTGATGCTGCGCGGTAAGTTCACCTTCCCTGGGATGAAGGATGGCAACCGCTATCGTCTGCTGATGGGCGGTATGTCGCACGTCGGTGCGGGTGAAGGCTATAAGGTCTACGTCAACGGTCGTCCCTTCATGGAGCGTCCGCGGGGCGTGGGCCGTCGCGAGGGTGGTAAGGCTGTCGGCAAGCAGATTGACAAGAGCTGGTGGCCCGAGTTCTCCGGCAAGGAGGTCGACATCGCTGTGATCAGCTTCATGAACGAGCACAAGGGCATCAAGAGTCGACACATGAGTTTGTGGGTGCAGGAGATGAAGCTGCCGGACCTCAGTGACGAAGTCATGGTCAGCTCGGCTACCCAATTACCGATGACCTCTTCAGCTTGGCAGGCCCTTCAGGATCCCGACGACAATGATAAGGATCCACAGGTCGGCAAATACACTTGGGATGGCCAATTCGCCCCCAATGAGGCCATCGCCGGAGCTTGGAAGACCATTGGCGTGACCAAGGAGCCGGGCACCTTTGATCCCAAGGCCAGACCCGACATGCGCAATCTGCGTTTGAAGGGAATCGAGTTCAAGGCGGAGGGTAAAACTCAGGAACTGCTCTGGATTTATACCGGAAATCTGCTCCTCGATCTGGGATCCAATCAGGCCCTCGAAATCCAGCATAAGACTATCGGCGGAACCGAATACCTCTTCATCGAGCAGGGAGGCTTCAATGCCAAGAATGGTATGGATTGGCGACCCAACTGGGAGGTGATGACTCGGGCCGATTGATTCGGGCCATCCACCTCGCAGAGTCCCCATCGGTCCCCGATCACGATTTTCAACATTCACAAAACAAATAACATGATCTCTTACAGAAAGCATTCACTCCTTCTGGCCTCTTGCGTGGCTTCAGCCCTTTTGGCTGTGCCTGGGATGGCACAAAATCCAATCCCCGCCGTCATCCCGAAGTATGACGGCAAACCCGCATCCAAGGATAAACCGGTGAAGATTTATATCTTCTCGGGTCAGTCCAATAGCCTGGGATTCGGTCGGCCAGAAGGCGGGAGCCTGCCCTATTCGAGCATTTTGCTCTCCGCTGATCCGACCATCAAAACGACCAAGATGCCCACTGGGACTGCCGGTGTCTTGCCTCACCACGTCTTCACTTCCAAAGAAGGCGAAGTCAAAGGGGCGACGGCCAAGATCTTCAAGGGGGGCTATAACGCGGAGTCTGATTTCAGCGGGGTGAAGCCGGTGGTTACAGAGACCGTTGCGCTTGGCGATGTGACTGTGGATCTGCCCTTCAAGGATGGTCACGCCACCGTAGTGGAAGGCTGGCTGGAAGTGCCATTGACGGGCATGCATGAAATCCACTCCGGCTATGGCGATAGCGAGTATGCAGTCGTCAAGGTTAACGGAGAGGAAGTCTATAGCAAGCTGACGGATGCCTCCGCCACCATCACCAAGATCAAACTGGAAGCCGGTAAGCGCCATTCGATTCGCATCGCCTACACCAAGGGTGGTAAGGCGGCTTTCTGGATGGAGTTGGTGGACATTAAGCCAAAGGGCTCCCTGCGATACATGATCGAAGAGCACGGTCAGTTCGCTCATATGCTTGATGAGAATGGAGAGTGGGTGGTGCGCAAGGATGCCCACGTCAATAACACCTACATGGGCAAGGGTAAGGACACGCCCTTCAGTGCGGTCTGGCGCACCAAATCCTTCGGCCCCGAAGTCGGTTTTGGTTCGGTGCTGGCTACTTACCACGATGAGCCCGTCATCCTGATGAAAGTCGACATTGGTAACCGCAGTCTGGGTTGGGATATGCTGCCCCCCGGAAGCAAGACGCGAGAGGTCCATGGCAAGACGCTTCCCGGCTACAAGCAGAAGCTCGATGAAAATGGGAAGGTCATCGATTGGGTCGGCCAAGGGTGGTATGCGGGCAAGCAATATGACGACTACACCGCTTCGATCCATCAAGTGCTGAACAACTTCGCGGAGGTCTATCCACAGTATGCCGATCAGGGGTATGAGATCGCGGGATTCGTTTGGTGGCAGGGCCACAAGGATCAGAATGAAGCCCATGCCAGTGTGTATGCTGAAAACTTCGCCAACCTGGTCAAAGCCTGGGGCAAGGAATTCGATGCCGAGGACGCCCCATGGGTGCTCGCCACGATCGCCTTTGGAGGCTGGAAGCTGGATGGCGCTGGTAAGATGGTGGCTGAAGCCCAGCTATCCGTAGATGGCGATGCCGGAGTGTTTCCAGAGCACAAGGGTAAGGTGAAAGCCATCGAGGCGCGCGACTTCTGGCGCGAGGCAGGGGAGTCCCCTCAGAATCAGGGCTACCACTACAATCACAATGGCGAGACTTACTATCTTGTCGGTGATGCGCTGGGTCGTGCCATGGTTGAGTTGAAGGGGGGCAAGGTGGAGCCTCGTGTTCATCGTGAGCGTCCAGAGATCCCAGCGCAATGGCCCAAGGAGCCGACTCTCGCCCAAGTGGCGCAAATGCTCTACACTCAGGAGTTCATGAGCGCCTGGGCCAAGGGGCCCAACAAGCCGACCGAGGCAGAGTTGAAAGCCATGGCCCCGGCATTCAAGCCCTTCATTCTCGGCAGCCAGATTCCTCATTATCTTCGGACCAAACTCTACGTCGGTGCGCACCAGCATAGGGGGGTGAGGGCGAACGACATTGTATCCGGAGAAATCACTGCGGGAGCTCAGAAACACAGCAACACAGTGGTCTCCAGTAGTCTTGATGGTCTCATCAGCTTATACAAGACGGTAGGTATCGAAGACTACAGCTGGAAAGATTTCGGCCCTGAGATGCATCTGGGTGAATGGGATTACTTCAGCTTCACGCCGAGCGAGCCCGTCACTGCCAAGAGCCTGACTCAGTATCGCAAGGTGGCGATGCCTGAAGGCATGGAAAACTGGTATGCGGTGGACTTTGATGCCAAGGCCGCGGGTTGGAAAACCGGTCAAGCACCCTTCGGGCAACACAATGGCAAGCCTTTGCCGCTGCGCGCTTCGGTCGATCCGCTTTGCCGGAGTCATGTGAAGCCAAACACGCTGTGGGAGAATGATGCACTCTTCATCCGTCAAACTTTCGAAATCCCTCAGCTCAAAAAGGATCATCGCTATCGTTTGGTGGTGGGCGGAGGCAATGCCGCCTTCTCTGGTGAAGGTTTCGCTGTCTACATCAACGGTAAACTTTTCACGGAAGACACCAGTGCCAAGTTCAAGCGTGGCGGCATCAGTGGGCGTTACTTCATGAGCGATTTCATCCCTGAGTTGGAGAGCGGCAAGATCACCGTGGCGGTGAACTCCTTCCTTCGTCGGGCTGGTCACATGGGCAAGTCCGCTGCTCCGAAGGGTCACCTCAGTGTTTGGCTGCAGGAAGCCAAGATGCCGCCGCTGCTCATTGAAGAAGTGGCGAGAAAGCAGAAGGAGACAGTGGAGAAAAAGAAGAAGTGAATTTTACAGCCGATATTATCATGAAATGCATCTGCAAACGAATCGCCGCCTGCCTGCTTTTTTCGGTTGTGCTTACCTTGTCTTCGGCAGGCGCTGAGGAATGGGTTGATATCATCAAGCCGGGTGCCGCTTTGGAGTCCTTCCAGAAGCCGACCGCCAAGTGGGCGGAATACGGAAATACTGCACTGAAAGCAGAGAAGCCGAAGCATTTATCAGCTGAGCCTGGAATGGGCGTGGTTTTCAATGGAGGCGTCACCAAGAACCTTGTGACCAAGGTTGAGCACGGCGATGCCCTGATTGAGATCGAATTCATGGTGCCCAAAGGCGCGAATTCGGGGGTCTATGTTCAGGGCCGCTACGAACTCCAAGTGTTCGATAGCTGGGAAAAAAAGGAGGTCGAGCACAGCACTTGCGGCGGCATCTACAAGCGTTGGCTGGAGGATAAGGGATGGTTCGAGGGCAAGGCTCCGCTCGTGAATGCTTCCAAGCCTCCGGGCGAATGGCAGAAGTTTGAAATCACCTTCAAGGCTCCCCGCTTTGACGCCGAGGGCAACAAGACAGCCAATGCCACCTTTGTGAAGGTCCTGCTCAACGGTGTGGTGATCCATGAAAACGCAGAAGTGACGGGCTGGACTCGTTCAGCCGCCTTCAAAGACGAAAAACCCAAAGGGCCCATCATGCTGCAGGGCTACAAGTCTCCGGTCGCCTACCGAAATTTCCGCATCAAACATCTCAACCTCAAATAAACTATGAAGCCACAAGACCTCCATCCTACCCGCCGCTCTTTCCTCAAGACCTCTTTGGTCGGTGCCGGTGGCGCACTGGTTGCGCCCCAAATTCTGGCCCAATCCGCCAAGGGCTCCAATGAGAAGCTTCGTCTGGCCTGGATTGGGCTCGGGCGGCAGGGGCAGACTGATCTGCGGGCGACCGGTCGTTACTGTGATGTGGTCGCACTCTGCGACGTCGACAGCAAGAATGCCGCCGCGGCGATCAATGCGAACAAAGGGGCCAAATTCTACAAGGACTTCCGCGTGATGTTCGAGGAGATGGGTGACAAGATCGATGCGGTGGGGATTTCCACTCCTGACCATATCCACTTCCCGGCCGCCTACATGGCCCTCAACCTCGGCAAGCATCTCTTTCTGCAGAAGCCGCTGACCCACTCCTTATGGGAGGCGCGCACCCTCACCGAGTTGGCAGCCAAAAAAGGGGTCGTCACCCAGATGGGCAACCAGGGTAAGGCCTTCGAGGGCATGCGACTAGTTAAAGAATGGTATCAGGCCGGATTGGTCGGTGACGTGAAGGAAGTCATCGCTTGGTCCAACCGCCCGGCTCACGGGAGCAACGGTTTCATGAAGGAGAAGTTCAAGGACTTCCCGGCTGCTGCGCCGGTTCCGGATGGTCTGGACTGGGATCTCTGGCTTGGACCGGTGACCAAAGAGGTGGGTTACAGCGACAGGTTGCACCCCCGTAACTGGCGTTCCTGGTGGGACTTCGGTTGCGGCGGACTCGGTGATATGGGCTGTCATACCATCGATACTCCGTTCTGGGTTTTCGATCTGGATACGCCCGAGAGCGTGGAGGTGGAGATGAATGAGGAAGTTAATCCCATTTTCACACCTCACGGTTCGGTTGTGACTTACAACTTCCCCGCCCGTGACGGTAAACCACCCTTGAAACTCAAATGGTATGAAGGTCCGACCGCTCCTCCCATCCCCAAGGATATGGATCATAAAACCAGTAACGGCGGCGGCATGATCATGGTCGGTGAGAAAGGTGGTATTGCGACTGGGGCCCGTGCCGATAGCCCCAAGCTCTATCCAGTTCAGCGTTGGGAAGACTATCGCTCAAATCCCGATCAGCATGTGCCCAAGACGCTGCCACGAGTCAAAGGCGGCGTTCACGGTGAGTGGATCAGTGCCATCAAGCGTGGGAAGAAGGCGTGCTCAGACTTCAGTTACGCTGGGCCGCTCACCGAGACCATCCTGCTCGGCACCCTGGCGATCCGCACGGGCAAGAAGATCACCTTGGATGGTGATGCCACCAAGATCATCGATAACCCCGAAGCTGCGGCTCTTGTCAAAGTCGAGGCCCGCAAGGGCTGGGACATCAAGGATCTCAGTTGATCAGAACCCGTCAGAAGCATGAAGTCGTTCTCCATGATCCTGTTGGCAATCTTTTGCCAGTTGCCTTTTGCTGCCGCACAAAAAGCACCGGACCCCTACTACAAGGAACAGCCCCTGTTTCTTCCTGCTCCAAAGGCCAACAGCACCAAGCCATGGAATGTGAAGAACTTCGGACCTGTCGGCATCGGTCTCGATCTCCATGGGACGGGCAAGGGGTTCAAGATGGTGATCACGAATGTGGAGCCGGGATCACCAGCTGCTGCCACTAACAAGCTCAAGCCTAAGCAGGTCATCACAAGCATCAATGGCCAAGTGCTCAAGGATCGGGATCCCCGAATGATCCTTGGCGATCTCATCACAGAGGCCGAAGCCAAGGACGGCAAAATTGCTTTGAATATCGAAGGCGTGGGTGAAGTGGTGGTTCAAATCCCAGTTCTGGGCAGCTACAGCCCGACCTGGCCACTGGACTGCGCCAAGTCCGACAAGGTGGTGCGCCGTCTAGCCGACCATCTGGCTACCTTTGACAAGCCGAGCACGGGGGCTGCTCTGTTTCTGCTGTCTACGGGTGAGGAAAAGGATCTCGAGGTGGTTCGCAAGTGGATGTCCAAGATGGATCTCCTACCTGAGCGATTTCAATGGGGCGTCGGTCTCAACGGCATGGGTGTCTGCGAGTATTACCTGCGTACCGGAGATAAGACCGTACTGCCCATCATTGAGAGCGGTGTGAAGAACCTGCGTGAGACCATGTTCAATGGTGGCTGGAGTGGTCGGGGGATCGCCAACTTCACCTACAGCACGGGCAGTGGCCAATTGAGTGCCGCGGGCATTCATTGCCTGAGCTTTTTGATGTTGGCCAAAATGTGCGGTGTCGAGGTGGACGACTACATGTTGCAGCGCGCCACTCGAAATTTTTTCCGCCATGGCGGCCGGGGCAGCGTGCCCTATGGGGATGGCTGGCCCGAGGGTGGGTTTCGCGACAACGGCAAGCATGGGGCCCTAGCCCTGAGCATGGCGATTGCGGCCCGCCTCGACCCCAAGGGTGAATCTTCGATCTATGCCAAGGCCCGGGACAATGCGGCCATGAAATCTTTCTACGGCACCAACTGGTTTCACTCTGCTCACACCGGTGGCGGGCTGGGTGAGATTTGGCACAACACGGCCATGAGTTTGGTTAAGGAGAAGCGCCCCGTTCAGTATCGCTCCTATCTGGACACCCGTCGCTGGGTGATGGATCTTTCCAAGCGCCATACCGGTGGCATCGGCATCGCCGGATTGACCGATCGCTATGACAAGGCCGCAGGGGAGCGAGGCAATGATCCGGACTGGGGCACCTTTTTTGCCCTGACCTACACCCTGCCGCGCAAGACTCTGCAACTCTCCGGCGCGGCCCCCACCCAATGGTGTAAGACCGCGCCTCTTCCGGTGCGTCCCTGGGGCAATGCTGCTGACGACATCTTCCAGTCCATTGAGCCGGCCAAGCATCCGAGCATTTCCATGGCGGACCTGCTCAAGGAGACGGTTGAAAATGACGCCTCCGTGGCGGTCTTCAAACGGATTCCCCCGCAGGGAGAAGTGAGTGATGAAATGCTCCTCAAGTATCTGCACCACCCTGAATACGCCCTGCGCCAGTCCGCCGCTGCTCGGGTGGTGGCACACAATCGGAGTCACATTGTCATGTATCTCCTTAAAGCGGATGATCCACGCCTGCGCCAGGCCGGCCTAGCCACCCTCTCGGGGAAAACCAAGGACTCCATCCTGGCTGGTGCCACCTCGGAAATGTATGATTTAGCGGGGCGGATGCTGGCCGACCCCGAGGAATCATGGTGGGTCAAGGTCTGTGCGGCCAAGGCCTTGGCCAATGCCGATCCTGAGTTGATCGCCCGCTACAAGGAACCACTGATGGTCATGCTCAAAGACGAGCATTGGTGGTTGAGTGCGTCGACCTTCAAGCCACTGGGAGTTTTGGGTGCCACCCCGGAGTATCATCGGCAGGTGCTGCCGGCCTTGATCGATGCCATTTCACGTTCCGAGGCCTCCCCGGGGGTCAGCGGGATCTACGCTCTCAACAAGGCCCTGGCCGGTGCCGACAAGGAGGTCCAGGCCTTCGCAGGGAAACACATGGCCGATGTTTATCTCACCATTCCCAAGAACATGAACGAACCCAGCAATGGGGCCCTTCTGCCCGGCAAGGCCACCTACGTGAAATTTGCCATGAGTTATGGGATGGCTAAGCTGCCCGGTACCGAGGACTTCGTGATGACCCTTCCCAAAATGACTCTCGAGTCCAAGCGAAGCGGCAGGGATGAGGATATGTATGTCTACAATGGCACCTTCACCCTGAATGAAGAGGTGATGAACACAACTTGGATTCCATTCATGAGGGAATCGGATGGATCTGACGAAGCCATCTTGGAGGCATTCAATAAACTGAAACAACGCGCACAAAAAAATCCGAAGAACCGCAAAAAAGTCACCGATTCGCTACTCTTCCTCAAAGGAGGTCGACTCAAGGGAGGCAACAAACTCAAGCACTTTGCCAAGGATGCCTTCTGGAGCGGCGAGTATGTGATTGGTAAGAATAATCGGCAGGAGGCCTGGCGCCTCAAGGTGAGGACCATCGGTGGCCTCCGATATCTCCTGATGGAAAACGGTGGTTTCAGTGCCACTCCGGATCAGCAAGCAGAGCAAGCTGAAGGCGGGGATGAATCAGGCGGGGAGTCCACTCCCGAGGACCTCAAGAATTGGCATTGCGGCTACCGGGTCTTTGTCGAAATGAACGAGGTGATTTACCTCCCTCCGGTCGACCCCAAGGCGAAAAAGGCACAAAAGAAGAAGTAGAGCCAATGAGCTCAATCTAGCCATCTCTGCCCGCTCAACCTCGCCTGACCTGTATAGAAGTTGGCTTGGCTACAAACAATGTGATGGCTTGTTAAAAGTTGGAATTTTCATGCAAATTTTGCGGGGAAGCTAACCCTAACCCGAGACTCACCAACCTCCAATCATGAAGAAATCAATTACTGCGATCGCCTTTGCGCTCGGACTCGGAACAATCCAACAATCTGAAGCTGCAATCACCTATGCCTTTTCCGTGTCTGGCAACGACGTCATTTTGGATATTTCAGGCTCGCTCGACCTCACTGGACTGACAGAGACAGTTCTTGCCCCAACTTTGGGGGCAGATCTCTTCATAGCCAGCGGCGCTACCGAGTTTGGGGCCGGGGCCGATGTGGCCGCCAATGCTTGGAATTTGGCGCTTCAGAATGATGTTTTCACAACGACGACAACTCAGATTTTTGCCGCAGTCGATTCATGGAATTCTAACGCCAGCGTTATTCGTATTGAAGAAGCTAACAATCGAATGTTTCTCGATGATTCGTTCCAGACAGGTGATACAGTTACCGTCACCGGTGCTCAGTTCACTTTTTCAAATGTTGATTTGAGTGATTTTAACCTTACCGCAGGTCAGAATACCCTTTGGTTTCAGAATTCGAATGCTACAGGCACAGATGGTGATGTCTATGTGACGGCCATTCCCGAGCCCAGCACCCTAGCCCTGATCGGTCTTGGTGGCCTGCTTTGTCTGCGCCGCCGGCGTTCCTGAGGGCGCTGATAAAGCTCTGAGGTATGAATGCTGCGTTGAGAACAATGGCCGCTTGTTCGGCCTTGCTTTTTACGCATGCCTTTGCAGCCACTCCGGAGGAGTTGATTGCCGGCGCTGATGCGCGAATTGACCAGTTTATTCAGGCGGATTCAGGCAAGGCATTTGTGCCCGATAAGGTGCGAGCTTCCCTGAAAAGTGGACGACCTTATTTTTCGCGACACTATTCATGGTCAGTCGTGGGGTTTGCCGGCCGTTGCTTCTACCTCAATGAAATGCTGGCTGAGGCGAATGCCGCTTTGATCCAGAATGGCAAATATTACCTGCGTGAGCTTACTGCTCAGGAAGAAGCGTCGATTCTAGAGACGAATGCCGGAACGGAATTGAATACGAATCAGTATTCGCGGATCACCAACCGGGACACGACCCATTGGCATGCCGATGTCATCCTGCGTCTCATAGACATGTATGGCACCAATGGCTCAGTGGCTGCTGGCCGGATGAGTCCCGAGGCTGAAGCGAAGAGTCTGGAATACATCTCTCAGTATGTACGGTTGATCGCAAAGTTGTCCAAAGCCGAGTATCTCCAGTCCAAAACTTGGGACAGTTATGAATCGGAAAATCATCATGCGATGGACTTTCGGACGCATTGGCATTTTTCCAAAATCGTAAAAGACCGATCTGATTATCAGAGTTTTGTCACGGATTCTGGCGCTACGCCCACACAACTTTATGAGGCCTACAATGCCTACTTTGTTGAATATGCTCGGGAGAAATTTCGCAAGGGCCTGTTCGCTGAGATGATGCAGAAAGGCTACAATAGCGCCACGTATTCCGGGTTCTACAACTTCCATGATTTTGGAAACCCCGAGGTCAAGGAGCATGCCCGAATGCTGCTCGATCTCTTCTGGGCATACTACGCACAGGAACAGTTCAATGACGTCCTGGGGGGAGGGAAGTCGCGTGTGACCTTCTCCAGTGGATTTACCGCTGGTCATGCCGGGACCACCGGAGAGTTCGCCTGGTTCTATTTCCTTTTGGGCGAACAGCCGAGTGGCGTGGATGGGCGCAGCATCAATGCCTATTTCAGCGATTACCGTCCCCCGGCGGTCGTCGCCGACATTGCCACCGATATTGCCGGGCGGGGCATCTATGAAGTGCGCCAGACCGCCCAGGGTCTCGGCACGACGGGTAGCACGAATGCCGACGTCTCACTGGCCACCACACCCCATCAATTCAGAACCGATGGCGGTGGCATCGTACGCTACAGTTATTGCACTCCTGCCTTTATCATGGGCACGCCGATGGTCGAAGCACGACCTAAGAACGACTGGGTAGGTTATGCCTGCCAGAACCGCTGGCAGGGAGTGATTTTCTCGGCCGATGTGGATCATGAGATGGCTCGAATCGTCCCCTGTGTCCTGCCCAACGACGGAAAGACCGCTTTCAACGCGCACTGGGCGGTGCAAAGCAAAGGCAGCATGATCAGCCAGATGCTCAACACACATCAGGGAGGTAAGGAGAAGTGGGTCTGGATTTCCAAGGATGGTCTGAACAGTGATCCGGTGATCGAGGACAATATTGTGTTCGTCGATATCGCAGATGCCTATGCCGCCATTCGCGTGGTCGGTACCACCTACTCGTTGGACGAGGATTTTGATGCAGGTCTTCGCCCTCACTTTGTGGTTCGGCCAACGGATAAATTTAAGCCGGTCATCCTTGAGGTCATGGCCAAGACCGAGGTGGCCGATTTCGCGGCCTTCAAGACTTTGGTCAAAGCCAACGCCCCGACGCTCACCAACGGAGTGGTCAGCTACACCACGATCTATGGCGACGCCTTGACTCTGGACACCGGCTATATCGCCAAGCCCACCATCAACGGTGTGAATGTGGACTATTCACCCGCCAAGTCCTTCGACAGCCCTTTTCTGCACGGGGACTACAACGGTGAGGTGTTTACCATCGAGAAGGGAACACGTCGAAAGGTCTATCATATTGCAGCCTCTCCAACGATCGACGGCTTGGTCGAAGATCTTTATCTGGAGCCAGGCACCACCGACACCCACACGATATCTGGTGTGAACGTTCCCGAAGGCACCGATAAATTGGTGCTGGTGGCAAGCTGGGAACAGGCCTCCGAAGTGATTAGCGCGACCTGGAATGGTGTTGAGTCGTTCATCGAGGCGGTGGATGAGAATGACGGTCGAAATTCAGCCATCCTCTATCTCGATCATCCGACTGCCGGCATTGCGAATGTGGTTCTGACATTTGGTGCCAATACCAATGCGCGTGTTGGAGTGCTGAGTCTGACGGGTGTGGCCGATGGAGTAGCGTTTACTTCAGAGGGCTCAGGATTTTCCGGTTCTCTTACGACCACCATGGACAATGTAATAGTGGTTGGTGTGTGCACCAACAACACCAACGGGGGGGCTCTCACGGGTGGGCCATTTGTCAGTTCGCTCTACAATGGAGGCTCTGGGTCATCTCAGGGAAACGCTGGATTCCAATTCGAGCCCAATGCGGGCGCCAAGAGTTATACATGGACAGGGACCGAGGACGGAGCCACTCATGCGCTTGCGGGTTTCGCTCCCAAAGTCAGCTATCTGGGCTGGGTGAGTGACTATGCAGTTGGGGCTCAAAGTGGCTTTGGCGACGACCCCGACGGAGATGGTAAGTCCAATGGTCTGGAGAACTATCTGGGCACTGATCCGGATGTGCGCTCACGGGGTATGGTCATGGGCTCCTTCACGGAGGGTGCGAATCCGAGTTTCACCTTCAATCATCCACTCAACGTCAATCCCGCCAGTGATGTAAATGCCGTCTACCGCTGGTCAAAAGACTTGGTGAATTTTCATGACGATGGAGACGCTGACGGGGAGGGGACTACAGTCACCTTTTCCCAGGGCATACCTTCGGATGGAGAAGTCACGGTGACCGCCACCTGCGCCGGATCGGCTGCCAGCCGGGTTTTTGTGGTGATTCAGGTAACTCAGGATTGAGGTGTTGGGTTCAGACCATCTCCAAGCTTGATCCATGGGGCGCGGGACATCTATCTTCCCCCCACCGACGTGCAGGAGTAGCTCAGCGGTAGAGCAACCGGTTTACACCCGGTTGGTCGGCGGTTCGATCCCGTCCTCCTGTACCATTTCCTTTCTCATGTTTCCGATGAGCCTGAAGTCCGTTCTCGCCGCACTCGCTATGGTTGCCGTGGCTCAGGCTGAGATCGAAGTCGATCTCAACGGCGCTAAGGGTCACATCCACAAGGTCGATCTCAAGAGTCAGAGCTTCCAGCTGCTTAAGGAGACCGAGTACGATCCCAAGTCCGATATCACTCAGTCACGCTTCACCGTGCATTGGGATGATGAGACTACGGTGGTCGCCGTGGAGGAGCGCAAGGACTTCAAGGGCTTCGAAGGTTCCGTCATGGCTATGTTTCAAGGTATTCATGAAAAGGACCGCAAGGCCTATGAGGCTGGCAAGCCCTTCGAGATGCGCATCGTGACGCTCTACAGTGATCGCAAGTTGATGGTCGGCATGAAGGCTGAGGCTCATCAGTTGGCCGGTCTGTTCACTCCTTCCAAGAACAAGGTTCGTGCCGGCACGATCCTTACGGATCGAGGTGAAGCTCCCATCAGTCTGCGCAAACGCTTCTGGAAGATCTGGTATCATCAAATGCTCGCTCCTGAAGACTTGGCCAAGGGTTTCTGGAAGGTGGAGTTGACCGGTAAACAGGAGGGCGAGCGCTTCGTAGCCTCCAAGATTCAAGTGGTGAAACTGCCTGACCCACGTGAGATCGACGATCCCAAGTTGCCACGTGTGCTGGTGATTGGTGACTCCATCAGCATGAACTACCACAAGGCAGCCAAGGAAGCGCTCAAGGGTGTGGCCAACTATCATCGCTGTGAAGGTAACGCGTTTTCATCGATTCACGGCGTGAAGAACTCGGAGCTGTGGATGGGTGAATTCAAGGAGCCCGGCTTTCACTGGGATATCATCCAGTTCAATCATGGACTCCATGATCTCAAGCAGGCCTACGACAAGGAGACCGATACCTTCGGCCCCTACGCCATGCCGCTGGAGGACTACAAAAAGAACCTCGAGAAGCAGATCGCGATTTTGCGGACGAGTGGTGCGAATCTCGTGTTTGCCACCACCACGCCCGTGCCCAACGACAACAAGAGCACCTATGCACGGCGCAAGGGGGCATCAGCAGAGTTCAATAAAGCAGCCCTCGAGGTGATGAAGAAGCATCCTGACATCATCATCAACGACCTCCATGGTGCCGTTCAGGGCTCCAAGGTGTTCGATCACTGGCGCACCACCAAAGACGTCCATTTCTACAAGCCTGAGGAACAGGCCGTACTGGGCAAAGCGGTGGCCGATGCGGTGAAGATGGCATGGGTGCTACGATTCAACACCCATGAAGTGAATCCGGGAGAGTGAGCGAATAGGCTGACTTGCGCCGTATTCTTTTGATGACTTGCCTGCCTCCGGGTTTTGGCGATCATTCCCCGTCTTTCCCCATCTTCGATCATGAAAAAGAACGCACCCTTTCAAATCTCTCGCCGCAGTTTCATGCAGCGCATGTCCGCCACCGCGGCTGCCACCGGTCTTCCGCTGTGGTTCATTGAACGTGAAGTTGCTGCTGCCCAGGACGCCAAGGAAGTGAAGTCGCCCAACGAGCGTCCACGCATGGCTCTGGTTGGTGCCGGCGGCATGGGAACCGGTGATGCCCGCAACTCCCTTCGCTTCGCCGATCTGGTCGCCGTTTGTGATGTGGATGACAACCACGCGGACCACTGCGCCACCCGTCTTACCGACAAGAACAAGGGTGTGAAGGCCAAGACCTACTCGGATTTCCGCAAGATGATCGACAAGGAGAAGATCGACGTGGTGATCAATGGTACTCCCGATCACTGGCACACTTTGGTCAACATGTATGCGGCCAAGAGCGGCAAGGACATCTACTCCGAGAAGCCGCTGACTCTGACCATCGACGAAGGCAAGCGCCTGGTGAAGGTGGTACGCGACAACAAACGGGTGCTCCAGACCGGCACCCAGCAGCGCAGCAGCGGTCGTTTCCGTCTGGCTTGTGAGCTCGTTCGCAACGGTCGCATCGGTAAGCTGAAAGAAGTCACCGTCTGGCTACCCGCCGGTCTCAATGCGGGTCCCTTCGAGGCTAAGCCCGTGCCCGATCATCTCAACTGGGACTTCTGGCAGGGCCAGGCTAAGGCTTACGAGTACGTGCCCGAACGCTGCCACCGCAACTTCCGCAACTGGTGGGATTACTCCGGCGGCACCATGACTGACTGGGGTGCTCACCACATGGACATCGGATACTGGGCGGTTGGACTCAAAGCACCGAGCAAGGTGGAGGGTGCACCTCTCGTGCAACCTATCCCCGGTGGCTACACTACCTACAGTCAATACAAGTGCCGCTTCGAGTTTGCAAACGGGGTTATCTACAACGTGAACACCACTCCGGACGAAAACCCCTATGGCGCACTCCAGAAGGAGGGCGGCCAACGCAACGGCATCAAGTTCATCGGTGAAGATGGCTGGATCTGGGTCAACCGTGGCGAGATCAAAGCCAGTGACCGTGCCCTGCTCAATCCTGAGTTGCCCGAAGACGCCGAGCGCCTCTACGTCAGCAACGATCACCGCGGCAACTTTTTCGAATGCGTCGCCAATCGTAAGGACCCCATCTGTTCGGTCGAGGTTGGTCACCGCTCGGCCACCGTCTGTCACCTGGGCGTGATTGCACTTCGCACCGGCAAGAAACTGACCTGGGACGGCGACAAGGAGTTCTTTACCGGCGAGCACGCCGACGAGGCCAACGGTTACGTGGCTCGGGAAATGCGTGCCCCCTACGATTACTCCTTTGTGAGCTGAGGGTTTTTGGGAACGAAATCGGCCTTTGGTGCCGGTTTACATGCATGCCTAGAATATCCATTGGCGGATCCTTCGGATTTATGCCATGGAGGAATGCTATTCGATGAAAACCCTTACCCGAATCTTCAAACTTGGAGTCTTTGTTGCGCTGATTCTGCCGTCCGCTTGGGCGGTTCACGAGAAAAGCGACGGCTGGCCCTGGAACATCAAGCTCCACGGCCATCACGACGCCGAAGTGGCCGAGGCCACCAATGGTTGGTTCCTCAATGTGGGGCCCACCGGCATCCGCGCCCGCATCACCAAGGAGAATCCCAAGTATTTCACCGTCAAATACGTCTTCAAGAAGTGCCCGGCTGCGGGACTCGTCGAAGTCGATGACGTCATCGTTGGTGCCAACGGCAAACGCATGAACGTGGCCCACACCTTCGGCCGTCACGTCGGCTGGGAAGGTCCGATGATGGAGATGGCCAAGCTTATCGAAGATGCCCAAGGCGCTGAGGGTAAACTCGAACTTATCGTTTGGCCCAAGGGTGACCGCCAGAAGGAGAAAAAGGTAATGATCCAAATTCCGGCAGTCGGTCGCTTTTCGGAAACCTATCCCTTCAATTGCCCGCGTTCGGACAAGCTCTACCTCGATCTCTGTGACTGGCTGCTCGAGGAACACAAACGCGCCGGCACCTGGGAAAAGCCACGGCCTCACACTTACTCGGCCTGCATGCTGGCCCTCATGGCCAGCCCCGAGCGCCGTCACCAGAAACTGGTGAAGGACAACATCAGTCGATACTACGGAAAAACCTACGATCCCAACAACGGGAACGGCTTTCCTGCCTGGGGACAGGTCCACGATGCGGTGGTGATGGGCGAGTATTACCTCCTGTATCAGGACAAGAAGCTGAAGTCGTCGATGGAGTCGGTGGCCTTCTGTTTGGAGAACAGCGTGTGGCCAACCACCGGGGGTCTTTCACACCGTCCATTCGCTTTCATTCAGCGCCGCATGCACGGTGGCGGACCCAAGGGTTACGGTGCGATGGCCATGCCCGCCGGTATCGGCATGATTGGATTGAGCCTCTTCAAGGAAGCTGGCCTGCCTTACGGCGGTCCTTCCTATCACCGCATGCACGAAGGCTTCCTCTGCACGGTGAATGACAACGGCGGCATCGGCTACGGTTTCACCAGCTGGGATCACGCGGTGATCGAAGTGGAAAGCGAAAAGGCTGCACCGGTCCCGCCCAAAGAAGGCATCGGCTACGAGTGTAAGGACGGCCTCAAGGATGTGGGCAAATACAAGATCATTTGGCCGACCAAGGCCGACCCACGCTACAAGCCGACCGACTGGCTGACCCGCGAGGTCGACACCAACCGCGTGTTCCACAAGGGCGACAAGCTGCGTCTGGTGGTCCGCAACATGTCGCCCGAAGAGCCGACCCGGCCCTACAAGTTTGGCGGTGGTCGCTGCGGTGGCATTGGAAAATCAGGAGCCGGTGCGCTGGCTCACCTCATTGGCAATGAAGACAAGAAGTCCTGGCAGTATCTCGGTGACCACATGGCCAAGGGCTGTGCGCGCAACCCGCAACAACTTCTCAATGGCCACGCCTCCACCCACATGCACGTGCTCTGGGGCAGCCTTGGTGCCGCGATGGGCGAGGAGAAGGACGTTCGTTACTACATGGACTACATCAAGTGGTGGATGATCATGGCCCAGACCCACGATGGCAGCTACGTCATCATGCCCGGCCGTGACTATGCCTCCACGGACCATGTCTATGGTACACGCAACTTTCCGACTGCTTGCGCAGCTCTGATTTTGGCGACTAAGGACAAGCGCCTGCGCATTACCGGGCGGCCGTCCAATGGTGCCGCACCCACGGCCTCCTCGAGTAGCTCTAGCAGCTCCAGCAAGCTTCGCCCAACCCAGCCCGCGGCACGTGCCGCCCGCAGCATTGCTGACGAGGCACAGGAGGAACTCAATGAGATGCTCTACGTCGGATTGCGCGAGCTCAACAACGAGAAGAAGCTCGTCCAGCTGCCAATGAATCTTTCCAAGGCACGCACGAAGGTGTGGCTTTCCAAGGTGGAACTCGGCCCCAAGTTTGAGTTCACGGCGCTGCAGGGCACCGACAAGGCTGTCTTTGGCTGGGAAGACATGGACGCCAACGATCAGGCCATGCTCGCCGCCGTGGTGGCTCGTCTGCGCCGTGAGGATCCGGTTTCGCAAGCGGTGGCCGGCATATTTATGGAAGCATCGGGTGATACCGTGATGGCTGACCGCTACTACAAGCAGGCTGGCCCCGATCTCGCTGAGAAGATCAATTCTGTCTTCAAATGAGGCTTCAGCCCGCAATTTGATCGAAGAACGTACGAATCCTTGGGATCATGGGCGATTTTCGATCCAATTATGGGGTTGCCGGAGCTGCTTTCCTAAGCATTGCTAGTGATATGAAACGCTTGGCATACGCATTCCTGATCCTCGGCTTGGTCTCATCTCCTGTGATGGCCGAGAAGGATGAGGTCTCCAAGGAGGCTCCAAAACGCCCTCAAGTCGAAACTCCCAAAGTGGATCCCAATGACCCGCTCAAGGGCCTCGACCTTCCCGGAGTGACCATCAATCCCAAGGAGCGCTACGTCGATGTTCAGACCGAAGTTTGTCTGGATGGAGGAGCGCTTGAGCTGGTGGTGACCACCGAGGGAGCTAAGGAGCACGAGGCCATTTTGATGATTAATGCCAAACCGGTGCACGTCCACATGGCGCTGCTGCTGATTGGAGCCCAAGCGGGCCATCCGGCTCACCAAAAGGCGATCGGCGAGGGTGATGACAAGCGCTGGATGTTCATTCCGGCGAGAGGACATCCGATTGATATCTCGCTGGTGACCAAGGACGAGGAGGGCAACGATGTCGAGCGACCCATCGCCGACTTCATCCGCCATATTGAAGACGAAGCCGCCTTCATTGAAGAACTCGACACCGGCAAGAAGCCCGAGGAGAAGAAGTTCCCCACCAGCACCTTCCTCTTCGTGGGTTCCCACCTGGTCGATGCCGGTGAGGGCCAACCCCGCCGCTACATCGCCGGCGAGAGTGGCAACGTGGTCTCCATTTCCACCTTCGGCGACGAGATGCTCGGCCTCAGCGAAATGTTCGGCCACGTCAACGGTGCCTTGGTTTGGGAAATCGACGACGAGGTTCTGCCCAAGAAGGGTACTAAGGTGACCATGCGTTTGCGGCCCAAGTTCAAGAAGTAGGCTCGAGACGGTTTTTTTCGGAAAACTGTAATTTCTATCACGCTCCGGCGTATACCTATCACTGCCTCAGGATGGTGGGTTTCGACCCAAGGCCTGATGCACCGGTGGCCGAACTAGGAGTCGGCCACCCAGCACATTCAGCAAGCCCCGAGGACTCGATCTCAAGATCAATGAGACCTTGGGGTTTTCTGCTTCAAGGGGCAGGCGCCAGGGCATTCCAATCCATCTCAGTGGCTGGCCCCTTTTGGTATTCCATCAGCATCAGCCACTTGCCACCCTTCTTGGTCAGCAGGGACTCAAACCAGATGTAATCCGTCTTGGCTTCCTTGCCAGGATCTTGACCGGTGTAGGCGAAGATGCCGGCTTCGTGGGCGGTGGTGGGATCGCCATAGCGGTGGGAGAAGCGGAACTCGAGGTTCGTCTTCACCTTGCCGCTTTTGGTCTTCACGAAGTCTTGCTCCCAGCGTTCGAGGGCCTGCGCCAGAGGATAGCTGGACTGCTTGCCGCAGGAGATGATCACGCCGTCCTCGTGGATGGTGTCGACGTAAGCTTTGAAGTCGCCGGTGCTCACGGCCTTCTCTACTGAAGCCCAGTAGGCATTCACTTCTTCCTTCCAGGTTTCAGCCGGGCAGGGCAGGGGAGTGACGATGAACTTGCGGATGGCGATGGGTCCGTGATCGCCCTGAATGGAGATGGGTCCTGCGATGACATCACCACGCAAGGGAGCGGATGCCGTGGGTCCATCGGTGGTGGCGTCTTTCTGCACCAGCTTGCCGTTGATGTGTACCGTTTCGAAGGTGGCATCAGCGGTCTTGATGCCCTTGTCGTCAAAGCGTGGAGCGCGAAAGACGATGTCCATAGTTTGCCATTCGCCGGGTGCCTTAGCGGCGTTGACCAAGGGTTTTGTGCCACCCCACCATTGTTCACCCTTGGGCTTGGTTTTGTCCCAGCGGGCATAGATGCCGCCGAGGTCTCCGCTGCCAAACTTCTCCTTGCCGAAGCTGTCGAGGATCTGGACCTCGTAACGGCCCATCAGGTAAATCCCGGCATTGGACTTCTTGGGAATCATGAACTCGAGATGCACCTTGCAGTCGCCGTAAATCTCGCGGGTGAGCAGGTAGGGGATCTGTTTGTTCTTGGTCAGACCATTGATGAGGATGTGGCCCTCGCCACGGGTGATCAACTGTGTCTGGTCCGGGACAGCTGCCGCAGCACCCACCATCTTCCAATCTGTGGTGGGCTGGTAGTTGGCCATGAGCCCGCCCTTCAGGAGGTCATGGGTTTCTTCGGCATGCAGGGCAGGCCAGAGGGACAGGGCAAGGCAGGGAATCAGAATCCACATTCTCATGGCAGGAGCTTTGGGATGGAGCGCCTCTCTGCCAAGGGGATTTCAAAGTGGATTTCGACCGGATTGGAGTCCGAAAGGCACTTGCGGGTCCAAGCCGACCCTGTTCAGACTTCCCCACCATGAAAATCCACCCTGCGGCTCCTTTGCGCGCCCTCCTTTCATCCTCTGTCGTTGCTCTATTGATTTCGGCGGCTCCCGTCCTTGCTCAAGACGACAAGGAGGCTCCCGCCATCGAGCTCGGTGCCCCGTTTGGTGACTCCGCCATCTTGCAGCACGGTATGGAAGTGCCCGTCTGGGGTTGGGCCAAGCCTGGCGACAGCGTGACGGTGAATTTCGCGGGTCAGTTGAAGACGGCTGACGCCGACAAGGACGGCAAGTGGATGATCAAACTCGATCCGCTGAAGGTGAATGCCGAGCCCGCCGAAATGAAAATTGCCATCAGTGGAGGCAAGAAGCGCGTGCTCAAGGATATCCTCGTCGGTGAAGTCTGGATGGCTTCCGGTCAGTCCAATATGCAGTGGACCGTCAACAAGAGTGCGGGCCGCTATTTGATGGAGAAGATCAAGGCGGACGTCGAGGCCGGTGGCAAAGCCCCTCTCGTCCGTGAGTTTAAAGTTAGCAACTACTTCGCGCATCTCCATCCCATCGAGCATGCCGAAGGATCCTGGAGCGATGATCAGGGTAACTTCAGTGCGATCGCCTTCGCCTTCGCACTCAAGCTGCACGAGGAGCTCAAGGTGCCCATCGGTATCCTCAACTGCTCCTTCAGTCAGACAGCGATTCAGGCCTGGACCCCGCGCATTGGCTTCGAAGACAGCAAGAGCGAGTACAATCAGGAATACGATCAGAAGCTGCTGCAGACCGATCCTTCGACTGACGAGCACAAGAAAGCTTGGGATACCTTCTACAAGGAAGTGATGGATGCGGTGGAGCAGAACCAGAAGATTGCTAAGGCCGGCGACAGCAACTTTGTGAAGATCCCGCCCAACGGCACTCCCGGAAACATGAGTGGCAACCGTGACGCCACATGGCTCTACAACGCGCGCCTGCACCCGGTGGTGCCCTATGCCATCAGCGGCTGCATCTGGAACCAAGGCTACGCCAACATGAACGGCGGCATTGCCTACTACGACAACCTCCACGCCATGATCCGCGGCTGGCGCAAGGTTTGGGACAAGCCGGAGCTGCCTGTTTACTTTCACCAGTTCTACTCCCCGGGCAACAACGTCAACACCAGTGAGAATCACCCCAGCATCGGCAGTACCGCCGAGATGCGCCTCGGCACCTGGTTGGCCCGTGACATCCCCCATACCGGCATGGCCAGCCAGATCGACATCCAAGGCGCCATCCACTACGGCAACAAGATCGTGCCCGGTCAGCGCTTGGCCCTGCACGCGCTCAAGAATCAATACGGCAAGGACGTGCAGGCCGATGGCCCCATGTTCCGCGACTACAAGGTCGAGGGAGATAAGTTGATCGTCTCTTTCTACCACGCCAAGGAAGGTCTGGTCGTGGCTGACCCCTCTCCCAACGTGAAGAAGAGCAAGGACAACCCAGAAGCCACCGGCTTTGCTGATCCAGTGATCATTGAGAAGGGCGATGCCAAGGTTTCTCTCTTCTATCTCGCCGGCAAGGATCGCGTCTGGCATCCCGCAAAAGTGAAGATTGACGGCGACCAGGCAGTGGTCACTTCCGCCGCGGTCAAGGAGCCCAAGGGCGTGGCCTACGGCACCGGCGGCATCGGCTTTCAGCCCAACCTCTACAACAAGGCCCTGCTGCCGACCACGCCCTTCATCGTGTATGATGAGAAGCTGGTCACCAGTAAGGACTGGCCTGACTCACCGATCAAAATCGCAGGTGTTGAAGAAGACCCCTCATCGGTCGGTGTGATCTATCAGTACCGAAAGATGCCCATCCTCAGCACTCAGTTCCGGACCAATGCGGTGCTACAGGCCGACCAGCCTGTCACCATCTGGGGTTCTGCGGTGCACGACTGGGGCTTCGATGCCGAGGGTGAGGCCAAGATCCACTTCAGTTTTGGAGACATCGAGAAGATCATTCCGGTTGTGGATGGCATGAAGCAATGGAAGGTCACTCTTCCCCCGATGAAGGCCACCGATAAGCCGCGCACCCTTAAGGTGAAGCTGACGATCGACGGCGAGCTTGCTCACGAACGCGTGGCTGAGAATATCGTGATCGGTGATGTCTGGTATGTCGCCGGTCCGGCAGGCAAGCAGGAGATCGGTACCAAGGGCGAGGTCGTCGACAGCCCCATTCGCATCATTCAGCGCGAAGCCAAGGGAGTGAAGCATCGCAGCGAACGCCGCTATTCGGTGGCAACCTCGACCACTCCCGGGGCTGGTAATCGCTTTGCCTCATACTGGAGCGAGCCCACCAAGGACGGATTCGTATCCAAGCTGGCCAAGGCCATTCATGAGAAGACTGGCAATCCGGTGGGCATCATCTACATGGCCGATCCCAAGGGTGGCCTGGAGCTCAAACACTGGATGGATGTGGCCTCCCTTGCCGATGCTCCTAGCCTCAAGGAGGACTATGAAGATATCGCCGCCGTGACTCCCGGCACGTCCTTCTACAAGAAAAACGCCGAGAAGTATGTCGACGCATGGAAGACCTACTGGGGTGAGTACATCCCCGAAATGATCGAGACCAAGAGTGTGCCCGACGAAGCCGCATGGGGTTCCTACCCACAACTGGCGGGGGATGTGACCACCGACGCCACGCAGAGCTACAACTGCCTGATTGCCTCCTTCAAGCGCACTCAATTTAAGGGCATCCTCTTCAATACTGAGGAGAGCATGATGAAGGACAATGCTGGCAAGGATTTCGGCAGTGAACTCAGTGCCATGGCCAATGGCTGGAAGCGCCTGTTCGAAGCCGAGAAGGACCCCCACTTCATCTACACCCTGCCTGCCAAGGATCTGACCAAGTCGGTCAGCAAGCCCAAGGACATCGAAGGTGACAGCACCGCCCACGAAGTCACGGAATGGGGGCAGGCGGATGACGAGCTCATCGAGGCTGTGATTGAGGCGGCCTACTGAGTTTCCATTGCGGCTGCTATGAGAAAGCCCTGCACCTTCGTCAGTGCAGCTCTCAAGGCATGCTTAGTTTCGGAGGTGCCATAGGATCAATGATCCTCAGACCTCGGGGGATCGAATTTTTTTTCAGCCTACTCGTCGGTCAGGATGCGTGATGTTCATCCTAAAATATCCAGCTTTTGGGATTATTATTACATGATTTTCAGGGGGGTTAACGGACGATTCGATATCATAAAATCGTGCCTTCTCTATGATTGATCGTGTTCATGGAACGGTTTTGGCGTCAGTCAAATTAACCAAAAATATACATTAACAAGGTTCACATCACATCGAGTTGCACAAAATCGGGCAGGTAAATGCATGAATCTTCCTTGTTCGGTGTCCTGCGATCATTAAGGTGTGTCTTTACATAGTCATCTTTTAACGTATTCACATTGTAATCCTTCCCCCCTGATTATTCATGTTTATGAGAAAGCGTATCTCCAAACCGCATAAGGTCTCTTCTGCTGAGTCGTCCCCTAATTCGCCGAGGTCCCGCGGTAATCGGGGTTTCTCTCTCGTTGTTACTGTAGCCATGCTCGTTGTCATGACAGTCATTGCTGTCGGTCTCCTGAGTCTGTCGACGATTTCTATCAAATCGGTTGGTCTCAGTTCTGCGAAGGAACGAGCGCAGGCAAATGCCAGAATGGCCCTGATGATGGCCATCGATCGTTTGCAAATTGAGATGGGGCCAGACCAGCGGATCTCAGCCAATGCTGACATCCTTAGTCGCAATAGTAATGTCGCCAATCCTCACTGGCTTGGTGTTTGGGATTCATGGGTTGCTGGACCAAGAGGCTCCGCACCTGTGAACCCAAACTACTCAAGTGCTTTCGATAGTGCGCATCAAACCATTGGTGCTCAGTCCGGCCCTCTGATGAAGCCGACCTATGCTCAGAAGAACCGGCACTTCCGTGGTTGGTTGCTTTCTCTGAACGATGAGGATACGACGAACATCTTCGCTGCAGGTGGTCTGAATCTCGAGGGGGTAAAATTGCCGGGCAATGATGACACCGCTGTCTTGCTGGTGTCCGATGGCACCTTGGGTTCGCCTTCAGCATCCAGAGATCAAGTCAGCGCTCGTTTGATCGAAATTGAGCAGAACGGGAGTTCAGTGGTCGGCGGTGGCCGTGGTGCATGGTGGGTCGGAGATCAGAGCCAAAAGGCAACACTGATGCACGACAGTTACGTTGCGAATCCTCCCAACAGTGTGGCTGAGCGCATCTTCCGCACGAATGCGCCGGGTTCCATGGGCAATACCAGTGTCACTGGATTTGACGGAATCGCAGACGAATCGGACATGGCCAGAGTCGCTTCCAATAAATCTCTGGAATTGCTGGAAGGGGTGGGCGAAGCCAATGCGAAGCCCAGATTCCACGATGTCGCCACTTCAAGCAACATGGTGTTGACCGATGTGCGAGAGGGAGGACTTAAGCGCGACCTGTCTACTTTGCTGGAAAGGAATATCGATCCAAATGAGGTGTATGATTTTGCCTACGTTGAGGAATTCCAGCGCGCCTATGGTTACAAAGAGGATGCCAATGACTTCATGCTCTATAATTTTGACAGCTCCCTGCAGAGCATCAGCCCAACGGGCATGGCCAATGTTCCGATTCAGGATTTGGCCGCATATTACCAGCTGTATGACCATTCACGCTCAGGTTGGAGAGGTGGGATTCAATTCTCATCGAGAGACTCGTCGCCTGCCAATAGTCTTCTCGATACGGGTGTGATGGTCAGCACGCCGCATCTGGGATACACGACCGACTACTCGAGCTTTTTGCGTGAATACACCTATCAGTATCGCCGCCCAGTTTTGGTGAAGCACGAAATGGTCATTCATTTTCTCGCTCAGCCGAGAGACTTTGAATTTGAGATTACGAGCTGGTTGAATCAAAGGGTCAGAATCGGTGGGCGAAACCAATCTCGTAGTGCCCATGGTTTCACCCGCGCGGATGCAGAGGTTGCGCTCAATATTCCTGAGGATACCCACAATCTCAAGATGGGTCTGTCCCCCTCGATGACCTATTGGAATCCTTACAATGTGCCGCTGGTTATGAGCAAGTGGGACACCTTTCCCTCGTCGCCTGGAACAGGGCGTTATCCCCAACAAGACAAGTCGTCCATTAACTGGATCGAGAGTGCCATGCCGGTCAATTTGGTGTTCAAGAAAGGCACAAGTCGGACGGATCCCAACCCTGAGGAGAACAGCAGATCCTTGGGGGGTGTGTTCGACTCAGGCTATCAGCCTTATTTCTATGTCAACGGGAACTACACCCTGACATTCGAACCCGGTGAAACTAAGGTTCTTTCCCTGCAGGCTACTTCAGAGGCCGACCCGGCTTCTGCCCTCTCAGAGATCAACTTCCAGAACCGTGGTGGCGGTGGCGGATCGGACAACGAGCACTTTCTTCCCAGACTTGAGCTGGTGCCAGGCTGGAATCCCGATCGTTTTGTCCAGTCGACCGACCAAGCTGGACAGACCTGGAATGGAAACAGTGTGAGGCCCGTTCACACCTTCAATGCCAACGACTATATCTCGGTCGATATCGAATACAGTGGTGGCACAGGTTTCGGTTTCTCAGCCAGGCAGACCTTTAGGCAGGCGCGTAGGCCCAATGCCAAGTACCACCACAAGCTCTTCACATGGCAACCTCGTGCCGGAGCCAGCAGGCAGTTCGTCAGTGAGCTGGTGCATCTGGGATTCCCAAGATCCGGTAGGGGAAGTCTCGCCAGTACGAGGCCGAGGTTGATTCGAGTGCCTGCCAAGAGTGGTCAAGAGCTGATCGATGCAATACCTGCTGACCCAAGTGACCTCTCCAGCTATGTTCCTCATGCCTTCTTCTACACCGCTAAGAAGCATGCCTCCGAAACTCAAGAGCAACGCAACAGATTCCCAGCCTATGGTGGATCGGGGCGCCGCTTCCCCGCTCGTCCGTTTTTGCATTCACCAGCTGGACTGCCTGTGATGTTTGATAGTGTTGCTGGCGAATCTCTCTACGATCACGGATGGAGTTGGTATTTCCAGCCTCTTCGCAATCATCTTGATGCTCCCGTTTCGATTTCGGGTAATGATTCTGGCTACTTTGGAGGGGGTTATACCCGAGAGAACGGAGTCACCCATGTGGTGCAGCAACAGGTGCCGATTGTGCCTCCAATGGCCATTGCGGATCTGAGCCACGCCCGTTTGGGAGGGTTCAGTCTCGCCACAGAAGCTACCCATTCCATGGGGAGATGGCCATTCCCTGACCACCGCAGAAACAACATCGAAGGCTACCGTCGCGTCACAGCTGTTGGCTATGGTGGATTGGCTCCTAACATGCTTCAGGCGATCGGAAACTCCTATGCTCATCCAAACATTCCTGCAGGCAGCGCACTTGCCATGAGAAGTCGAGAGTATGAGGAAGGGGCTCCCAGGCGTGCGCCTTTTGTGGATCACTCCTACCTGGCCAATAAGGCGCTGTGGGATGACTTCTTCTTTTCTTCCATTACGCCAATTCCGGATAATCCCATCTACGGCTCCTCACCCAGAACAGCGGCCGAGGTGGCCGAGGAATTTTTCTTCAACGGTGGAACCATTCCCAATCGCCGCATGCTCGGTTACAAAGCAAACTTGGACCAAGAAGGTTTGGATTACCTCCTAGACCAATATGGGGATTTCAACGATGGCTTTGCGGATAAGATTGCTGCTCATTTGATGGTCAAGGGAGGTTTCAACATCAACTCCACCTCTGAGGAGGCTTGGAAGGCCCTGTTCTCGAGCTTGAAAGGCAAGCCAGTGGCCTACCTGGATAAAGATGATGCCTTGGATGGCGTGACGGATTTGCAACAAGTCACTCCAACGGGTGTGCCGATTTCTGCAGGTAGCATATCGAATGAAGGAACCTACTCGGGCAGTAGCAGTGACCCAAGCGATGAGGAACAATGGACCGGTTGGCGTGAGCTTACCGATGGGGAGATTGATGAGCTCGCCAAAGCCATGGTCAGGCAGGTCAAGGCGCGGGGTCCCTTCCTGTCCCTGTCTGAGTTTGTCAATCGCCGACTGGATTCTTCTGATCCCGAGTTGTCCGTCAAAGGAGCTCTGCAAGCCGCACTCGACGACCCGGATATTCCCACCTCCAGCGCCATCAATGGAGGTTTCCGCTCAAGGGACCGCATTTTCAGCTCTGCCGAGACACGCTTTGTCAATGCGGAGTTCCCTGAGGCTCTTGAGGGTCCGATCGCCTATGGCAGCACGGCCTATGTCGACCAGGCGGACATTCTGCGGAATCTGGCTGCGCAACTGGCGCCGCGTGGAGATACCTTCGTGGTTCGTGCTTATGGAGATTCGCTTGATGCCAGAGGAAACGTGGAAGCAAGGGCATGGTGCGAAGCTGTGGTCCAACGCTTGCCTGAATATGTCGATGGCGATGCAACTTCGGGTGATGAGCCTCACGTCAAATATGCAGATCTCAGTTCAGAGGCAAACAGGCGCTTTGGCCGCAAGATGCAGATCGTCAGTTTCCGCTGGCTCAATGCAACTGAGATCTGATTGAATGGATATCCCCCCAAAGAAGTGTAATGCGCATTAAATCGATTATCACCATCGCCATCTTTTCCATTCTGCAGGCCGGGTTCCAGTCTGCAGAAGCTCAAGGCCTTAGCTTGCGCTTTTTGGCATTCCCAGAAATCACGAGCCCCGAGCCGATTCAATTGATGACGGGAGATGGTGAACCCGTGAATATCGACACGCCTTCACACGAGCTGTCGCGGCCCGTGAATGCGGGAAAAGTCGGCGAAATTGTCATTGGGGTTACCACGCTGAATGCGAAACAGGAGTCGGTGTTTCAGGTGCTGGGCAGAGCCAAGGCGTTGCCTTCAAAACGTCAAATTGTCCTGCTCTTTCCCAAGGGTGATGATTACACGGATGGGTATGTGGTGCTTCCGGTGGATGGAGATATTACCAAGTTCAAGGGAGGGCACTACATGTTCATCAATGCATCATCCATGAATGTCGGCGGGAAGATTGGCGACAAGGCCTTTGCGTTGAAGCCGGGAAACAAAGGTCTGATCAAACCCAAGGCAACTCACGCCGGGGGTGGATGCCAAGTCACCTTGTCCTACGAAAAGGGAGAAAAGTGGAAAGCTTTCTTTGATACCCGCTGGTCCGTGAACCCCAGATACCGCACCTTGGTCTTCTTTTACCAAGAGCCTGAGTCGGATAAGTTGGGGATCGTGCCCATTATTGAGATTCTCAAATAAACCCAGTCATGAAACCCAGTCAGCAACGATCTTTATTTGGTGGAGAGAGCGCATCCACCAAGCCCAAGCTTCCATGGGCGTGCCGGATACTTCTGGTCAATCTGCTCCTGACCATGGCAGTTGCGGCGCAGTCTCAGATTCCCATTTTAAATCCAAATTTTGATGATCCTACAATTACCGCAGATCCCTATTTTTTCGATCAAGTCCCTGATGACTGGGCACCATATAATCTAATTCCCGGCGATACTAGTATCTATGTCTATCCGGCTTTGGAGGGGGACGATTTCGCCGGCATAGCCGATGGAGAGCAGGTTGGGGCAGTTTATGCGTTTGAGTATCTTGTAGAAGGTGTCGACCCGGAAGAAAGAGGAATGGTTCAGATGCTGGATCAAACGTTTAATGATGGTGATACCTACCAACTGAGCGTCGATGTCGGCTACACGAACACCTTTGGTGTGGCACCCGGATTTCGCGTGCAGTTGCTTGCTGGAGATACGGTGATTAAGGAGCATGACAGTGAAATTGATGGCGATCTTGTGGCCGTTGGCTCAATGCAGCTGATTACAGTCAATTATACTTATAATGCGATTCATGAAGATCAGTTGGGTCAGCCTCTGGGCATTCGCCTCATTAACAGAAATAAGATTGATGGAGAATGCGAAGTTGCATTCGACAATGTCTCGCTGACCGCAGAGCTTGCCAACCCGTTCGCAGATCCAGGTGGCCCTTATTATCTGGGTGATCCTGTTGCTACCCTCTCGCTCGATGGCAGCGGCTCTCTGCCCTCCGGCACTGGTACGATCACGCTGTATGAGTGGGATCTGGATAATGATGGAACATTTGACGTTACCGGTGTCACGCCGGCGGCCGTCTCGTATACCGACTTGCGCACTCTCTACGGCATGGTCGATGGCAGCAATCCCATCACATTGCGTGTCACGGATTCCGATGCCAAGACTGCGGAGGCCGTAGTCAACGTCGAGCTGGTGACCTCCACCAAATACACGGGCGATAATGCAAACCGAAATGATTCATGGAACGATCCCGCTAGGTGGGATAACGGTATCCCCTCCGGGAATCTGGATGTGGTCCTTCTTAATGGAAAGTATGCACTTGCTTGGGACGATTCCACCCCGACCTATACGGGGAATCTCACCATGCTGAACAACTCCCGACTTGATATCGGGTGGACCACACAGCGATTGGGGCCCTACAACGCGCTCGGAACGCCGGGGATCTCGAAGGTTTTCATGCATCCAGGTTCGGTGATTGTTTGTCGAATGGGGCTAAATCCGACCTTTCCGGAAGTGCAGCTGGCTGGCAATGCGACCATCATCCTTGGTACCAGCACTCAGAGAGGCGCCGAAATTGACTTCGACTATCCGGTTGGCGGGCCACACCAATTGAAGCTGGTGGGCAATAGCAGGAGTACTTGCAAAGCGAATTTTAATACTCCCAACAACTTCTCGTCTCTTCTGCTGGAGGGCTCGCAGGATGGATTGACGGTCAAGGCGAACGCTTTCGGTTCGCTGGGTAAGGGCAACGTGACGATTCCCACACGGACTGGCAACGGCAACTGCTACGGCATTCTGGAAATCAATGCGGACAACGCCATGGCCGATACCGCCACCTTGAGCATCGCTGGTAATGGCAAGGTATTGCGGATGAATGCCAACGATACCATTGCGGCATTTGTCGTGGATGGAGCCTCATTACCTGCAGGAACCTATGGTGGCACCAGTAGTGCTGCCACAACCAAGCTCAGTTGGATCACTGGAACTGGGATTTTGACCGTTGCTCCGCCAAGTATTGCTTACTGGGACCTCAATGGTCCCATCGCCGGCGCGGGATCGGCCACGCCCTCCGGCATCTGGGATGCTACGACCACGAATTGGAACGATCAAGATGCGGGCGATGGCAATGAGGTGCCATGGCTGCCAGGAGGGTCGGCAGTCTTTTCTGCCGGCAGCGATGCAGTCGGTCAATATGTGATTAGTGTGGATGGTGCCAGAGATTTTTCTAGTGTCTTTTTGCGCAGTGGCATCATGGATATTGCTGATGGTGGTGCCGGGAGTTTGCGCCTGACCAATGATGGTCTTGTTTCTTCGGAGACGGAGATTAGCTCGGTTTCCATCCCCATTATTGAAGATGCTTCCGCACGCAGCCTGACGCTGCTGACTTTTGGTGAGTTGCAAGTTTCTGGTGATCTCAGCCAGACCGGTGGCACCTCGGTGGTGGGTGGTAATGTGGCCCTTTCGGGGGATAACAGTGCTGCGACTGGTAGCACCACTCTCAGTGGGGGTGTGCTCAAGGTCGACACTCCGGCATCCATTCCAGGAACGGCCCGCAACTTGTCGGTCGAGCTCTTGGGGGCCCTACGTTTCGGCTCAGGATTCGACTCTTCTAGTATCCAAACCGCCTTGAACAATCGCGTTGTTACCGGTTCATCAGGAGTCATCGCTGCAGATGAAAATGCTGCGGCAGATTTCGATTTCAACACGGCTGGATTGAGTTCTGCCTATTTTGGTTCTTTGAACGATCTGAATTATACAGGCACTCTCACCCCACAAGGCAACGCCTATCGCCTCGCCGGTTTGGGTGGTACCTTGGAAATGGCCAATCCACTGAGTGGGTCAAGAACGCTTAGGGTGCGTGGTCAGGTGGAATTGCAATCTGACAACACCTACACTGGAGCGACTACGGTCACGCCCTATGGTTCACTGAACCTATTGGGCAGTTCGGACACGAGCGGAATCACTTTGAATGGTTCCAATGTGCTTAGGCTTGGCGATGACGATTCCTTGGGTAGTGGCACGCTGACCATTTCGGGAGGCAGCCTCATTGAGGCGATCGGGACGGTTGTGACGACGAATCCAGTGGCTGCCAACGCCGATTTCGGCATCAGCGGACTTGGAACCCTTTCTTTGGGTCCGGTCACCATCAATAACACCCGCACCATCGCGAGTTCGGCTGATGGAATGACGACCATCGCTTCGATTGGACGCAGCGATACTGCCAACAGATTACTTACCATGGATGGCACTGGAGATATTACGGTCACCGGCGGTGTGAATCTGGGTGGTGGAGGCCTCTTGTATCAAGACGGCAGCGGAACGACCACGATTGGAGGACCCAGCATCTTCAGCCGAACCTATATCCGAGGTGGTACTCTGCGCATGGATGGTAGCCAAGCGAGCACGGGGATCACCGAAATTTATGCGGGAACGCTGCAGATGGGCGGTGAAAGCAATGGTGGTATCGGGACTGGGATCATCGACATAAGAAACGGTGCCGCCAGACTTCAGGCCGTGGGAGGGGACCGGGCCATCGTTAATGATATCTACCTCAACAATAACATCAGGTTTTCGGGCAGCCACAGTCTGGCGATTGGTGGTGATATGTCAGATCGGGGAAATCACCGCACTTTGACCAATACGATCATTGGCGGAAAGAGTTTGTCGATCGGCTCTCTCAGTATCTCCAACAATCGGAATTTCACCATCGCCGGCTCAGGAGACACCACCGTGCTGGGCTCCATTGCAAACGGGGGAAGTTCGACGAGTGGTCGATTGATCAAGAATGGAGCTGGCACATTCACCATGAATGGAAGTTCCAACTACACTGGCACCACAGCGATCAACGCTGGCAAGCTTGTGGTCAATGGCAGCAGCGGTAGTGGCAATCACACCATCGCGAGCGGAGCCACATTGGGTGGTACAGGGGTCATTGGAGGCAATACCACATTGAATGCTGGCGCCACTCTTGAGTTTGAAATTACCCCCGACGCAGCAGGTCATGACACGCTCGAACTGGCCTCTGGTAAGAGCCTGACCTTGGATGCGAGTTCAATAATCAAGGTGACTGGAGTTCCGCAGATCAATACGCCCTATACGCTGCTCTCCGCACCTGGCGGAATCACAGTTCCCACGGACAGCAATACTCCTCCTCGAGTAACGTTGAGTCTTGATATCCCGGATGAGCCCCCGATCGAATGGGTGGCTTATGTTGAGCTGGTTGGAGGCACCGACCTAGTCCTGACCGTAACATTCACGAGCTTCGTGCCCACTCCTCCAGCAGTGGACTCGATTGTGTCCACTGGCGATGATCCTTCACCCGACTACATTTATGATCCCATCACCTACACGGTGACCTTCAACCAGGACATGAATGCCAGCACCTTCGATCTCGGCGACTTTGGCTACACCGGAACCGCGGTTGCCACGATCGACTCGGTCACCGAGACAGCTCCTGGCGTTTTTGATGTCGTCGTGACTCCCTCATCGCCGGGGACATTGACCTTCGAGATTAGTTCGGGGGCCGGCTTGCGCAGTACGGCTGGGGATAACCTCGACACCACGACTGCCATTGCGGATGACACTGAGCTCACCATTTCTGTTCCTCCCAACGGGGTGCTGTCCGTCACCGAAGGTAGTTTCGTTTCCTCAGGCTTCACATCTGGGCCATTTGCTCCAGCCAGCAAAGTGTACACACTCACCAACTATGGTAATGCATCGCTGAATTGGACGGCTGCAAACAGTGAAGCTTGGCTGAGCTTGGATGTCACTGGAGGAACTCTTTTGGCAGGTGAGAGCGTGGATGTCACAGCCAGCATTCACAGCAGTGCGAACGCGCTTCCGATATCGCCATATTATGACGTCATCACCTTCACCAATACCACCGATGGAGCGGGAGATACGACACGTGGGGCATTTCTCACCGTGCTTGGCGATCCTGTTGACCTGACCTTGGTTGGGCTGACCCAAACCTATGATGGTACTCCCAAAGTGGTCACCGCGACGACGGATCCTGTGGGGATTTCTTATGAAGTGACTTACAATGGCAGCACTGAGGCGCCGACTACAGGTGGAACCTATGAAGTGGTGGCCACCATCACGGATCCGCTTTATAGTGGCACTGCGGAAGGAACCCTGGTGATTGAGAAGGCGGATCAGACCATCACATTTGATCCGATGGATCCGGTTGGAAACAATCAGTCGGAAACGGAGCTCATCGCAACCGCCAGCTCAGGTTTGCCGGTGAGCTTTACCAGCTCGGATCTTTCGGTAGCGACTATATCCGGCAGCACGGCCGTCATCGTGGACGTGGGTACCACGACCATCACCGCCTATCAGGACGGGGATGAGAACTACAATCCTGCGGTCAGTGTGCTGCAGGATCTGGAAGTTTCTAGGGCGGTGCCGCTTGCAGTTCCAGGTGGGCCATACTTCGTTGAGATTCCAGGAGACTTCTTGCTTATGGATGGCGGGAATTCCATTGCCTCTGGCGAAGGAGAAACCATCACGCTTTACGAATGGGACCTCAATTCGAACGACAATGGCGGTGTCTTTAATGCAGATTTGACAGGAGTGATTCCTACTCCTGTCAGTGCGGAGGATTTGATGAACACCTACGGCATGACCTCTGGAGCCAGCAATGTCATCCGTTTGAAAGTGACGGATTCTACGGCGAAAACGGACATTCAATCCACCACAGTCTACATCAGTGCGCCGCTCCAATGGGATGGCAATGCTGGTGGTGCGGGCCAGCCTGACGGACTGAGTGTCGTCGGAGGATCATGGCTTTCTCTCGAACAATGGTGGACGGGTTCCGAAAACGTGACCTACCAAACAGGCAATGGGGCCTATTCCGGATCCAATGTCACCTTCGGTAATGAAGGGTCGGCATCAAGAGTAGGAATCCCGGCACCAATTATCGTCGGTTCGATGACCTTCAATGATTACGATGGCACGTACGATATCGGCACGGCAGGTCAATCGATTACGATCAACCAAGGAATCACCAAAAACGTCGGTCAGGGCAACGTGCAGTTCACAAGCCCGGTCATTCTTGGCGGGGACCAAACCTGGCAGAACAACAGTGGCACGATCCAAACCTATCGTCATGGGTCCGGTACCCTCGACACCAATGGATACACGCTGACCATTGATGGCCCTGGAACCACCGCATGGGATTGGGCTGACATCACGGGTGCGGGCGCGATTGTCAAAAATGGCTCCGGCTTCCTGAACATCAGGTCCGGCAACAATACCTTTTCCGGAGGTCTCACCCTCAATGACGGCACGATCATGGTTCAGAATTTCAACTGGGGTTCAGGAAATGTGACCATCAACAACGGGGTGTTTCCCTGTTACTGGTCGGGCAATCTGTATCGTCCTCTTGGGGATGGACCTGGTGAGTTCCGGATTACTGGCGGGGTCAGTGGTTTTGGTGCGGGCTCTGGCATCACAATTCGATTCAATAATAATGCGAATTACGAAGTGGTATGGGGGGATCAGTATTTCAATCCAGAACAGTTCGTCGTCTCTTACCCAGGTAGGGGTGGTTCAGTGAACTTCGACAACAAATTGGACCTGAATGGAGCCGACCGTACGATCAGTTCCCTGTATTATGACGCATCGCGTCCGGACCGAGGCTCGGGACGATTTTCGCGTGTCATTAGCAACAGCAGGACCACCCCGGCAGGCATCATCAAGGTCGGTCCCGGTCTGATTCATCTCAATGCATCGAACACCTTCGACGGAGGTGTGACCATTGAGGACGGGACTGTTCAGTTGGGCAACGTTCGTGGTCTGGGTTCAACCGTGGGCCCGTTGACCGTCAACTCGGGCCTGTTGAATCTCTATGGCCAAGCGGTGGTGACTGTCGGCAATCTCAGCGGTACAGGCGGCACCATTGCCAATAACCGGAGTAGTAGAACGACTGAGTTTGTCATTGGCAACGGAGGCGGAGATGGTGGCAACTTCCAGGGCGTAATTGCCAACAACACCAGTGGATCGGGCATCGTGAAGCTTACCAAAACCGGAACCGGTGGCATTACGCTCTCTGGTGCCAATACCTACACCGGAGCCACCGCCATCAATGAGGGCAAACTCATCATCGATGGGAGTACGGCCGCGACGAACATCTCCGTGGCAAGTGGAGCGACTCTCGGTGGTAACGGCTCCCTGGGTGGAAATGCCACCGTCGCCGATGGAGGTAAGCTAGAATTCAATATTAGTTCGGACTCCGGTAGTCATGACCCTCTGGATTTTGCCGGTGGTAAAGGTCTCACGCTGAGTGGAGCATCAGAGCTGACGGTTACCACATCGGGTGGCGCAGCGGCTGGAACCTATGTGCTGGTCAGTGGAGGCAACAATATTGCGGGTGCTGTACCTGCGACCATTAATCTGCCCCTGAATTGGCAAGCAAGCGTCTCGATTTCTGGCAATCAGCTCATTCTCGAGGTGACGGATGCGGCAGACAACGTGGCTCCAACATTGGCTGGGGCTTCCATTGTGGATGATCGGAGCGGTGCCAGCATGTTGAGAAATACGCTGGTAGCTTATACGGTCACCTTCAATGAGGAGATGGATGCCAGCACCGTGACCGCTGCTGACTTTGGAAATGCGGGCACCGCAACCATCTCCATTGGTTCAGTGACGCCGACGGGTAATTCTGGGCAGTTTTTGGTTGAGGCAACCCCGACCAGCATAGGCAGTCTGCGACTACAGGTGAATGCCGGTGCTCATCTTGCGGATTTGACAGGCAACTCACTCGATACGACATTGGCCATTGTGGATGATACCACCATAGCCGTTCTCGATAGCTTTACGGCGCCTGCGGTTGACCTTGGCAGAGATCAGCAGTTCGTTGGTCTGCAGGATATTGACTGGACCCCCACGGCAATTTCCACGGTGGCGTGGTATGATGCCTCCAATCTCGATTCAATCACTGACGATGGAAGTGGCAATGTCACCAATTGGAACGACTTGAGTGGCAACGGTGTTCATCTCTCACAGACAACTGTAAGTAGACAACCAACCACAGGAGGTGTCATCAATGACATCAATGGCTTGAACGCCTTGGACTTCCAGGTGAGTTCGGGTTCAGACAGCCTGATTGCCTCTAGCAACATCTCGCACGACATGGTCTATGTGGTCGCTCATAGTGATGGGATGGGCTATGACGGACGCCCGAGTTTGTTGGGGGCTGCATCCGGCTCTCGCATATACACGGTGCAGTTTGAAAGAAATGCCAGTAAATGGGTTGGTGGCCCCTACTATGTAAATGGAAAATACACATCCAGCTCCGGAAATAGCGAAGCCAATGATGTCATTGCAGCCCCGACATTGATTCGTCGCGATGCATCTTATAGTCCTCACCGCGTCTGTGTTGGAGCGGATCGGCAGCACCAGACGCGGGCATTCGATGGCCGAATCGGTGAAGTTATTTACCTGAATCGCGCATTAGCCTCTGATCTGCGTAACATTGAAGGCTATCTGATGTGGAAATGGGGTCTGGAAGACAAACTTCCTGCGGGCCACCCGTATAAGAGTGAAGCTCCCGGAACCACCGAGGGTACAGTCAATCTAAGCCCTACAGTCATCGATAATGAACTGGTCTACACCTGGAGCGTGATCAGTGGTCCTGGTCCGGTTTACTTCAGTGACCCCAGCTCGCCCAACTCATCCGCAACGTTTGGTGAGACGGGAACCTATGTGTTGCGCCTCACCGCATTTGATGGCGTCAGCACCGGTTACGATGAAATCACCATCGATGTTGTCTTGGATGGCGATGCTCCAACCCTATCGCCGGCATCGATTGAAGATGATCGAGGAGGTGCGCCGATCGCGACGAACAACTTGGTGACCTACACCTTGGAATTCAGCGAGGCCATGGATATCAATAGCTTTAGTGCCATCGACTTCGACAATGCGGGTACATCGGAGATCGAAATTGGCGCCATTACAGAACTGTCACCGACTCAATTTTCTGTGGAGGTGGTGCCAATGACCCAAGGAACCCTGCAACTGAGGGTGCCAGAAGGAGCGACGCTGACTGACAGTGTGGGCAACGCCCTGTTGATTGGGCCAGGCGGTATTGCCGACGACACCACGATCTTGGTCAACGCAGGTGCCAGCAACGAGGCACCGGTTTTCCTGAGCGATCCCATTACTCGTGCTGATGCAACTGAGGACGCAGATTATGGACTCTTGCTTGAGACCCTGGCGGGAACGGCGACTGATGGGAATGATGACGACAACACCCTGACCTTCTCCAAGCACAGTGGTCCCGATTGGTTGGTTGTTGGTCCGACCGGTGCCCTCTCAGGGACACCGACCAACGAGGATGTCGGCTTGAATACCTTCATCGTTCGCGTCAGCGACGGCACCTTCATCCTTCCCGTAGAGGCCACCCTGAACATCACGGTGATCAACACCAACGATGCCCCGACATTCAACTCCACTCCGATTGTCGGTGCCGATGCCAGGGAGGATGACCCCTACAGCGGTAGCTTGGCTGACCATGTGAGCGATGTGGATGCCGATGTGGATCCGGAGTCTCCCGAAGCAACGCTTGAATTCACCAAGCTCGGTGGGCCGAGTTGGTTGAGTGTAGCTCTGGATGGAACCCTGTCTGGTACGCCGCTGGTGACTGATGTTGCTGATCCAGCTGTATTCACGATTCAAGTGACTGACGGACAAAGCGCTCCAATTCAGACTACTCTCGAAATCACGGTCAATGAAGCGAATGATCCTCCGGTGGTGAATGCTGGACCGGATCAAACCATCGGCATGACCGGAACGACTTGGACGCCTTTGGCTCTCGGTCCGCAGGCATGGTATGATGCGGCGGATGAAGCCACCGTCATCCAGTCCGGTGGCCTGGTCGAAGCTTGGCTCGATAAGAGCACCAACGACCGTCATGCGATTCAGACCAGCGCATCCAATAAGCCGACCACTGGCAACACCATGGGTGGGCGCAATGTGATCAACTTCAGTGGTTCGGGTCAGTTCTTAGCCCTGGATCTCGACTATCTCGCGAACGCTTCGCACTCGGCATTCATCGTCACCAAAACCACCAGGTATACCAACATCTATGGTGCGGCCAATGCCGGTCAGGGTTCAAATAGTCTACATGTTGGATTTATCGATGGTAACCGCTTCCGGATGAACTACTGGGGCAACGATTGGTATGGCAACATCAACAAATCCGTCTTCGATGTTTCAGGTGGAAACGTGCTGAATTACGTCTGGACGTCCGGCAGCACCAAGCAGATCTACGCTAACGGCGTATCGCAGGGGAGTGTAGGGGGCGCTGGCGTGATTCAACAGCCAAGCGGTGGGGGAAGGCTTGGAACTGCGACGACCAGTAGTCATCAGTACTACGGTGGTGATATTGCCGAGGTGATTTTCTTTACTGGACCAGTGGCTCAGGCCGACCGGGTGATCCTTGAGGGTTATCTGGCCCACAAATGGGGTCTGCAAGACAGCCTGCCTTCCGGGCATTTGTATGAGACCCAAGGCCCCGATCAATCGGAAGGAACGGCCACGATGGCGGGTTCGGCCACTGACGAAGATAGTATCCCAGCATCCCTTACTTACACCTGGTCCATGCTGAGTGGTCCAGCCGAGGTGGTGTTTGATGACGCTAGTGATCCGAATACCGGTGTCACCTTCAGCCAAGTGGGCACCTATGAGCTGCGCCTCACCGTCAGCGATGGGGAAGACAGCGACTATGACGATGTCACCATTACGACGGTGATCGACAACGAGGTGCCGACTCTCGCAGCAACTGATATTGTTGATGACCGGAGCGGTGCGCCTGTGAATGCCGGTAACACCGTAACCTACACCGTGACCTTCAGTGAAGCCATGGATGCCAGCACAGTGACCGCAGCTGATTTCGGAAACGCAGGGACTGCTACGGTCTCCATCGGTTCGGTATCACAGACGGCTGATCCGAAGGAGTTCTTGGTTGAGGCGACACCGACCACGACCGGCACCCTGCGCCTGCGGGTGAATGAAGAAGCGGATTTGACAGACCTGGTGGGTAATGCACTGGATACAAACTCCGCCATCGAAGACGACACCACCATTACCGTCAATGAGCCTGCCTATAACCAGTGGGCCGCCGGCTATGCGGGACTGACGGATCCAAGTTTGGATGTGGACTTCGACAATGCTGGTTTGTCCACGGGGCTGGAATGGGTGCTGGGTGGTGATCCCACCGACGGCAGCGACGATATGGGGATTGTTCCGGTCGCCGATGTCTCAGGTGCTACCCACTCGACCTTCACCTTCCGCCGGTCTGCGGATGCAGGAGCGGATGGAAACACGACCATCGAGGTGGAATACGGCAGCGACATGACCTTCGGCTCCACTGCGGTCGATGGAGAGAATGGGATCAGCTTTGTGGAAACTCCTGATTTTTACGGTGGAGGTATTGACCGGGTGGTCGTCACCATTCCCAAGGTGCTCGCCGTGGGCGATAAGATGTTCATGCGCCTCAAGGTGACGCTGGGCACTCCCTAAGCTGGCTTTCGCCAATACGGATCTTGCGGTGAGGTGGCCTGTTCGCCTCACCGCTTTTTTGTGCCATGAAGCTCATATCTTTTTTCTTTGCTGCCATCCAACGGCAGCCGCCGCGCACTATGGCAGCAACACAGCCATTGTGGTGGACCATGCAGGTGAGACGGCCTTCGGGTATGCGGCGCTCATTAGTGTCGCCACAACCGATGGTCTGATCGGTGTTTCAGAGTCTGGGACTCCGCTGATCCCATCGTGTGGAGCTTCCTCAATCCGCCAATTTAGAATCAGTCCTTTTTGTCAGGCTTGTCTTCGGCTGCCCCATCATCTTCGGGGAAATCTTCACCTCTGAGTTCCTCGGGAACCTCGTTATCAGGCCGGCTTGGAGCCGACTCAATCACTGGCTTAAGATCCTTGGGATCTGCTTCTGCGATGGCTTTTTTCTCTGCTTCGGAAAGTCTGAAGTCCCTATAGTAATAGAGTTTGGGGAGCTTGCCGCCGGTGGCGACGACGAAGCCCAAATGCCTGCTTTTGGCATCGTGCCACCATTGCTGTTCGGTGATTGGGGCTACCGCACCATCTCCATTGGGCTGATAAGCAATGCGGGCCACGTAATAGCCGCTCTCGGAGATTGGATCATCAGAGATGCTCTTGCCCTTGGGAGGGACATTGATCACCTGCTCACCCATTTTGGCGATGATCTTGTGGCCGGTGAGGTTGAACCAAAGTGTCTGGCCGGGTTCCAACTTGCCCTTGCCTGCCTCAACCAAGTTCATGGTTGCCGGGAAGGTCTTGTTCTTGGGGTTGGGGCTCATGATGATGTAGAAGTCACGAACATGTGCCGGAATCTGCAGTTTTGGAGTGTCCGCCGGCAGTTTGGTGGGGTCCTCGATCTGTTGTGCCGTCATGGCCAAGGTCATAGCACCATCCGGCAGCTCGATCACTTCGGAGAGGTTCATGCTGGGCAGGGTGACCAGCTTACTGGTCTTGCCGTCAAAGATATGTGCCACTCGGGGAGCACTGCGTGGCCTCTCGGGATAGACCACACGGCAGGTGCGCTTGGCGTCGGCGTTTTCGGCCAGGATAACGAATGCGAAGGCCGATAAGGCAAGAATACTCCGGATGCTCATAAGTGTGATGGGTTGATAGAGATCATTCACACTTCGGTGGCATTGAGCCAGCGGAATGAGATCATCTCATATTTCCGGCCAAAGCGAGTGTTGGCCGGGTCAGTGGGAGCATCGATGGAGTCAGCCGGGTCAGTGGACTCCGCGAAATTGCGGGTTCTTTTGACCACGGCCTCACACCAGGCCCGTGCCTCCACGTTGCCGTTGGCATCCAGAGCATCGCCATAGGCGCGGATGGTGAAGGTGTCATCACGGACGGTGAGGATGGGAGCGATGGGGCGCAGGATGTCGGCCTGTCGGATCCATCCCGGAGCGCCGTAGGCGCTGTCGCCCTCGGCAGCTTCGGGGAAAGCATAGCGGACGGTCCTGATCTTCAAGTCATTGTCGTCCATGGCGACATCCGAAAGACCGTTGGCAGGATTGCGTAGCTCGGCCATGGGGTCGTCTTGCAGATTATTGAGTGCGCTCTGGATCGCACCTGCCAGAGCCAGATCGGTGTCGTTGCTGAGTTGGCGGTTGATGAACTCGGAGAGCGAGAGGAAGGGGCCACGGAGACGGACCTGTTCCACGACTTTTTCGGCCAGCTCCTCAACCTGAGCGTCCGTGAGACCACGGTGTCCCGTGTATTCAGAGGCATTCGCAAAGGCGGCCCCGAAGCCGGGAGCGGCTCCCGCTTCCACGTCCGTGGCGATCGTGCCACGAGTGATGGGGTGCTTGTCGGTGGTGTCTGCGGCAACCACTGAGTTTTCCCCATGCATGGCAATTTGGTCAAAGCTCTTGGCGTGACCCAACAGGGCCTTCCAAGCCTCCACCGAGGTGGAGTTCACATTGAACATGCCTTCGACCTCCAAACGGGATGCCACCTTCAACCAGCCATCGCCATCTGGGCTATCGGTGACTTCATCGACCAGGTCGTCGATTTCCTGGGAGGTCAGACCTCGGTCCTCTGGGATGGGCTGATACGCCCGGTTGGGGAGCTGCAAATCACCGCTGAGGAACTCGCGGTAGACGGTGGCCATGTCCTTGTCGGCATTACCGCCCAGACCATAGGGCAGGGGAGCGATGGAGGAGAAGAACCAGTCGTCAAAGAGTAGGTGGTTGGCACAGTAGGCATCATCATGCACCAGATTGTTGGCCAAAGAACTGGGGGTCAGGCGCGCAGGCAGGACCTGGTTCTGTGGGATCAGCGGCGTGGCGTCGCTGTTGCCAATGAGGTTCATACTCAGTGGTGGGTAGGGGTTGGTGCCCTTCGGGTTCCAACTCTGAAGCTCGATTAGCGAGGCCATGGGTCGCAGCGGGATTTCCGACACGATCAGGCGGGAAAGTCCGTCTCCACTCTGCGAGCCGGTGGCAATGAAGCCCTTCGAGTCGCTTAGGTTAGGAGTCAGGGTCGAGTTGAAGGACAGGGTGTGGTAGGCGAAATCGTAGGTATTGTTCACCGGATGATCCTTGGCATCACCACTGCCGGGATCGCTGAGAACCATAGAGGCCAGCGCATCGTTCTGTACGACGCCCTTGGTGGGGCGGTTCTGATCAGTGCCGGGGCCAATTCCCAAGGTCATGCGAGGACCGAAGCTGGCTGAGAATAGAGGCACCCAGCGACCTTCAAGCTCTCCGACGGAGTATGAAATCGGATCGAGTTCATCATTGGGCCAGTAGCGGCTGCCATCTGTTTCGGAGGCTAGGGTTGTGATGTTGTGGTATTCCTCGCCAACTCCGGAGGGGTGCCTTGCGGATCCACCAAAGTGGGTTCCACCTTCACCCCAAGACAGCGAGAAACCATATCCAGGATCACGGTCGCGGTAGGGTTGGGTCAGCCGATCATTTCTGAAAAGAAACCAGTATCTTTGATTGGCCGTGAGGTTGCTACGGAGACCGCGGGTGGTTTGACGTCCAGCCATGGTGGCGGGATCGAACCCTTCTTTCATTCTAAAGCAACCACCGCCGAAGCCATACCCGGTATCGCGATAATCGGGTGAGAATACTTTCACCTCACCAGGCTTGAATGAGAGTGTGCCCTCTGGCAGCCACAAACCCCAGGTGCGGGCGTCGTTCCAAGTGCCGCGTCCTCCGAATTTGGTTTGGTTTGCGGTGAGTTGGTTGTCGTAAGGATTGGCGTAATTCCGAGGCCAATCGAGGGTCTGGAAATTTCCGTTGGTGATCAGTTGATAATCCCTGTCAGGCACGGAAAGTGGATTGGGATATCTGTTGGTGTCCTGAATCGCCATCGCGCCTGGCACAGCGCGGCGCCAACCAAAGCCAAGGAAGTTGCGGTATGCGCTGCCGCTGGATCTGCCATTGAGGGTGCCGCTGATTTCATGCTCCAGGGTGATGTTGTAGGGGTTCCACAGAGTGACAATTGGGACATACAGCATCTCCATTTGATACCTCTTGGGGTTTTGATTGAGCCTCCTTGGATCCTCAATGGCTCTCACGAATGCTAGGAATTGAAAGCGTGCGATTTGCGGGTGCAACCTGAGGCGATGCTTGTGGTTGTAGATCTCGCTGTCCCGAATGGATCTGGAGTTTTGCTTGGCGACTTTGTCCCAGAGGAAGGGGCTGGTTGGACCACTGCCGGAATCAGCAAAGTTCTTGTAGGCAGTTGCATAGCTGACCAAGGACGCCCAGGAGGCAGAAGACGCATGGTAGGTGCAAGGCTGGCGGAAGCCTAAGATGAGTGAATACTCGCTCCATGGATAGAGGCTGCTCTGCGCGGGATCGAGGTTGCGGGATGTTGGCAGCGGAACACTTGAGGTGTCACCCGCATCCGGAGAGTAGCGGAACAGAGGGAGTCTTGCGCCTGAGTAGCGTTGGTAGATCTGGTTCCAATTTTCGGTGAGTAGCGACATGTCCTTGCGCCAGCCACCGGTGGCGGTGTTGGTCAGCAGGCCAGTTGCGGTGGTCGAAAAGTCGTGGAAGCGGAGTTGGGGTTGCACCTGATTGTTGGCTTCAATCAGAGCCATGGTTTGGCGAGTGGCGGCTTTGCGCGCCGGCTTGGCATCTCCCATGATGGGATTGTGGGGCTCCTCATCTCCGATCATGGCAGTCATGCCGAAGGCTTCCGGGTTGGGCACACTGTATGACTTGCCTCTTTCGGCAAGACCGGCTGGGTCATTGCTACGGGCTTCGTAGGGTTGCGCCAGACGTGCCTTTTGGTTTTCACCGGAGACCCACCAGGCATAGCGGCCATCGAAGCGCCCGCCATTTTCAGCGAGATTGGGGACCACGTGCACTTGGCGACTATCGGAATCAGGTAGTGAGCCATTCGAAAGCAGGGGGATGGTGCCTCCACCTGCAGTGGACCGGATTAGAGTTGGGGCATCATTGATGCCGGCATTGGCTGCGTTCGTGGCGCTGGATACCAACCAGCCTACGAATCGACCTCCACGCGAGACGGGGACGCCCTTGGAGGCGTAAGCAGGTTGTTGAGGCAGACCATTGGCTTGGTGATTCGAGCCCTCCCAACTGCGCCAGACACCCAATCCCATGGGGTTGCTCGGGTTGAGGATGGTAGCTGGTGCGGTGATGCGGGTGTCGGGTCCCGTCATGGTTTGCAGCTCTCCAATGGCCATCATCAGGGCCATGCGGGCATTGGCACGTGCCAGCTCATCGGCGGAATTGAGGCGGGCTGATTTGATGGAGACCGTTGAGAGACTCAGGAAGCCGAGGGCGATGACCGTCAGGATGACCAGCATGGTGACGGTCACGATTAGTGAGAAGCCATTCGGACGGTTTTTGGGAAGGCGTGGGCGCTTCATGGGTTTGGCAAAATTTGAACGTGCGATTTATCATTGTGCACAGCTGAACGGGAAACACAAAGTAAATACAATGAGAGCTTCGCCCAAGATCGTCCTCAGGGCAAGCTGGAAAATCGGAAAATCCTCATTTTTTGTCCAATATTTAACACAATTGGCAAGGGTCTGAATGAGTCTAATTAATTTCTTATCATATTGGAAAACAGTAAGTTATGAATGATATACTCGGCTGTTCAGATCATTCAGTATGTGCAAATATAGATATTAAAGTGACTTGTCTTGCTCGTTTTCCCTTATTGCCGGCGTAATCTCTCGGTCATGATTCACCGAATTCTCCTGATCTCGGCCTTTGCAGCCCTGGCGTCTCTTGCGGCCTTATCCGTCGACGCAGCGCCCTCAGGTCTGCAGGGCACCAAGCCCAACATCATCCTGGTGATGACCGACGACCAAGGCTGGGGTCAGCAGGGCTGCCACGGTCACCCCTGGCTAAAGACCCCCAACATCGACAAGCTCCACGGACAGAGTACGCGCTTCACCACTTTTATGGTCGCGCCCACCTGCTCGCCGACCCGCGCCGCCATCATGAGTGGCCGCCATCCCGAGAAGAACGGCATCACCCACACCATTCTCGAGCGCGATCGCATGGCCCTGGACACCGTCACCCTGCCGCAGGTGCTCTCAAAGGCCGGCTACCAGTCCGGCATTTTCGGTAAGTGGCACTTGGGCGATGAGGCCGCCTACCAGCCCGAGAAGCGCGGCTTCGATGAAGTTTTCATCCACGGCGCGGGTGGCATCGGCCAGGCCTTCAAGTGTTCGAACGCTGATGCTCCCGGCAACAAGTACTTCGACCCCGCCATTCGCCACAACGGCAAGTTTGTGAAGACCAAGGGCTACTGCACCGACATCTTTTTTAAAGAAGCGCTGGGGTGGATCCGGGATCAGGGGAAAACGAAAGAGCCCTTCTTCGCATACATCTCCACCAACGCGCCGCACGGGCCCTTCATCGCACCCGAAAAGAACACCAAGCGCTTCACGGATGTCGGCTTTACCAAAACCACTGCCGGCTATTTCGGCATGATCGAGAACATCGACGAGAACATGGGCCTGCTGATGACCAAGCTCGACGAGTGGAAGCTCAGCGAGAACACCATCCTGATCTTCATGTCTGACAACGGCACTACTCTCAACGGCAACGGCTGGCGCAAAAACCCCAAGCAGGTGGCCGAGGGCTACCCGCACTACAACGGCGGCATGAAGGGCTTCAAGGGCTCCACCGATGAGGGTGGCTCCAAGGTGCCCTTCCTCATTCGCTGGCCCGGCAAGTTCAAAGCGGGCCGGGACATCGATACGCTGGCTGCCCACATCGACATTCTGCCGACCTTCGCTGCCTTGGCGGGTGCCGAATACCCCAAAGATCAAGTTGAGGGCCGCAGTCTTCTGCCCCTTTTGGATGAGAAAATCGAAGCCGACTGGGCCGATCGTTTCATCTTCAACCACATCTGCCGCTGGAAGACCGGTGACGACCCCATGGACTACAAGGATGTGAATTACTCGGTGCGCAATCAGCGTTTCCGCCTGGTCGCTCCTCAAAATCGTCCGCGCGCCAACACTGGCGAGGTGGAGCTCTACGACATGACTAAGGATCTCGCTCAGACCACCAATGTGGCCGATAAGCATCCCGAAGTCGTCAAGGCCATGCAGGCCGCCTGGCAGCAGTATTGGAAAGAGGCCGTCCCGCTGATGGTCAACGAGGATACGCCTATGTCGCCCGTTCGCCCCTACCACGAATGGTATAAAGCCCAAGTGGCAGATGGTGGCATTCCGGAGTGGGAAGAGCCCAAGCTTTGAGTTGCCCTAGATGATTGATTGCTCATGATCGCTCGGATGATTCGATTTCGATTTCTGCTGATTCCTCTCGCATTCGTTTCCTTGGCCTCTGCTCAGGAAGAGAAGCTGCCCAATGCCACCGAGTTGCTCAACAAGGCTGAACCCCACCTCCTGAAAACCAACGGCGAGAAGGCAGCACTCAAGCCCGAAGTCCGCAAGAAGCACACACTCATATACTGGTCCGCTGGCTGGTGCGGTCCTTGCCGTAAGTTCACTCCCGAACTCATCAAGTACTACAACGAGCAAGGCGGCGGTCAGGAGTTCGAGATCATCATGGTCAGCGTCGACAAAGGTGAGGAGAACATGTGGAAGTACGCCCGGGGCAACAAGATGCCTTGGATCCACGCCAACTTCAACGAGCGCCGTAACATCGGCTTTAAGGCTTACGCTAAGGGCGGCATCCCTCGCATGATGATCATCGACGGCGAAGGCGAAGTCCTCGGTCGCGGCTCCGCTTGGAGCATCTTTCGCCAGTTCAAACAAATTCGCGGACAATAAGCGGACACCCTACCTCTCTCATGAAAACGACCCTTACGTTCTTTGCTGCCCTAATTCTCAGCACGCAGGTGCTCTTGTCTGCCGAGGGCCAGACCCTCCAACAAGCATCGGGTAGACCCAACTTCATCGTCATCTACACCGATGATCAGGGCTATGGCGACACCTCCATGTATGGCAAGAAGGGCATCCACACGCCCCACATGGATCGCATCGCCAAGGAAGGCATGCTCTTCACCCACATGCGCGCCAACTGCACCGTTTGCACGCCATCGCGCGCCGCGCTCATCACCGGTATCTACGCGGACCGGGCCGGAGCACCGGGCGTGATCCGCAATGAACGCAGTCGTTCGTGGGGATACCTCGATCCCAAGACTCCCACTATCGCCGACGAGCTCAACAAACTCGGTTATCATACTGCCCTCGTTGGTAAGTGGCACCTCGGTCTGCAGGAGCCCAACACGCCGAATGGCCGTGGCTTTGATTTCTTCCATGGGTTCCTTGGCGACATGATGAACGATTACTACACGCACATGCGTGGTGGCGTGAACTGGATGCGTCACAACAAGGAAACCATCAAAGCAAAAGGACATGCCACCGAGGTCTTCACCCGCTGGTCGAT
>CAZIPY010000222.1:0-1656 GCA_964541125.1 uncultured Luteolibacter sp. | reverse complement strand
GGAACCGAATTCCGGGCGCAAAGGTGGGATCGTGTTGAACAGGGAATCGCTCCGCGAGTTCCAGTACGAAGATGGCGACCCTTATTATCCGATTGCTTTTGAATCTGATTGGCTGTTTGCCTTGGATGCCGAGAATGCTGAGGACATTCCGGTCACTCGCACGTTTGTTGATCAGTTAGGAGAGGCGGGTTTTAACCAGATCGTGATGAATGTCTTCGCGTACGATGTGAGGTGGCCTAAAGACAAGGCGTTAGACTCGAAGTTCGAGTACGGTAGCCCACAGGTGTTTCCGTTTGGCGGCGACAACACGAATCCCGATCACTCCACACTTAATGTAGAGTATTTCAAACGGCTCGATCGAGTGATTGATTACATGGACCAGAAAGGGATTGCACCGCACTTGATGATTTACGTTTGGAACAAGTTGGTCAACTGGCCCGATGCGAACTCGGAAGCGGACAACCGCTATTTCGATTACGTCGTGAAGCGTTACCAGGCCTTTCCAAACATGGTCTGGGACATTTCCAAGGAAGCACTCGGTTATGGACACAATGATGTGCATTACATCACCGATCGTATTGATCGCCTTCGCCGGTTGGATGCTCACAAGAGATTGGTCACCGTGCATGATTACGGTTACTGTCGTCGCTTTCCAAAGACGGTGGATTTCATTTCGGTTCAATTGTGGAGTTCTGAGCTTTACAGCGTGATGCGCAAAGTCTGCGCGGATTTTCCTGGGCAACCCATTCTCAACATCGAACATGGCGGTTACGAACGCGGTCCTTACGTGGTCTTCGAAGGTTCCTACACGTCACCAGAAGTCTGTCTGGAACGCGCCTATCAATGTGTCTTTGCTGGAACCCATCCGACGCACTATTGGCAAGGGGCGGCTTGGAATGTCATTATTCCTGACATAGAGGCGATGAAGCCTGAGGAGCGCCCGCGGCTTGAGTACTACCAACACATGAGCGCCTTCGTTGACAAGCATGACGTCGGTGGATTGATCGCTGGCGACAAGCGATGCAACAGTGGTTTCTGCCTCCACAATGGAGAAAACCTCTTCCTATTTTATGTGCCCAAGGAGAATGTGAGTCTGGGGGTGCGCTTGCCTAAGGAGAAAGATGGGCAGATCATGACTGGGACATGGTTTGATCCGTTCACAGGGAAATACAGCGAGTCCATCGAGAAGAAGAACGCGCAGTGGCCGAAATTTGAGAAGCCTCAAAGTGATGGTTTCGCCATTCTCGTCGTGAAGACGCCGAACGTTTCCAAGTGATCAGAGATCTCGACGCCGATAGGGATTACTCGAATACCACGCGCCACGCAGAGGTTCAGTATTGAATAAGCATGTTAGAAATGTGCTGATGGAAATTTGCCACTTGCTCTCAATGGATTCGCAGAGGCAGACTGTTGGTAGCTATGCTGACGCGCAAAGAGACCGTTTTTGTCGTCTTCTTTCTGTTGATTGCGGCCTCAATCATCTTCCGGCCGCGAGCTTCGGATAGTGAGGCGCCGTTGCTGCCTACGGGAGGGGAAGAGGTCTATGCTAGGGCGTTTCAGCGGAATGGTCTGGTGGCTCCATTTGACTGCAAGGTGTTCCTACGGGCAGTTGGCGGCAGTGCAGGCGCGACTTCCGAATTGGGGCTGGGAACGACA
>CAZIPY010000221.1:0-6226 GCA_964541125.1 uncultured Luteolibacter sp. | reverse complement strand
TTGACCCTCGATCAACTCTTCCGACCAGTCGTCATACTCAATCGGCACCTCGAGGTAATCCGCCATCTTTCGGCAGATTTCCATGCAGTCATCGAATGCTTTATCTTCCTGTCCGAAAAATGTGTGGCCATTGAGAATACTTTTCGGCTCTTTCTCATCATCCAGTTTCGCGGCAATGACCCACGACATGCTCTGGGATTTGCTGGAGTAGTTACATGTGGCAACCAAGGCTTTGAGTCCGGCGAGTGAACGTTGATGGAAGCGAGAGTTTTTCCATCGGTAGCCACAGGTCATCTCTGAGAAATCGACAGTAAACCGATAAGGCAGGATCCATACCCGATATGTTGTGGCCAGCCAGATGAAGAACAGTCCAAAGGGAATGGCAACACAGGCAAATCCGACCAAAGGCCACGGGATTTCACCCTCTGAGATTTTCCGGTAAAGATGAAGTACCGGCATCCAGATAAATAGAGAGAAGAAGGCGATGATGAAGCAGGCCCACAAGGCGTGCTTGATTCGGCTCATGAGGGGGAGCGCTGGCAGCTGCAAGAGTGGCTTCGAGTCCATGCTCTGATCTCCGATCCTCAATGCAGACTCAAAATCCCGCTCGCCACGCTGAAGTAGATGAGCATGCCAGTCACATCAACAATCGACGACAACGACGGTGAAGACACCACGGCCGGGTCGAGTTTGATCGAACGCGCTGCAATGGGCAGCATCGCACCCATCACGGTGGCTGAGAGCACTTGGACCGTCAGTGCAGCGGCCACGGCGATGGCCAATTCGGAAAAGTTGAAGAGACCGCCGGTACTGGGCTGAATGAAGGGCAGGATGAGGGTGATGAAGGCTGAGATGGCGATGCCGAGCGAGATGCCGAGCATCAGGCCGGTGCGGGCCTCTTTCCACGCGATGCGCAGGGCGTTACCGGGGTTGATTTCACCCAGTGCCATGGCGCGAATCACCATGGTGGCGGATTGGCCGCCGGAGTTACCGCCCGCGGCCACCACCATGGGCAGGAACAACGCGAGGATGAAGGCCTGCTCCAGTGTTTCGCTGTAACGGAGCATGACGTAGCCGGAGGCGATGGAGACGAAGGCCAGACCAATCAGCCAGACCACACGGCGTTTGTATTGCAGGGTGGCGCCGGTGTTGACGTAGGAGAGTTCGGATTGTTCACCACCGATACCTGCGAGTTTCTCGATGTCCTCGGTGGATTCCTCTTCCACAATCTCGAGGGCGTCATCGTAGGTGATGACACCCAGCAGGTGGTGGAACTCATCAACGACAGGCAGGACGACCAGATCGTATTTGGAAAGGGTGCGGGCGGCCTCCTCTTGGTCGGCGCTGGCGAGGATGTATTCGTCCGCTTCCAGGATCAGGTCGCGGATGGGGGTATCCCAGGTGCTGAAGGCGAGATCGCGCAGGCGCAGTTTGCCCACCAGTTTGCCTTCTTCGTCGACGACAAAGATGCGGGCAAGAGTCTCGGTGTCTTCGATGTCGCGCTGCAGGACAGTGAGAGCTTCTTTGACGGACATGTCGGCGGTGACGCGTCCGATCTGGGTGGTCATTCGCCCGCCTGCGGTATCCTCCTCGTATTTGAGCAGGTTCTTGGTGAGTTCCTTGTCGTCGGCACCCAGTAGTCCGAAATAGCGACCTTGGGTTTCATCGTCGACATCCTGGAAAAGGTCGACCCGGTCATCGTCGGAGAGATTGCCGAGGAGGACCTTGAGCTGTGCCGGCTTGAAGTGGTTGAGCGCTTCCTCAATCAGGGTGTCGGGGAGTTCGGCAACCAGGTCGGTCGCCATCTCTGGGCCAATGGTTTTGAGCAGGAGATCACGTTTCTTCTCGCTGAGATCTTCGTAGATCTCAGCCAAGTCAGCGTAGTGGACGTTTTCAGCAGCCGCCAAGAGGGCGGAGGCATCGGCGAGATCCAATGCCCGGGTCAGCTCTTCCATCCAATCCTGTTCCAACTCTTCCGGCACGGGGGAAACCTGCCCTTTTCGGGCCAGAGTCGCAAGGAAGAAGCCCTCAGAGCATCGCCGCTAACTGTTCCTCATCAATGATCTGAACACCCAAGGATTCCGCCTTGTCGCGTTTGGATCCACCCCCTTCGCCAGCCAGCAGATAGTCGGTATTCTTGGAGACCGAACCACTGACCTTACCGCCCTTTGATTCAATGAGGGTTTTGAAACTGCTTCGATCTTCGCTCAGCGTGCCGGTGATCACGAAGGTCTTGCCGATGAGTGGCATGTCCGAGGTGTCGGCTTCCGCCGGTCTGGGGAGGTGGTTGTCTGACCGTGGATTGATGTCGAGTTTCGACAAGCCTTCGAGAACGTGAATGCCGGCAGTGGATGCATAGAATTCGGTGATGGTCTGAGCAACGGCAGGCCCGACGTCTCCGCTGATCTGATAGGGAATTAGAAGCTCGTTCTTCTTCTTGGCATCGGCTCGGGTGTCTTTGAGGAGTTCGGCGAGAAGGGGAGACTCGACGATTTCACCAAGCGTCTCGTGCAGTCGCGAAAGCTCCTTGGCGGCAGATTCGCCGAGGTGACGAATGCCCATGGAGTATAGCCAGCGGTTGAGCGGCTTTGATCGGGCATCATTCAGCGACTTGATGACGCGTGCCGCATTCTTTTCGCCAAAGCGACGGGGTGAGTCATCCGTGCCGAGGTTGAGATCGGCGAGGACGGGCTCCTCAAGCTTGAAGAGATCGAGAGGAGTGCTGCACAGCTCACGATGCACCAAGGCTTCGGCGACCGTTTCACCCAGACCATCGATATCGAGTGCCTTGCGGGAGGCGAAATGAGTGATGCGAGTCACCGCTTGGGCCGGGCATTGGAAGTTACTGCAGCGCCAAGCGACGAAGCCTTCTTCCTGAGCGATGGGGCCATCACAGGAAGGACAGGTGCCATCCACGGCGTCAAAGATCGAGTAGGGCTTCGCGCTCTTCACAGCTTTGGTGACCTTGACGATGGCGGGAATGATTTCACCGGCTTTCTCCACCAGTACCTTGGCGCCGATATGGACTTCCTTGCGGTCGATCTCGTCCTGATTGTGGAGGGTGGCGCGCGAGACGGTGGTGCCGGAGATGAGCACGGGTTCGAGTTCAGCCACTGGAGTCAGCACTCCCGTTCTTCCCACCTGAATCGTAATATCGAGCAGTTGGGTTTCCTGTTGTTCGGGCAGAAACTTGTAAGCGGCGGCCCAGCGTGGGGCACGAGAGGTGGAGCCGAGTTTTTCACGCTCCCCGAGGTCGACCACCTTGATCACCGCGCCATCAGTGCCATAGCCGAGATCATGTCGTTCCGTGTCGATGCGTTTTACGGCGGTGAGGACTTCATCCAAGTTGCCGGCTTCGATCAGCGGTTGGTTGAGTGGAAGGCCGAGTGACTCCAGAGACTTGCTGAAGGCAATGCCGTCGCTGAATTCTGGGCCATCGTAGGCTCCATGGCCGTGTGCGAGGAAGGCGAGAGGGCGCTTGGCCACCACCTTGGGGTCGAGCTGTTTGAGGGTGCCTGCGGTGGCGTTGCGCGGGTTAGCGAAGGTGGGTAGGCCGGCTTCGTCGCGCTCGGCATTCATCGCGGCGAAGGCTTCATTGGGCATGAAGATCTCACCGCGGACTTCAAGCACGGCGGGAGCTTCGCCTTCGAGTTGCAGAGGCACGCTGCGGATGGTGCGTACGTTGTGGGTGATGTTGTCTCCGGTGGTGCCATCGCCGCGGGTTGCGGCGTATTCGAGGGTGCCATTTCTGTAGAGTAGGCTGACAGCCACGCCATCGATCTTGGGTTCCACAGTGACGGCAATGTCATCGCGGCCGAGGTTCTTGATCAGGCGTTCGTAGAAGGCGATGAGTTCTTCGGCCGGCTCCTCCGCTTCCTTTAGTTCGAAGACGTCGTCGATGGAGAGCATGGGCACGGCATGCGTAATCTGCTCGAAGCCTTCGATGGGATCGCCGCCGACGCGCTGGGTCGGTGAGTTCGGATCGGCCAACTTGGGATGCTTGGCCTCCAGTTCCTCCACCTCGCGGTAGAGCTTGTCGTAGTCGGCGTCAGAAATTTCAGGTGTCGCCTGATTGTAGTAGAGCTCGTCGTGATGCCGAATCTGGTCACGCAGTTCCTCCACGCGCTTAACCGGCGAGTCGGAGGGCTCAGGAGCGGGGGAATCAAACAGGTCCGGCTGGGACATGTCTTAGTGTGTCTCACGAGTGAAGCGCGCGACAACCACGTACTTGCCGTCCTGCTTGCCCACGCCCAATAGCATGGAACCACCGGCCTTCATGGGCCAGACGTGAGTGAAGGTGATCTCGCTCTCTCCGAGATTGGCGTATTGCGGGGTCGGGGAAGAGCTCTTGGCCTTGCCGAAGTAGCTGCTCATGTCCTTGACCATCTGATGCCAGATCGGGATGAGCTTGGCCTTCACCTGAGCGGGTGCAGTTTCATGACCGTAGAGACTGAGGAATTCCAAGCGATGATTGTCGTTCCAGCCGTAATAGAGGGCGGCGGACATGCCGAAGAACTCATTGCCTTTGGTGGTTCGGAAGGTGCCGTTGAGACCGGTACGGGCGAAGAAAGTCTCATCCAGCTCTGAGTTGAAGCGTTTGCTGGCCTTGAGTTTCTTGATCACGGTAGGCTTGTCGTCACCGAAGGCGAGGGTGTCGTAGAAGGAACCGGGAGCCATGTCGGGGCCGGCGGTCTTGGGCTTCTCGTGATCGAAGGGGTGGTTCTTCTTTAGCCAATCGATGTCGCTGGGATGCAATTGCTCAGGCTTGATCACCACGTTTCTACCCGAGTTGGTCATCTTGATGGTGATCTGGTTGGGCTCGCGCTTCACCAGTGTGCCACTGAAGGAGCGAGTGGCATTGGTATTCTTCCATACGCGGGCCTGGCCCCAGGCAAGGCTGGGAAGCAGAAGGAAGACAAGGAGCAGGAGTTTGGCATGCATGGGTTTTTGCATCGGCTCAGTGGCCTTGAGGCTTTTTGCTCGGTCGCCATTCGCGACGAGCGCGGGAACGGACCGAGAAAATCACCGGTATGCCCGGCGCGGGATGGGCCGAGCGATAGCGGTTGGAAAGATAGGACTCGTAACTGGAAGACATCAGCTGCTTGTCGTTGACGAATAGCACAATCGTGGGTGCGGGGACCACACTGTATTTCTCGTTGGTCGCGCAGGTGGCGTAGAACAGCTTCAGGCGGCGTTTGGCGCGGTTGTCGATGGGAGGCGGATTCTCGCTCAGTGCCTGCTGCAGGATGCGGTTGAGTTCGCCGGTGCCGGGAATTTTTTGGGCGCTGTCGCGGATCTTAAGGGTCTCCTTGAGGACGTGCTGGACGGCACCTCCGGTCTTGGCGGAGCAGGCAACAAAGGGTGCGTAGGAGAGGAAGAAGAGTTCGCGGCGAACCTGTTCGGTGGCTTCCTCTAGCCGGCTCTTGCGGTCGGCATCTGGGTGGAAGAGATCGAATTTGTTGAGGACGATGAGGCAGGGTTTCTTTTCCTTGAGGATGACCCGGGCGATTTTGCGGTCCATGGCACTCACGCCGGCGGCGAGGTCCACCACCAGCACGCAGAGATCGGCGCGGCGGATGGCCTTCTCGGTGCGCATCGCGGAGAAGACCTCCACAGAGTTGTCGCGCTTGCCGCGGGGTCGAAGGCCTGCGGTGTCGATCAGAGTGAAATTCTCGTCCTTGTAGCGGTAGGGAAGGTCGACCGCATCGCGGGTGGTACCGGCGATGTCCGAAACGATGGTTCGCTCGTCCTTGAGGATGGCATTCACCAGCGAGGACTTGCCGGCATTGGGCTTGCCGACTATCGCCAGCTTGATGCCGACCTCTTCGGCCTCCTCGATGATCTCTTCCTGTTCCTGGGCGAGGGGAGTGACCACGTGGTTGATCTGCTCGCAGAGCTGCTTGTAGTTGCGGCCGTGCTCGGCGGAAACGTGGACGCTGTTTTCAAAGCCGAGTCGGGAGAAGTCAGAGAAGGCGCCCTCGTGTCGTCTGTCGTCGACCTTGTTCATCACTAGGAGAATCGGCGGACTGGCCTTGCGCAGCTTCTGAGCGAGGGCCTCGTCGGTAGCGGTGAGGCCATCGTGGGCATCGACCACGAAGAGAATGAGGTCGGCAGTCTCCATCGCGATATCGGCCTCCATACTGACCTGCTCGTCAAAGCCGTCGTCGATGTGGCTGCCGATGCCGCCGGTGTCGACCAGTTGGCAGGGAACGGCCAGCCCCTTGGA
>CAZIPY010000220.1:0-3215 GCA_964541125.1 uncultured Luteolibacter sp. | reverse complement strand
AGCATCTGAGCCCAATCGCGGGCCTCGGTGCCGCCGGCGCCCGCAGAGATGGCGAGGAAGCAGGCGGAGTCGTCATCGGGTTGGTTGAGGAGGGTGAGGAGTTCGTAAGAGCGGATGTCCGCTTCGAGTTGACCGGCGCCTTCGATGGCCTCCTTGGCCATGTCGGCATCGTCGAATTCCTTGGCGAGATTGATGCCCTCGGCCACGTCGTTGGCGCGGCTCTCGAGGTCGAGAAAGGTTTCGAGTTTCTTCTTCAGGCCGGCCGCCTTGGAGGAAATGGTCTTGGCCTTGTCCGCGTCGTCCCAGAACTCGGGAGCGCCCATGGCCTCCTCGAGGGTTTGAATCTCATTCTGAAGGGTGGGGACGTCAAAGATACCTCCTGAGTTTCGACAGACGGCTTTGAATGCCGTCGACGTCGAGCGGCAGGAGGTCAGCGGTAGGAAGGTCGGACATGAGGGCGGCAGCGAAACGCATGGGGGCTCTTTAAGCAAGGAGGAACGAATCTGCGTCGGGCGATAAGCAAGGAGGAACGAATCTGCTGGCTTCCAATCAAGGGAGGGAAGGAAGGGTGGGGGATTCCATCCTTGCAAGATGGCCCGCAGACCCGTAGCTCAGAGCCCGCATGAATGAGCCTCACGCCTATGAAAACCTGCCCCTCTTCGGAGTCGGGCTGGCTCTGGGCATCTGGCTGATTGTCTCGCATCTCGCCATGCTAATGAAGCGCGAACAGGTGCAAAACATCCTGGTAAAATTTCAGCGCGACCCCAAGGCTGGCCAGATCCTGTTGGCCATCGGCCTTGGATGGTTTTGGCTGCTTTGTGCACCTTCAGGTCTGGGTTTTCTCAGCAGCCTGCAGATGAACTTCGGCGAGTTCAATTCCACCAAACCCATCCTGCGCATCGTGGTGCCCCTGATGGTGGTGGGTGTGGCGATCAGTGTGCGCGACTTTCTCGCGGTGCGTGCTCTCGGTCTGATCGGTCTTATGGTCGCGGCCCCAATTCTGGAGGCTGCATTTCTTGAAGATCCCGCGAGCCGCCTGTTGCTTCCCATCTATGCCTATGCCCTGCTGACCATCTCCATGTTCTTGGTCGGCAAGCCCTACCTATTCCGCAATGTGCTGGATTGGGTGAAGGCCAGCAATACCCGCTGGCAGGCATTCAGTTTTGCCGGGCTGGCCTATGGTGTGGCCACCGTCGTCTGCGCCTTGCTGTTCTGGCGTGGTTACTGATCGGCTGAATCGGTGTCATCACGCAGGTTGCCGATGTAACCGTATTCAATCATCGTGTCGTGCCACGGGGCGAGGATCGCTGGTTTGCGGAAAATTCGTGCAGCCCGTGCCATCCACTTCTGAGCCTCCAAAGCATCATCTTCTTCGAAGGAAAGCGCAGCTTTGGCATAGTAGTGATAGGGAGAATCGTCGAGATAATCGTATTTGTTGGCTAGCGCCTTGGCCTCGTCGAGGCGCCCGAGCTTAAGCTTGATGAGCATCAGCTTGAACTCACTGATGCGTCTGAGATGCGGACGGCCTTCGGGCATTTTTTCGAGCAGATCCGAGAAGGCCTTGTGGGCCTTTTCCCATTCCTGGGTGACGAAGTGCATTTCTGCGACGTTGAAAAGCAGGCCAAGATTGTCGGGGGTCAGCTTGAGGGCTTCATTGAAACTAACCAAGGCCTTGTCGAAGGCGCGCAGCTGCACGTAGCAACTGCCCCGTAGGTTCAGAAGTTCGGGTGCGTCCGGGAAGATTACCCGTGCTTTGGTAGTGGCTTCCAAGGTCTCGAAGATGCGACTTTCGTTGAAGAGGCGGATGGCGTCCCTCTGATGTTTGATGAATTGCTTGCGGTCCTTTTCGGGCAGATTGGTGAAGGCCTTCTGGAAGGGCAGCATGTTCTGGACCTCCTGATTGTCACCCGGCTCAACGGTATCCTGGGCCTGTAGTGCGGAGGAGAGGGCAAGGGCGGTGAGGCCAAGCAGAGTGAAGCAGCGCATTGAGGTTGATTAACGCTGGGGGCTAGTCTCGTCAAACGCAGACGCTGAATTCCGAGGTTCGCATGACATCATTCAGGCCGTTTTTTTTTGGACTTGCGGGCGCCCATGATTCATGTTGTTCTAAAGAACACTGTTCAAAAGCCTATGTCTGAAGAACTCACCAAACGCCAACAAGAGATCCTCGATTACCTGCGCAAGGCGCACCGGGAAACCGGCATCATGCCCTCCACCCGAGAGATCCAGCACTATTTCGGATTCGCCAGTCAGACTGCCGCGATGAGTCACCTGCGGGTGCTTGAGCGCAAGGGAGCGATCCAGCGTTTACCTGGCAAGGCTCGGGCGGTGGTCTTCCCTGAGGATCTTGATCGGGGCGAGATGATCGATGTGCCGGTTTATGGTCAGATCGCCGCCGGCATGGGACAGGACGCGGAACCTGATCCGGAGGGCAGCATCGCATTGGATGCTGCGGCCTTCGGTGTCAGTGGTCGCAACAAAACCTTTGCCTTGCGGGTGCGCGGCGATTCGATGATCGATGCTCACATCTGCAGCGGAGACACAGTGATTCTTGAAGTGCGCGAACCCCGAAGGGGAGATGTGGTTGCCGCCCTCATCGATGGCGAAACCACCCTCAAGCGCTATGTCATGAAGGACGGCCAGCCCTACCTCCAGGCTGAGAACGAGGACTTTCCTGACCTTGAACCTGTCCAAGAGCTAGTCGTTCAGGGCGTGATGGTCGCCCTTTTAAGACAGGCTGCATAAGCAGATACTTAAGGTTTCTGTAAGATTGACCTTAGGCTCTTCGCTTGAGACTCTAGGCCATCGGCATGGAGGACGGGAAAATCATTTTCAGATGCCCCGCGTGCGGCATCCGGCTCTCGATTGAAGCCGAGTTGGCGGGGGTGTCAGGCCCCTGCCCAAGTTGTCAGGCACACATTCAGGCGCCTCAGTTGCCGCAGACACCTGTGGAAGATTCTGTTGCTTCGCTGGAAGCACCGGCTCCGCCCATCGAGCAACCACTTGATCAAGCTAATCAGCCTCAATTGCCAGCTGAGCCGACGAAGGGTGAGCTCAAGCTGCCCAAACTGATCCATTCCAAGCTTCGCCAGTCTGAACCTGAAACGGAATCTCAAGCGGAGGCAGAGTTGGAGTCCAGGCCTGGGCTACCTGAGCTGCCAAGTGCCCCGGAAAATGAACTGGAATTGGAGTCCAGACCAGTCCTCCCAGATCTT
>CAZIPY010000219.1:0-12017 GCA_964541125.1 uncultured Luteolibacter sp. | reverse complement strand
GAGAACTCGAAGCGGATGTTGTCGAAGGCGATGCCCTGGAAGATGGTCGGAGCGCTATAGGTGATGTGGCCTTCGACCGAATCCTTCACCGGGGAGGTGAAGACTTCGCCGTCCGGAATGTTGTAGTTGCCGGTGGAGATGAGGGTGGGGATGTCCTTGATGGAGAAGCGCAGGTCGGTGCCGGGGCCCTTGATGTGCACCTTGTCGGTCTTGTCCATGAGGCGCTGCAGGGCCTTCATCGGAGTGACCAGTGACTTGTAGTCGAAGAGACAGACCTTGAAGAAGAAATCCTCGAACTCCTCGGTGCTCATGTCTGCCTGCTGGGCCATGGAGGGGGTGGGCCAGCGCAGCACGCACCACTTGGTTTTCTTGACGCGGTGGTCGGTGACTTTGCGCATCTGCTTCATGGCCGCCTTCATGTTGGCCGGGGCGACGTCGGAGAATTCAGAGATGTTGTGACTGCCGCGGATGGCCAGATACGCATCCATGTCCTTCATCTCGTGGAGCAGATGCTTGGCGATGAGCTTGTATTGTTCCTCAGTGGCACCCTTCAGCATTTCGCGGCCGAGGCGGCCGTGGGAGAGGCGGAGCACGGGGATGGCCTTGCGCTTGCGGGTCTCGCGGATGAGGGCCACGCCCATGGCATCGGGCACGTCGCCGAGGTCGAGGAGGATCTTCTCTCCCTTCTTGACGTTGCAGGAGTATCCAATGAGTTGCTTGGCGAGGGCTTCGATGCGGGGGTCGGTCATGGGGGGATGCTTCCACGGCCCACCCAAGATTCAAGCGTTCAGTTGATAAAGCCGGTTGCGAAGGCTGATGGAAATCGGTACACCGGGGCATGGTTTTGGGCATTCTTGGCTCCGGTTCGGGTTCGAACATGCAGGCGATCCTGGATGCGATCGACGCCGGAACCCTCGATGCGAACATCGGCCTGGTCCTCTCGGACCACGAAGACGCCTACATCCTCGAGCGCGCGGCCAAGCACGGCATTCCCAATGGGGTGATCGATTGTGGTGGCTTCAAGACCAAGTTTCCTGAGGAAAATCAGCAGGAAACCGCGGATCTACTCAAGGCGGCCGGCGTCGAGTTGGTCTGTTTGGCGGGCTTTCTGCGGCTGGTGAAGCGCCCGCTTTTGGACGCCTTTCCCAATCGCATCATGAACGTGCATCCGGCCATGCTGCCGGCCTTTCCCGGTCTCGATGCTTGGAAGCAGGCCCTCGATGCGGGAGTGGATGAAACCGGCTGCACCGTGCATTACGTCGACGAAGGCATGGATACCGGTCCGACCATTCTGCAGGAGGCAGTGCCGATCTTGCAGGGAGACACCGCTGAAAGTCTTCATGCTCGGATTCAGGAGGTGGAACACCGATTGTATCCAGAGGCGATCGGCAAAGTCATCAGTCAACTGTCACCGGTCAGCGGGGATGTTGGCGAATCTGAGACCTGTTGACCGCTGACTGCTGACCGTTGACCTATCCTGCCAATGCCGAAGCTCATTCATGGTGATTGCCTCAAGGTTATGCCGACCTTTATGGAGAAGTCAGTCGATCTTGTGGTCACCTCGCCCCCGTATAATCTGGGCATCAAGTATCAGAGCTTCGAAGATACCGCTGCGCGCAGTGAGTTCCTCGCCTGGTGCCGCGAATGGGCCACCGAGATCAAACGCGTGATGGCCGACGACGCCTCCTTCTTCCTCAACGTCGGTGCTGCTCCGGCGAACCCCTTGATGCCGCACCAACTGGTGCTGGTCCTCACTGATGACGAGGATCCGCTCTTCGTGCTGCAGAACACCTTCCACTGGGTGAAGTCCATCACGGTGGAAACGCGGGAAGGGAAGTCCATCAGCGCGGGGCACTTCAAGCCCATCAACTCCAAGCGCTTCGTAAACGACTGCCACGAGTATGTCTTCCACCTGACCAAGACCGGCAAGGTGCCCGTCGACCGCAAGGCCGCAGGCGTGCCCTACGTTCATAAGTCCAACATCGATCGCTGGGGTCACACCGATGGCGAGGACCTGCGCTGCCGCGGCAACACCTGGTTCATCCCCTACGATACGATTCGATCCAGAGAAGATCAGCGGCCCCATCCGGCAACCTTCCCGGTAGCTCTTGCCGAACGCTGCATCCAGCTGCACGGCAAGGGGACCGAGACCCGAATGCTCGATCCTTTTCTTGGAATCGGTAGCTCAGCCTTGGCGGCGGAGCAGGCTGGAATCGCCCATTTTACGGGGATTGAGCTGGATGAGGGCTATCTCGAGGTGGCCCGTGAGCGCCTAGTCGAGGCCAAGGTCTGATTTTGAGAGAGTTGGAAGGCTTCTTGCTTCACAGCGCGGTATCTAGAGCTTAATCCATCTTCATCATGAATCTGATCGCTACCTCCTACACCCCCGAGCGCATCCTCGATTTGACCATCACCTATGGTCTCAAGGTGCTTCTGGCCCTTGCCATTTTCTTCATTGGTAAGTGGGTTGCCAAACTGATCCGCGCCACTGTCCGCGGCACGCTCACCAAGCGCGAGGTCGATCCGACCCTCGTCTCTTTCGGCAGCAACCTGCTCTACTACGTGCTGATGATTGCAGTGATCATCGCGGCCATTCAGCAGATCGGCTTCCAGACCACTTCGCTGGTCGCCATCGTTGGTGCCGCCGGTCTGGCTGTCGGTTTGGCGCTGCAAGGCTCTCTCTCCAATTTCGCTTCCGGCGTGCTGATCATCATGTTCCGCCCGTTCCAAGTGGGTGACGTCATCGACGCCGCCGGTCAGGTGGGTGCCGTGAAAGAGATCGGCATTCTCATGACCCACATGACCAGCGCCGACAACAAGAAGATCATGATTCCCAACTCGGCAATCATGGGTGGCACCATTACCAACATTACGGCTGAAGATACCCGCCGTGTGGACATGACCGTGGGTGTGGGTTACTCCGACGATCTCGACAAGGTTCAGGAGATCATCCTCGATGTGCTCAATGCCGATGACCGAATTCTCTCCGATCCTGCCCCTCAGGTCGTGGTCGCTGAACTCGCCGACAGTAGCGTGAATTTCAATGTGCGCCCTTGGTGCAAGAAAGAGGACTACTGGGGTATTTTCTTCGACTTCCAAAAGACCATCAAGCAGCGCCTCGATAAGGAAGGTGTCTCCATTCCCTTCCCGCAGCAGGATGTCTACATGCATCAGGTTTCGTAAGCTGCGATCCATTCAGACTTTGCAGACGGCAGGGCTTCGGCTCTGCCGTTTTGCGTTTTCATGAGATGGAAGCACTGCTAGACATGCCTCATGCGTCGATTGCGCAATGACCTTCCCTACACCTTCCGTCCGCCTCGCCTGAATCTGTGGCTGAGGCCGATTATCTTGTTCTTCAACCGCCACAAGTTGCTGCGCAAGGAGTATCGAATTACCCAGCTCGAAGGCAAAGGCTTCGACCGTGTTGCCGAGCTTCACCAGAAGGGCCATTCGGTATTGTTGGCGCCCAACCACTCGGATCATTCGGATCCTCATGTGATCATGGAGCTCTGCGCCGAGCAGAGCATGCATCCGCGTTTCATGGGGGCTCGTGAGATCTTTGAGGTTAGCCCCATCAATTGCTGGGCCCTGCAGGCTTCCGGTGTGTTCTCGGTGGATCGAGACGGCCCAGACCTTTCGGCGATCAAAACGGCCATCAGCCTGCTCGAAGAAGCCGATCAGCCGCTGGTGATGTTTCCCGAGGGGGAAATCTACCACCACCATCGCCGCATCGACCCGCTCAACGAAGGCGTAGCGTCCATCCTGCTCAAGGCAGTGAAGCGCCTGAAGGAAGGAAAGGAGGCATACCTAGTGCCCATTGGCATGCGCTTCTTCCATCCGCCCGAAGTGGAGACCACATTTAGCGAGCGCCTCTCTAAGTTGGAGGATCGCATCGGCTGGACGCCTAAGCCGAAGTTGTCCGTAGTGGAGCGCGTGGTGCGTCTGGCTACGGGGGTCCTCGCTCTGAAGGAGACCGAATTTTTAGGCGTGGCCTGCACGGGTGAGATTAAGGATCGTCTGACTCAGCTTTGCGACAACCTACTGACCGACGTGGAAAGTCGTTACCCTAAGGACGGTAAGGCGAGTAATCCGCCGGAGCGGGTGCGCGCCCTGCGCTTCCGCATTCGTCGGCGCCTGCTTGATGAGAAGGAGCCGCCCTCCGAGGAGGAACGTGATGTCTTGCTCGATGATCTCGACCGGGTGTTCACCGCTCTTCAGGCCCACAGCTACATCGGCGACTACGTCTCCATCGATCCGACCACCGATCGCACCGCCGAGATGATCATGAAGCTGGAAGAGGATCTCTTCGGTTATCCCAATTATCCGGTCGATCGCCGCGCCGAAGTGGTGGCGGGTGAGCCCATTGCCGTCAGTAAGTTGCTCGCCGATGGTACCTTGTCCGGAAAAGAAGCGGCCAGTGATCTCACCGTGATGCTTGAAGAGCGGCTGCAGGGGCTTCTGGGGTAGGTTTTTAACCGCGAATGGACGCGAATTTTCGCGAATGGGCTCTTGGTTGAAGGGCGTTTGTGAACGCGTCGGTTGAGAAACCACGGATTACACGGATTTCACGGATTTTTTATATTGGTAAGTAGGCTTCACACTTGAGTCAAAGCATGGAGACCCATGCCGCTGTAGTTGTGGTGCCTTCAGGCTGGATATTTCTATGGTCTTCAATAGCTTAAAGCACACGAGCCACCTTGATAAGGGTCGCTCAATAACAATGTTCTGCTGAAAATGAAATACCTGACCATCACTATTATATGCCTCACAATCTTTTCGATTGATGTCAGGGCTGATCAGGCGCTGGAAGCAAAGATCGAAAAGATAAAAGTAGGAATGAGTTCAGATGAAGTTCTCAAAATTGCTGGAGAGCCAGCATGGAGAGGCAAGACCTTCTTGGATGATGTCCAGTGGGACTACGTGTTACCGAATACTGCGAAGTCTAAGATTGAAAACAAAGAGCGGAAAATTTGGGTTGTCTATGATGCGAATAAGAAGGTGAAAGAGGTATGGAGATACAGGGCCTGCCACTTGGGAATTGAACTCACGGCTATAAAACAGGCAGAACAAGACGCGGTAGAATGAACTCGCTGCGCTCGTCCTCTACGCTATAGCGTCCCTGATTTAATCCGTACAATCCGTGTAATCCGTGGTTTCTCAATCGATGCGCTCTGACGTAGACTTTAGCCATTCCCCTATTCGCGAAAATTCGCGTCCATTGGCGGTTAAAATATCAACTCACCCAATCAAATCCCGCAACTCCTGCGGATCATCGAAGAGATAGTCCGGCTCCGATTTCTCAAGCGCTTCTTTCGCGTTGAAGCCCCAAGTCACGGCGGCGATAGGGATGCCAACTTTCTGGCACGCGCTCACATCGCGGAGTTCGTCGCCGACGTATAGCACCTCTTCGGGATCGAGTGAAAAGGTGCGAAGGATGGACTTCAGGTGCTTGGCCTTGCCGCTGAGCTTGGACTTGGAGGAGATGAACTGAAAGAGGTGATCGAGCCCGTTGTATTTGAGGAAGAGTTCGACGTTCTCGCTGCTGTTGGAGGTGAGAATGCCGAAGTGCTCCGCCTTGGGCTGCAGCTCGATGAGCGTTTCCTTCATGCCCTCGACCATTTCCACCCGGTCGATGCGGGATTTCAATTTCTGCAAGCCGCGGGTCAGTAGTTTGGGAACCTGTAGCTTGGAGATGCCGAGTTCCTTGAGGAGCTCCTTCATGGAAAGCTGACGAAGCTGGGACATCTCCTCCGGATCGACCTGCCGGTAGCCAAAATCGGGAGCCATTTCATTCAGGATCTTCTGCATCTCGCTCAGCGTGTCGGCAATGGTGCCATCGAAATCAAAGGCGATGAGTTTTGGTTTCATGGGCGGTGGGTGGGACCTGATGCCGTCAATTAAACGAGAGGAAGGTTGGGATGGATGTCCTCGCTGAGGGCGGAGGACTCACCGGCAAGATGGCGAAGCAGCCCAGCGAAGGCAATCATCGCGGCATTGTCGGTGCAAAATTCGGGCGGGGATATGGCGAGTTCCAGACCGCGCTCATCGCAGGCGCTTTGCAGGGCCTCGCGCAGGGCGCGGTTCATGCTGACGCCTCCGGAGAGAGCGACGAGCGTGTGTCCGGATTGCTCAGCGGCCTTCATGGTCTTGCCGACAAGGATATCCAAGACGGCTTGTTGGAAGGAGGCGGCGAGATCGGGGATGGAGACTTGGCCCTTCTCCTGATTGGCTTTTTGGAGGGTGTAGAGCACGGCGGTCTTGAGGCCCGAGAAGGAGAAGTCGAGATGCGGATCGCTCAGCATGGAGCGGGGGAAGTCATAGGCCTCCGGATTGCCCTCACGCGCGGCCTTTTCGATTTCCGGACCGCCGGGGTAGGGGAGTTCGAGCATCTTGCCGACCTTGTCGTAGGCCTCGCCGGCGGCATCGTCTCGGGTGCTACCGAGTTTGGTATATTGGCCGGCTCTTTGGACATCCAAGAGTAGGGTGTGGCCTCCCGAAACAATGAGTGCGAGGTGTTTGGGGATGTTGCTCCTGTCCATGAAGGGCGAAAGCAAGTGCCCCTCCATGTGGTTGATGGCGAGAAAGGGTTTGTTGAGTGCGCAGGCCATGCCTTTGGCGGCCGTGCTGCCGATGAGGAGAGACGAGGCCAGACCCGGTCCGCTGGTGGCGGCGAAGGCATCGATGTCCTCCATGCTCAAACTCGCCTGCTTCAGCGCTTCCTCAACCAAGCCCTGGAGGCGCAGGGAATGATTACGCGAGGCGAGTTCGGGCACCACGCCGCCGTGCTCACGATGCAGCTCGATCTGCGAGGAGATCACGGACGCGAGGATCTCACAGGGGCTACCGCTTTCACCGCGCACAATCGCGACTGCGGTTTCATCGCAGGAGGATTCCAGGGCTAGGAGAGTCTGCACGGCTTCAGTTGGTTTCGTCGATGGCCTCGCGCACCACCTGGATGGGGTCGATGTCGCCGCGGTCGTAGGAAGTGAGTGCCGAGCGGACCAAAGCCACCGCACTCTCGCGTTCATCGTGAATGGCCTGAACGCCCATGCCACGCAGACGCTCAGCTTCGTCCGCAAACTTGGCGCGGGCGAAGATGACAATGCCGGGGTTGCGTTCACGGGCGAGTGGCACGGCCGCACAGGTGGCATCGATGGCCGGGAAGGTGAAGGCCATCAGGCGGGCACGGGACACACCGGCAAGATCGAGGGCCTCGGGATGGGTGGCATCGGCGAAGATGACGGCCTGGCCCGCGCGTTTGAGTTCCATCACGGTGTTGGAGTTCATCTCCATCACCAGAGTTTCCAGGCCGCAGCTTTTGAGGCCTTCGTTGAGGGCTTTGCCCACTGGGCCGTAGCCGCAGATGATGGCGTGGTCGCTGATCTCTTTGACGGTTTCTTTGGCGGAGAGTGCCTCCGGGCATTGCTGGTGCTCCTCGAGGACGCCGACTTTTTCTAGCTTTTTGGCGAAGCCTGTGGAGCTGCGCATGAGCGTGGGCACCACAGCCATGCCGATGGCCGTGCAGACCAGAAGGATTTGGGCCACGGCGGGATCGAAAGGCTTATAGAGGCCTGCCTGACCGAGCAGTACCAGCGAGAACTCCCCCGTGCTGCAGAGGCTGCAAGCGGCGAGCACTCCGCTGCGGGAGGGTAGCTTCATCAGCTTGAGCACTCCCATGGCGATCACCCATTTGCAGACGAGTAGAAGCACGCTGCCGATGAGGACCTGGGGCCAGAACTCGATGATCTTGCCGACATCGATCATCAGGCCGACTGAGACAAAGAAGATGGCGAGGAAGAGATCCTTGAAGGGAAGGATGTCCGAGAGAATGCGGTGGCTGTAGATGGATTCGCTGACCACCAATCCGGCGGCGAAGGCACCCAGCGCGAGGGAAAGATTGAGGGCGCCACCGGCGAAGGCGATGCCGGCGCATATACCGATCACGGTCAGCGTGAAGAGCTCGCGGCTGCGGGTTCGAGCCACCGCGTGCAGAAGTGGAGTAAGGCCATACTGGCCGAGCAGGAAGGCGCCGACGAGGAAGCCCACCCCTTTGAGCAGGGACATGCCGAGTTCCTTGGGTAGATTGGACTCTCCGGTGCCATAAAGCACGGGCAGGAGTAGGAAGACGAGGATGACGAGGATGTCCTGAAACAGCAGGATTCCCAGACTCGCACGAGCTCCCGGGTTGGCCTGCTGGCCCTGATCCTGAAAGGACTTCATCGCCACGGCCGTGGAGCTGAGGGCGATGGCGATGCCAAGCACCATGCATTCGACGAGCTCGAACTTGAAGATCCAGGCGATGGTGCCAGCAAGAGTCCCCGTGATGGCCACTTGGAGGCCGCCTCCGAAGAGGGCCTTGCGCCACATGTGCCGCAGCTCGGTGAGGGAGAATTCGATGCCCAGCGTAAACATCAGCAGGATGACGCCGATCTCCGCTAAATTATCGATCACAGCATTGTCCTCGGACATGCCGCTCATCCACATCAGGCCGAAATTGCCGATCAAGACACCGGCCAAGAGGTAGCCCACCAGCAGGCTCTGCTTGAACTTCGACAAGACCAAGGAAACCAGCACTGCTGAGACCAGAACGAGGGTCAGCAGAGCAAAGAGTGGCGAGATGTTGGAGGCACCCGCTGCCAGAATGTTCCAAGGTGGAGTCATCGCTGCCACCTTCGGGCTTCCTCAGATGTTGGCAAAGAAGAAAACCCTCATACTGGACAAGAGCCACATCCCGGGGCATCCATCTGGAGTGCCGGAATTACCCGAAGTCGAGACCACCCGTTTGGGTGTGCTGCCCCACGTCGAGGGCAAGGCGATTGCGGAGCTGATCATTCGTCGCCGAGATCTGCGCCAACCCATCACCAAGGGCATTCAGGCCATTGAGGGGAAGACCATCTTGAGTGTGAAACGCCGCTCGAAGTATCTGCTCTTCGAGCTGGAGGGTGCGGGTCATTTGCTCATCCACCTCGGCATGTCAGGTAGTCTGCGGATCACGAAACCAAATGAAGAATGGCGCAAGCACGACCACGTGGGCATCACGGTGAGCAAGAGTAAGCAGCTGCGCTTTCACGATCCGCGCCGCTTCGGTCTGGTGCTGTGGATCAAGGGCGATCCTTTCGAGCACGCTCTGCTCAAAAACCTCGGGCCCGAGCCCTTGAGCGATGCCTTCACCGCCGACTATCTCAAGGAGGCCTGCGCCAAACGCAGCGCGGCGATCAAGTTGGTGATCATGGATGCCAAGGTGGTGGTCGGTGTGGGCAATATCTATGCCTCGGAGTCCTTGTTCCGTGCCGGGATCTCACCGGGTATTGCGGCGCGCCGTCTGAGTAAGCCCAAGTTGGCCAAGCTGGTGGAGGTGATCCGTGAAGTGCTGGCGGAGTCCATCGAGCAGGGAGGCACCACACTGCGCGACTTTGTGAATTCCGAAGGCAATCCGGGATACTTCAAGCAACGGCTTTTTGTTTATGGCCGTGAGGGTCTGTTCTGCCGTGTTTGTGGCGAACGCATCAAACACCGGGTGATGGGACAGCGGGCGACCTATTGGTGTCCGGGGTGCCAATCCTGATGGGTCAGTCCTGATCGGCAAGATCGGCCATGTGACCTCCACGTGCCGTCACCCACTTGCCCTTCTTGATGACCTTGGTGAAGCCGAGGCCGGATTCGGCGGCAGCGGTGAAACAGTCCCAAGCCTGTGAGGCGAGGATGCCGGACACCACCAGGTCGCCACCCGGTTTGAGGGACTTGGCGATGACCGGCCAAGCCTGGATGAGAACGGTTGAGAAGATGTTGGCCAGTACCACGTCGTAGCCTGACTTGCGTGGCTTCCACTTGAGCACGTCCTGCTCCTTGATGCGGATGCCAGGGGTCTGGTTGCGCTCGGTGTTGTATTCGGTGACCTTCACCGCGAAGGGATCGAAGTCGCAGGCGAAGAGGTCCGAGCAGCCGAGTTTGTGGGCGGCGACGGCAAGCACACCGGTGCCGCAGCCCAAATCAGCCAAACTCCACTTCTCGTCTTTGCGCTCGCGGGCGATGTCGACGAGCAGGCGCAGGACGGTGGAGGTGGTGACGTGGTCACCGGTGCCGAAGGCCATCTCGGGCGGGATGGAGATGACCTCGCGCTTGGGGTGTTCCTTGGCGAGTTTTTTGAGGGCGCTGGCTTTGGATTCTTGGGTCAGGAGGAAGGTGTCACGGATTTTGATGGGGGGAGGGAGCGCAATGGGTTTCTTCCAGTCGCCGGAGACCTTGCGGACAGTGCCGCCCCATTGTTCTTTGACGGCGTTGGCTTCCTTAAGCGTGCCGCAGAAGAGTTTAAGGCGGACGGACTTGCCGCCCTTGAGGTATTCGATGACGAGGTTGGGGTTGCCGGAGAAGCGTTCTTCCCAGGCGTCGATCCATTTGGCGGCGGAGAGTTTGGACCAGAGGTGCATTCGCTATGAGAGTGCTGCTAGGAAGACTTGCGGTCAATGAGCTTGTTGAGTCTCCTTAATTTGTGAGGAAACCCTTTCGTAGTCTTCTTTGGAGACCAAAAAGGCGCCTCCAGATTCAGTGCCAAGCTCATAGATCTCAGCCAAGTATCGTTCTCTCCTGTGGCGGTCGATGCAGCGATACAATTTGGCATAGTGATGAGGTGCCTCATCGTTCAATAGATAGTGTGTCAGCTCATAGTTCCGGATTCCGCTGATGAGGTAGAAGAACAGCCGACTGATGGCTCCTGGAGAAGTGTTCTTGGGGTGAGGCTTAATGCTATGAGTGCGGATGGTTGCCAAATACCCGCCCATAGGAGGCTGCGTGAACTTGTAGGTGTGGATGCCACCTTCCTCGGTGATTTCGAGTTTAAGTCCACAGTCGGCGGCAAACTTCTTCATGGGTGGTGTTATGGTGTTGGTTCAGGAATAGGCGGTCAATGGGATCCTTGGAGGGCATCACCGGTAGTTTGGGGCTTGGGCGATGAGATTGCATTCGGCCGTTGATGGTAGTTTGCGGCTTGGGCGATGAGATTGGCCTCGCTCCGCTCGCCCTACGAGGGGTGCGGCCCCCGCCGGGGCCGTTGGTGTAGGATTTGCCCATGCGCTTCGCTTTGGGCCCTACGGTCGTTCGAACTGCGTTCGATCTCATCCACCAGCTCTTTTCCACGAAAAACCCCCTACTCGTTCCGAGTAGGGGGTTTAGGAAAATGGAGCGGGCGATGAGATTCGAACTCACGACATTCACCTTGGCAAGGTGACGCTCTACCACTGAGCTACGCCCGCGTTGTGTTGTGCGCGGGCCGCTTTCTACACCTGCGCGGAGGGCGGGCAAGAAAAAATTGGAAAAATTCCGTGTTCAAGGGGCCTGCAGTGGGCTTTCTTAGCGCCGTTCATGAGCCAGCCGATGTCAGACAAACTCGCGGAAATCATTGCCACCAAGCACCAGGAAGTGGAGGCGCTGATGCCTCGGGCCGAGCTGCTGAGGGCTTCGGCGCTGCAACGTAATGATTTTGGGGGCTTCCGGGCCGCTCTGGATCGTGGGCCCAACCGTCTGGGCATGATTGCGGAGGTCAAGAAGGCCTCGCCTTCGGCCGGCATCATCGACCCGGACTTCGACCCCGTCCGTCAGGCCAAGCGCTACATCGAAGGGGGTGCCTCCTGCCTGTCCATCCTGACTGACGAGCAATACTTCCAAGGCTCGCTCAGCCACCTCACCCAGATTTCCAAGTTCTCGGATGCGCCACTGCTGCGCAAGGACTTCACCATCCACGAGGTGCAGATCCATGAGGCGAGTGTTTCGGGTGCCGATGCGATTCTTTTGATTGTTGCCGCTCTCGACGATGAGCAACTCAAGCGTCTCTATGAGGAAGCCAAGGGCATCATGCTCGATGTGCTGGTGGAGGTGCACAACCTCGAAGAGATGGACCGAGCCCTCGAGCTCGGTGCCGATCTCATCGGCGTGAACAATCGCAACCTCAAGACCTTCGAGGTAAGCCTCGAAACCACTGCCGAACTTGCCGACGAAGTGCCCGACGATGTGCTGCTGGTTTC
>CAZIPY010000218.1:0-3228 GCA_964541125.1 uncultured Luteolibacter sp. | reverse complement strand
GTGGATCTCTTTGACCACAAGCCCGATTTGCAGAAGCGCTTTCGTGAGCCGTTGCCTCCTAGCATTAGCCAAGGACAACGCGTGACGGCGATGACGAAAGGGCACAAGCAGCTGGTTGCGCCGACGATGTTTGGTTTCAAGAAGCGGGGGAAGAGTGGTCTTTGGATGAGCGATCTCTTGCCGCATCTTGGTGGCGTGGCCGATGACCTGTGTCTCATCAAGTCGATGCATACGAATGCGATCAATCATGACCCTGGCAAGACGTTCATTTGCACAGGGCACGAGCTTCCTGGAAAGGCGAGTATGGGGGCTTGGCTGAGTTATGGGTTAGGGTCGATGAATCGGGATTTGCCTGACTTCGTGGTTTTGAATTCAGCGTACTGGACGGGAGGAACGCGCAACACGCAGGCCCTTTACAGCCGTCTGTGGGGCAGCGGGTTCTTGCCCTCGAAGCACCAAGGGGTGGCCTTTCAGACATCTGGAGATCCTGTGCTGTTTCTCTCCAATCCGAAAGGTGTGGATGAAAGCGTGAGGAGAAGGATGCTCGACGCTGTGGGTGCGATGAACGAGAAGCATTTCCAAGAAATCGGTGATCAGGAGATTCAGACGACGATTGCTCAGCAGGAGATGGCGTTCCGCATGCAGGCTTCCGTGCCCGAGTTGACTGATGTGTCAGGTGAGCCGGAGAGTGTGACGGATCTCTACGGTCCGGAGGTGGGCAAGCAGGGCTCTTTTGCTAGAAACTGCTTACTGGCTCGGCGTATGGTGGAGCGCGGGGTGCGGTTTATTCAAGTCTTCCACCGGGGCTGGGATCACCATACCATCTTGCCCAAGCAGCTTCCTGGCCAGTGTTTCGATGTGGATCAGCCGTCGGCTGCCTTGATCACAGATCTGAAGCAGCGCGGACTCTTAGAGGACACCATGATTGTTTTTGCAGGTGAATTTGGGCGCACCGTCTTCTGTCAGGGGAAGCTGGAGCGCTCGGATTACGGTCGCGATCACCATCCGCGCTGTTTCACCGCATGGATGGCCGGCGGCGGGATCAAGGGAGGGATCTCCTACGGCGAAACAGATGAGTTTAGCTACAATGTGGCGAAAGATCCGGTCTCGGTGCGCGATCTTCACGCGACCATGTTGCATCAGTTAGGTATCGATCATGCCAAATTGACGTTTCCATTCCAAGGACTGGATCAGAAACTGACGGGTGTCGAAGCGTCGCGCGTGGTGCGAGAAATTCTGGCGTAGTAGGTATGTAAGATGGCCATTCTTGGCCGTCTCTCCTTGGCGACAGGCTTGCACAGGAGTGCCCAAGTTACGAGCGGCTAGTATCTTCTGATCGAGCGATCGTTAACCGTCGAAGCGACGTAGAACTACGGATGCGTTGTGTCCGCCGAAGCCGAAGGAGTTGCTTATTGCCGCATCGACTTTGGCTTCCCGTGCTTTGTTGGGCGTGTAGTCAAGGTCGCACTGGGGATCTTGATCTTCGAGATTGATGGTCGGAGGAATGATACCATCCCGCATGGCGAGGGCGCAGGCTGCGAACTCGACGCCGCCTGCGGCGCCCAACAGATGGCCGGTCATGGACTTGGTCGAACTCACGATCGTCTTCTTCGCGTGATCACCGAGGGAGCGCTTGATGGCAAGCGTTTCGCAAACGTCACCGACGGGTGTGGAGGTGCCGTGGGCGTTGACGTAGTCGACGTCTTCGGCATTAAGCTTGGCGTGCTTGAGAGCCATGTTCATGCAGTTGCTGGCCCCGTGGCCTTCAGGTTGTGGGGATGTGAGGTGATAGGCATCCGCTGAGACGCCGTAGCCTGCGAGCTCACAATAAATACGGGCTCCACGCGCTTTGGCGGCTTCCATTTCTTCAAGCATCATGATGCCGGCTCCTTCGCCCATGACAAAGCCATCCCGCCCGACATCAAAGGGGCGTGAAGCGCGCTCAGGTTCATCGTTGCGCTTGCTGAGGGCTTTCATGTTTCCGAACCCTGACAAACCCATGGGACGAATGGAAGCTTCAGCTCCTCCAGCGATGAAGTAGTCGGCATCGCCGAACTTGATCATCCGCCAAGCTTCCCCGATGCAGTTGTTTGCGGTGGCACAGGCAGTGACGATGCTCATGTTGGGGCCGCAGAGGCCGTGTTCCATCGCGATCTGACCACTGGCGATGTTCGCGATCATCATGGGAATGGTGAGAGGAGAGACGCGACTTGGGCTGCGCTCTAGCAGTTTCTTGTGGTTGTCTTCCAGCGTGCCAAGGCCGCCGATACCACTTCCGGCGATCACGCCGATGCGGTAGGGATCAACGCTAGAAACATCGAGGCCAGAGTCATCGAGAGCGAGTTTGGCCGCCGCCATGGACATCTGCGTGTAGCGATCCATGCGTTTGCCATCTTTCGGGTTCTTCAAATAGTGGGTCACATCAAAGTCGCGGACCTCGCCACCGAAGGTGCAGCTGTACTCGGAAGTATCGAAGGCGGTGATTGGGGCAATCCCACTTTTCCCGTGAGTGAGATTCTCCCAGAAAGTGCTGAGATCGTTACCCACGGGTGAAAGGACACCCATGCCTGTTACCACTACTCGACGTTCGCTCATTGTCTTAGGAGGCCCCGGAGGCCGGAAATTGGCGCTAAGGAAACCGGTTCATCCTCCGACGCAATCATTAAATGCCTCTGAATACGAGAGACTTGGGCTTCGTCTACTATGGCGAAAGGAGACCAAACCCATGATCAAAACAAACTTTCTCAAAACAGCTTCAACGCTCGCCATTGCAGCGGGTACGCTTCTGACTGTCGCCTCGGCGGATCACCGACGTGATCGCGTCGGGTCGACCATCTGCCAGATTGAAAGAGCGACCGAGTCGTTGGTTGCCTGTTTCCGTCGTGAACTCCAAGATCGCGGGCTATGGAAGCCACGGGGTTCCTACGAAGTTCTTTTCAAGCGCATCGCGAGGTTAGAGAACCAGGGCGACAATCTGTTGAAGTATTACAGGCGCGGCAAGTCCTACGCTTACCTCGCGAAGGCCGTTGCGATCACAGACGCCAACGCCCATGAAGCCGCTAACTTGGCCCGGCACCTGCGCGTCTCTCGTCACACGGTCCATGGCATCAACCAGGTCAGCTCGATGCTCCACTCTCTGACGGGACTCTGTGGGAACCACTATCGCGCTCCGAGAGGCTATAGCGAGAGGCACCGTGACCACCGTGATTATGGTCGTCATGACTATGA
>CAZIPY010000217.1:0-3239 GCA_964541125.1 uncultured Luteolibacter sp. | reverse complement strand
CCGTTACTGGTGGATCAGAAGGCCCCGCTGAGCCTGCTGGTCCGCTTCATTCTCTCGGTTTTGCCGGCGTCGCTGATGTATACCCTACCTTGGGGCTTTCTCTCGGCGGTGCTCTTGGTCTTCGGGCGCATGTCTTCCCATCAGGAGCTGACCTGTTTTCGGGTATCGGGCATGAGCCTGCCACGACTCTCGGCGCCGGTCTTCATCATCGGGGCTCTCCTCTCGTCGGTCTGTCTCTGGCTGAACGTGGACTTCGTGCCTAGTGCTAAGGCTACCACCAAGGAATTGCTCTACCAGCAGGCGACTAAGGATCCAAACTCGCTGCTGAAGCCGGGTGTTGCGACCGGTAATTTCACCAATAATACCGGTGCTCAGCAAAAGCTGTTGATCGAGGGACGCGATGGCAAGTGGGTGCGCGGCTTCCACTTCTATGAGCTCGGTGGAGAGGGAGAAGACTCTATCTACGTCCATGCCACCCAAGCGGCCCTCTCAGTGGAAGAGGGCTCCAATCAGCTAAAGATCAAACTCGATAATGCCTACTTCGAAACCATCAAGCCCGATGGGCAGGCCGAGATGATCTTCGCCAAGCATGCCGAGCCCCTATTGATCGAGTTGGAGGGGCCTCGTAGCAGAAAGAAGAAGGCCAGCAGCATGACCAACACTGAGATTCGTGAAGTGCTCAGGAAGCATCGTTCCGAGATGAATAAGGATCAGGTGAACGAGTTAAAGAGGGTCCTGATCAAGCGCTACTCCTTCTCGATGGCTTGTCTGGCTTTCGCTTTCATTGCCGTGCCTCTGGGTTTGACCAGTCGTCGAGCGGAGACTTCGCGAGGTCTCATCATCAGTCTGGCCATTGGTGCGGGTTATTTCCTCACCAGTGTGATGGCGGAGCAGATTAAGGGCTACGCTTTGTCGAGCGTGATGCTGTGGATGCCCAATATTGCCTGCGTCGCCATCGGGATGTGGCTCTTCCGCAAAGCCCGCTTCAAATAAGATATTCGGCATGTCCTTTCGGAAACACTTCACTCAGTTGGGACGCCGATTCAAACGGCAGTATGCTGAGGAGCATGTCACGCTGTTTCCCTTCACCGGCGCTCTTCGCCATTACAAGCTGCCATGGCTGTTCAGTGACACGCGGGCTGCTCTCAATGTAACGCTTTTGGCGATTGCTCAGGCCATCGCATTTTCGGCAATTGCAGATCTGCCCATCGTTTACGGCATTCTCAGCACGGCTGTCGCTGCCTTGGTGGCTCCGTTCTTCTCGGCCTCGCGCTTTACCATTCTTGGGCCGACCAATGCGACGGCCCTAATGTTCTTCTCCTTCTTTGCCGCTTATCCTTCGATGGCGGAACGATGGAATGAAATCGTGCCACTATTGGTCCTAATGGTCGGAGCCTTTGCTGTCTTGGGATCGCTGTTTCGGGCTGCTGATATGATGCAGTTTGTCTCCCGAAGCGTCCTAGTCGGCTATATCTCCGGCGCCGCTGTGCTGATCGTGGCCAACCAGTTGGTCCATCTGCTCGGAGTACGCGATCTGATTGACCGGGAGTCGTCGGCGACCTTCGTAGGTCTGATGATCGGTCTCGCTAAAGTCATACTCGAGACCGACTGGGTGACGGTGTTGATTGGAGCGACCACCATCATTCTCTACGTGATCCTGATGAAGCTACGGCCGAAGTGGCCGGTTTTTGCAATCACCCTGATCCTCGTATCCGCCGTATATGGCAACTATATTCACAGTGAGGTTGGGTCCTTTGCCGGTGTTGCCACCTTCGAGACCTTCACCATGGGTGATCTCGTTCCGAAACTACCGAACTTGTTTCGGGAAGGCATCTTTACCGATATTTCGATTCTTCTAGGTGTGGCACTCGCCATCTCCTTCCTTGCCTGCTTGGAAAACACTCTGATGTCCAAGAACCTAGCTTCGAGAGCGGGGGATCCCTCCGATGTGAACCAGGATATGTTCGCGGTGGGTGTGTCCAACATGGCGACGGCAATCGCGGGCGGGATGCCGGCATCCGGCTCGCTGACTCGCTCCATGCTCAATTATGAGTCCGGAGCCTCCACTCGCTTTTCGTCGCTGTTCTGCGGCTTGTTCAGTTTGGTGGCCGCAGTCGGCATTGCGTTGATGGAGATGAGCGGCCTCGCCATCATTAGCTTCATCCCCAAAGCGGCGCTGGCTGCTCTGATCATCGCAATTTCCTTCTCGCTCTTTAATGTCCGCAATATCCGCATCTGTCTGAACTCCACTTCAGATGACGCGATTGTGATCATTTGCACCTTTGCAGCGACTCTGCTGACACCACTGCACGTGGCAATTTTCATTGGGGTGGCGATATCGGTCAGCTTGTTCCTGCGTCGAGCGAGCAAACCGCATCTCGTGGAATACGAATTCAACGACGATGGCGAATTGCGCGAAATGGGAGAGAAGGGCGAGCGGCATATTCCGGCCATCTCCATCGTTCATGTGGAGGGTGACCTGTTCTTTGGTGCTGCCGATCTATTCCGGACTCAAATCCAACGCACGGTGTCCGATCCCAATATCAAGGTGATCATCCTGCGACTGAAAAATGCTCGGCACCTGGATGCTACCAGTGTGTTGGCTCTTGAAGATCTCATTCGTTACATGCGCGGCAAGGGCTTGCATCTGATTGTCTCTGGTGCACCTCGCCAGGTCTATAAGGTGCTCAAGCAGTCGGGGGTGTTGGAAACACTGCAGGAGGGTTGTGACCGCAAGAATGGTGAGACCAATTTGTTCATTGGGAATCCCTCAAACCCGAATATCTCTACTCGCGATGCCCTACTACGGGCTCAGGAGTTGCTTGGTACCAAGGACGCGGATATCCGCATCTTCTTTGACCCGGCCAAAGAGAAGGAATAGAATACGGTCTTAGCTCATGAAGAAGAATATCATTATTGCCGCCGTCATACTGCTGGTGCTCGGCTTCTTCGTCTGGAGAGCTCAACCCAAGCAAGTGATCAAACGCCAGAGCAAGGCGCTGATCTCAATGGCGGACAATGTTTCGGATGGCGTGAGTATGCTCGACTACGACAAGCTGGAGACCCTATTGGGTGACCGTAGTGAGTTTGAAATTGCGGCGGCGTCCCGAGAGGAGGAGACAGCGGTAGGTGTCGAGGTGATCTAGGCCTATCGATGGTTGGGCGAGAACGTCAAGAAAGCGGACTTCAAGATTTCCAGCATGGATGCGCTGGAGATGAGTGGCAATAAAGCGACAGTC
>CAZIPY010000216.1:0-6831 GCA_964541125.1 uncultured Luteolibacter sp. | reverse complement strand
GGTTTAACTGTTATAGATGCCCAGCTCACACTATACGTCTATGATACAGGGGCTAACCCAACGTTGCTAAGACTAGCTGATTCGGCGACCTGGGATGAAGGCGTGGTCACATATAACAACCTTGGCACTCTTAATGACGGCATATCTGCTACGGACACGGCATCTTCAACTGCAACTTTTTCTGCAAACGCAACAGGTTTTGTTACCATTGATGTTACTTCTGATTTGCAGGCATGGGTTAATGGCAGTGCCATTAATAATGGCTGGGGATTTCTTGATAATGGTACTGCTGGGGTTGGAATACGAAGCTCTGAATATGCTACAATCGCACAGCGTCCCATGTTGACTATTACTACAGCAACTGTACCTGAACCAGGTTCCGCGCTCCTTTGTGGAATGGCCGGGCTGATGCTCTTGCTTCGCCGTAAACGTTGCTCCTGATTTGGCTGTCGATCTATATCAGCCTGTTGGTATGCGGAGAAGTAGGATTTGGTGAATCCAGCCAAAAACTTCCAAGGATTCGCCCGGCTAGGTGTCTACTTGATGTTATGAAGACATCCTCATCCATATTCACAAGCTATCGATCTCTAATCGCCATCTTTTCAGTGCTGCTATTGCCGGTGAAAGGCGATGAAGTGCCGGTTGCGAAAACTCTGCCCAAAGACTTTGCCTTTCAGTCCAGCTCCGGGACCGTGGGTGTGGTTCCTGCATCAAAGCAGTATGTCACAATCAGGCGAATTGAGGGACTTGAAGACAAGGTCGCCTATGCGATTACCAAGGGCGAGGAGCTGACGCCAAGGATTGAGATCAAGGATGCTGGTAAAGAAGAAGAGGCGGGCTTCCAAAGTGCCAAGAATCTTTCCGAAGCTCAGGTGCTTGAGATTTACAAACAGGCCATCGAACTCGGCTTCTTTGATCTCAATGAGACCTACCCTGAAGAGTTTCCAATCGGAGGCTCGATTACCAAGATCATCATCACGGCCAATGGGGTCACCAAAAAGGTAAGCGTCGCCGGTGGCACGAATGTTGAGGCCATCAACAAGCTGATGGCGGCCGTAAGAGGCCTTTGACCTGGAAGTCAATTTGAGAACCCCCTCGTGCAACAAGTGTAGCCCATTTGTAGCCTGCATGAGGCCCGAGGAAGTCCGGCTTAAATTTCAGTTACATTGTCATCATGGATGGCCCCGTGATGACGGTGCTGAAGGATGCTCTAGAAGCGCCACGCCACCGGAAGAATGTTGACCCAGTGTACACTAGGTCCCCGATGCTGGAGGCCAGCAAGCCATGCAGGATGAGTGCTGAGAAGGTTGTGGGGTGACTTTCACCGCCTCTCTGATTTGTGGTCCCATCGGTGTGCCCAGGCTGGTGAGTGAGTCCTGGAAGTGCGTGGTGTTGTTCTGATGCCTTGGTGCTCTTTGGTCAACCTGTAGCTATGAGGAGAGGAGGGAGGGTGATTGGTGGTTGAATATGGCTTAGTCGTCATGATGGGCTGAAGGGGTTAGATTGTATTCACTATGTATCCTTTTCTACCTGCCGCTGAATCACCGATTCAAACAACCACGCATACTGAGAAAACCATGCTACAGAAAAAACAAGCACCCATGCGCCAGATGAAAACCGAGCCTGGTTTTGCGTTAGTTGTGACCGTATCCATGCTGACGCTCGTCGCACTTCTGGCCCTTGCTATGCTGAGCCTCTCGGGCACGGCAAGCCGTAGTCAAGGGCAGTCACGGGCGATGGCTGAGGCTCAGTCGAATGCCCGGCTTGCCTTGATGATGGCTATCGGGGAACTGCAAAGGCAGATGGGACCGGACCAGAGAGTTTCTGCAAATGGAAGCCTCCGGGACACCAGTATAGGTGGCGCCGTCGTCCATCCTCATTGGGTGGGAGCATGGGATGCCTGGGTAACCGACCCGGACGCCGCCCGCGTGAATCCCGACTATCCGAGTGCGGCCAGCCACCATCAAACGCTTGGAAATCAGCCGATCGCCTCGATGCGACCGGAATACGACCAGAAAGACCGGCACTTTCGCAGATGGTTGCTCTCCTTGGATCCAGACGAGGCCATGGATGTCAACGCTCCTGTTAGCCTCAGGATGACCTCCAAGCCATTGCCAGATGCGGAGGATGATTCCATTCATCTCGTGCACGAGGGGTCTCTGGGTCCCAGTGCCGACAATACGGATTTTGTCAGTGCGCGCCTGATCGGAGTGAACGAGGGTGGTGAACTCGTGGGTCGCTACGCCTGGTGGATAGGTGACGAAAGTCAAAAGGCAAGGGTCATGGGAGACAATTACAGCAGGGAATCACTGACATCGGCTGAAAAGTTATACCGCTCTCAGGCCGCTGGTACCATGGGCAACAAGGCCATTGCTGAGTTTGTCGGAATCAATGTGTCTGACTTTGATAAGGCTGTCAGCCACCAGTCCATGGGCTTACTCGCGGATGCCGCCAAAGATGTTCCGAAAGATTACTTCCACAGCGCCACCGTGTTTTCGCAAGGAATTCTCGCTGACGTCCGTGAGGGTGGTCTCAAGCGGGATTTGAATACCATCTTGGAACAGCCGATACTAAGGGATAACGACGGCGACGCCTACATGCTGTATGCCTTTGATGACCCGCGATTCACAGACCGCAGCAGCTCCCGCGTCCCGATACAAGATCTCGCGGCTTATTACCAGTTGTATGATGATCAGCCCGAATTTGCCAATGAGCGAAGAGAGGGTGTCCGCTACAGTTCTTCGGCCATCCCAAGAGGCATTCAACTGAAGGTGCCTGATTATGATGGGGGTGATTTTGATCGCCAGAATTTCCTTAGGGAATACACCACGCTTTATAAGCAACCTGTGGTGGCCAAAGTTCAGTTTCTTGTCTGCATGACCGCGCATCCAATCACGGCTGCCGATCGTCAGGAAATTTTGGATCGGATGCAAAATCCCCCGGGTAACGCTGTACAACGTGCCAGAGTTCAAGCGAATTTGGTGCCAATTAGGGATACAGATACTCACAAACTGAAACTTGGTCTCATGCCCATGGTGACCCTGTGGAACCCAAACAATGTGTCATTGGTGATGGAGGATGACCAAATCCTCTATGTTGGTTCTTTGCCAATCGGCATGAAAGCCCGTAAATATCGCAGTCAAGGGGATGTATATCAATCTCCATGGTGGTCTGGCCTCAATGCTTACGCAGAAGGTAAAGGGAACGAGTTTGGTAGTATCGGTGGAAATGCATGGGCTAGTGTATTGAAATTGCATATTGCGAAGGGTGGGGAGCAGGTCGTTTTCGAGCCGGGCGAGGTTAAGGTGTTCTCCCTCCCGGAAGATGCTGCAGCTGATCTGCTCGATGTAAGCGGAAACCAGGCACTCCGCTTGGCCGGTGATGGGTTGCAATTCATATGGGAAGGAATGGAAGGTTGGGATCCCTATGCAATCAATGTATTGCCTAGTTCAACTCCCGTCGGCCCCAGCCAAAATCAGGCGCCAGATGCATATATATTCACCAATAGAGGATACATCGAGCATGTTCTGGTATTTGGTCCGGAGGACCGCATTACTTTCCGGATTGAATCAGACAGTCGGATAGCAAGAAGCCAGTGGAATACAACTTGGGACGGGAGGATTGGTAATAGTGGAGTGGGCACCACTGCGTTCTCTGTTGGAATGGCTGATTACGATTTCATCAAAAATTGGCGAAATCGGGGTGACCTACTGAGGCACTACCATACCGGAGGAGGATTGCTGGGAGGCAGCCCGAATCAGACAGATAAAGAGCCCTTTCGAGAAGTTGGAGAATTCAATAGAAGGCTCATGACACAAGGCTTTCCTGGTAGAGAGGACAACTTCATCGACTTCGAGGATAAAGTGAATGCAGTCAAAGGATCTACCATTATCAATGCCGTCGAAAATCGAGACGAGGCTATCGCCCTCTGGGAATACACGCTCAGCCAAGGTTGCGAAATAGCCAACCGTTTCACAGGTGGATTTGGTGGCGGCAGATCGATCACGAGTCGCCCTTTCCTGCATTCAAGCCCTAGTGCCCCCAAAATCGTCACCGAGTCAGATCTGACTGACTTGTATAATCACGGCTGGAACTGGAAAATCAACAAGGTCAACAGTGTCGAGGACTCGGTGGTTACCGCAAAATTCGATAGTGATAATGGATATTTTGGTGGTGGATATACCTCCGAGGAAGGGAGCACCCATGTGGTGCAACGTGATATTCCCGTGGTTCCACCGATTTCCATTGCTTCCATGAGTCATGCCGAGCTTGGAGGCTTCAGTTTGGCATACGGATTACTCGTTGGACATAACCCGGATGCCACGAATTTGGTGTGGACGAAAAGTCGCTACAAAAACGGGAAGCCGTCTCCAAACAATGATTTGCAAAGAGTCACGGCTACTGGGCAGGGAGGATTGGGGCCGCACATCAGCCAAGCCATAGGAAATTCATATGCCCATCCCAACATTGCTGCAGACCGAGCTTTTGTTTTTGAGGAAAAATTGACGGATGTGGATGATGGTCCGGTAGCAAATATTCCCTTCGTCGATCACAGCTATTTGGCTAATAAGGCCCTGTGGGATGAATACTTCTTTTCCTCAATCACCCCGCAACCCGCCAAAGTTCCCTACTATGGTAGCAGCGAAGATTTAAGCGCGCTGGAAGTGGCTGAAAAATTCTTCGAAGGCACGAAGCCGTTGCCCAACCGCCGGTTCATTCCCTACCTCAACAGCTCGAACAGCAGCATCACCGAAATGTTCTCTGAGGATGATCTCTATGAGGATGGTCTGGCTGATAAAATAGCCAGCCATTTAATGATGAAGGGGCCATTCAACATCAACTCCACATCGGTTGAGGCATGGAAAATCTTCCTCTCAAGCCAGCTCGGAAATCCTGCACTATACGTTGAGGAGGGTGTCCTATTGTCGGAAGACTCCCTAGGAGATGAAGAGTTGCTTGTGGGTTATGGGATGTTCGCCAATCAACCACCGGTTGCATCGGCGGACATTGAGGATTCGAATATCCCTAACTCCCAGTGGACGGGCGCTCGCAAGCTCACTTCCTCGGAGATAGATGGCCTGGCGGAAGCCATGGTGGAGCAGGTCAAACAACGCGGGCCATTTCTGTCGCTCTCGGAGTTCATCAATCGCCGCCTTGAAGGGGATTCTGATGTCAATGGCTCTGCTAAAAGGTCGGTGATGGGCGCGCTTCAGGCGGCAATCGATTCCGATGACGTCTCCATCAATCAGGCGTTTCGTACATCGGGGCGTATGATTGATGCTGAAACCAAAAATCTTAATTTTGCGTTTCCCCAAGCGGCAACCGGACCGATCGCCTACGGAAGTACAGCCTATGTTGACCAGGCAGATGTGCTGCGCAGCTTTGCAGGGCAGCTGACTCCTCGAGGTGATACCTTCGTGATCCGAACTTATGGGGATAGCTTTGATGCCCGTGGCAGAGTGCAAGCCAGGGCTTGGTGCGAGGCCGTGGTGCAGCGTGTTCCAGATTACGTTGACGCGTCTGATGAGGCTCATAAAAAACAATCCGATCTCAGTGAAACCAACAAGATCTTTGGGCGCCAATTCAAAGTGATCAGTTTCCGCTGGCTAAATCGCTCTGAAGTCTGAGCGCCAATCATCTGAAACCAGCACTAATCTCAAATCCCCTGACTCGACATGATCCATTTACTTCCTTCTCTCAGATATGGCCTGTTGGGCTTGTTGCTTGCTGTTTCATCCCAGCTCACAAAAGCAGCTGAGGAGCTGGTTGAAGTTCAGTTTGTCTGCTTTCAGTTTTCCGCAAAGAACGCAACGGCTCAACTTGTGACAGGAAAAGGCGAAGTGATTGAGGTGGAACTTCCAGCCAGAACGCTTTCACCCGTTTACAAGATTACCAAGCCCGGGAAATGGAGTTTGGGCAAGCAGGTTGCCGATAAAGAGGGCAACATGAATTTTCAAAGTTACGGCAGTGCCAACATGCTGCCTGCGAAGCGCCAGCTTGTGTTGGTGACCCGCCAGGGTGCCAATAATGAAGAAGGCCTGAACTTGCATCCATTTGCTTTTGGGGGAAATGGGTTCAATGGAGGTCAGTATCTGTTTTATAACGCCTCAACCGTTGACATTTTTTGCGCTGCCGGCGATCTTAAATTTCTAGTGCCGCCTAAGGAGTTTCGACTGGTGGAGCCCAAACCATCGCTGGAGGAAAACAATCGGGGCTATCTTTATGTGCAGTTTTATTTTCGAAAAATGGACAAAATCAAGCCGTTCCGAGAATCAACCTGGCGTTACAGCAAGAAGGCAAAATCCATCGTCTTTTTCTATCATGACGAGCACACGAAGCAGCTGCGCACCCGCACCATTCGCGAATGACTGCATGCTCGAGATTTATCTATTCGGTAGGTTTGATGCGGAACGCCGGAACCATGACGGCCAAGGTCTGATCCGAGTCGAATGATTTTCTCAATTTCCATACAGGCACTACAAAAACCATCGTGGCTCCGGCTGCGGTGGTTTTTTGTTGAGTGCTCATATCTCCGAAATGCCGACTTAGAAAAGTTCGCTAAAATTCCAAGAAACCCAGCTGCCAGGTGTCTTATCTTATATGAACAAATTCGCGCTCCTCTCACTCCTGTTTATAGCCTTCTCTATCTTGCCTGCCCCTGCGGCAAGGGTTATTGAGGTTAACAAAAATTCGAAGACTCCCCACCACTTCAAGGTCACCCAGGAGAAGTATTATGATGAAATCCGCATCACGGTAACGGCTCCCGAAAAAAACATGGGAGGCGTCTTTGAGTCGCTACGCTACTCGATGGGCAACAGGACTCGGATTACG
>CAZIPY010000215.1:0-3791 GCA_964541125.1 uncultured Luteolibacter sp. | reverse complement strand
GAGCCATTTGGGAGCGTCTGGGCAGTAATTCAGGGATTCACCGAAGAGGACGGCGCCGATTTCAGCACAGCCGAGGGGGAGTCCGAGGTGACCGGAACTGCAGGCGTGGATGGCGTCCATCGCGAGTCCGCGGGCTTCATTGGCGGCTTGGGAGAGCAGGGGAGTATTCATGGTCAAAAGGGCGTTCGCAGCCTTGTTTCCGGGGTGCTGCGGGCCGACAGACTAAAAGCCCGGGGTCGCATGACAAGCCGCCATTGCCTTTCGGGCCAATTCTGGCCAAAAAATACTTGCCTTCCCCCTGCGCATCGGGTCTCTTTCCCGCCCCACCGCAAAACAAACGACCCGTTCGTCTAGCGGTCTAGGACTCCGCCCTTTCACGGCGGCAACACGGGTTCGAGTCCCGTACGGGTCGCCATTACCCCCTCAGCAATGAGGGGGTTTTGCTTGTACAGGAAGCGGCACCTACCCTTCAGCGAGGGGCTCGAACCCGTAGAGTTTGACCACCCGAAGGGTTGGAGAGCGTAGCGAACCAACAAAACCTCAACAATAGACCTCCGGAGGAGGAGGTCTACACACCGTGAAGGGCGAATGGAATGAGGCCAACGCCCGAAGGGTCCAAAGCGAAGCGCATGGACAAATCCATACTTGCTGAGCCGGCAGGCTCAGCACCCCGCGTGGGCTGAGCGGAGCGAAGCCAGTCCCGTGCGGGCTGACACTTACTGGACGCACCCAACACATCATCGACTCTCTGCCATCACCCACATCCATACGGGTCGCCATTACCCCCTCAGCAATGAGGGGGATTTGCATTTCTAGGACTCTCGTGGGCCATTCATGGAGGGACGAGAAAGCCCCAGCGAGCGTTATCGAGCATATGTGGATCATGCCCGGCGGAGCATGCATGCTGCTTGGCGTGAGCGGAGCGATGGCAACGCAGTTCGAACGACCGAAGGGTTGGAGGGCGAACCAACAAAGTCTTATCCCTATGGCCAGTAGGCCGCACCCCGCGTGGAGGTTTCGGAGAAACCTCAGTCCAGTAAGGCTGACAAGTCCACAGCCACCCCCACACACCCATTTGCCTGTTGAAACTATGATCCAAATGATTCACATAGAATCATGAAGCCTTTGCGTGTGTTGAATGCGACCGAACAGGTGGCGGACTATCTACGCGATGGAATTATGCGCAGGACCTGGGTGGAAACCATGCCGGGAGCATCCAAATTGGCAGCAGAGTTGGGCATCGGTTTGCAGATCGCCTCATGCGCTTTGGATCAACTGGAGCGTGAAGGCCTCCTGGTGAATCAAGGGAAACGTCGCAAGCGCCGTATTGTGGCGCCGAAAGGATCTGGCTCAGGAACTCTGAAAGTCGCTATTCTTCTATATGATCCTGCGGACAGAGAAAATCGCATTTGCACCAATGTGCTATTGCGCCTGATCGAAGCAGGCTACCAAGCGACATTTTGCATCAAAACGCTGTCGGATCTCAAAATGGATCTGAAGAAAGTGAGCCGTTATGTGAATCAAGTGTCAGCCGATGCGTGGATCGTCATTTCGGGTTCTGAGGAAGTCCTCAAATGGTTTGCGGATCAGCCATTTCCGGCCTTGGCCATCGGTGGACGGCACACCGATACAGAGATCTCGAACGCCTCAGTCAACACAACCAAAGCCATGAAGGTGCTGCTGGACCGCCTGGTTTCATTAGGTCATCGCCGCATTGTTTTTTTGACGCTGGAAGACCGGATTAAGCCAAAACTTGCCGTGCTGGAGCAGTGCTTCGTCGATGAATTGGAAACTCACGGCATTCAAACAGGTTCATACAATTTGCCAGCCTGGCCATACGGTGCAGAAGGGCTTCATCAGTGCCTCGACTCCCTGTTTCGGGTCACCCCGCCAACCGCTATTTATTGCATGATGTCATCCATGTACTACGGCGTGCAGCAATATTTCATGCGGCGTGGCATTCGATCGCCCGAGGATGTGTCTCTGATTTGTAGCCATGCGCACAGGGGGTTTTCTTTGTGCCACCTCAGCGTCACTCACATTGATTGGGATTCACGCAAATTGACCCGAGCCGTCCTCAATTGGGTGAACCAGGTCGCACGTGGTGATCACAAGATCAAGAAGGTGGTCATCGCAGGAGAATTGATCGAAGGGGGAACCATGGGCCAAGCCCCCAAAGACTGATGGTGAAGTCCGGGTCGGCCATTCGTCTTGGACGCGGACATGCGGGTCATTCGCGTACATCAATCATTTTCAAATCGTGGATATAGAGGTGGCCCGAGCAGGTTTGCCGGAGAGTGGAATAGCCAGTTCCTGGTGCTCATCTGTTATTTCTTCAGCAACTCCTTCATCTTGGTGATCACGCTGCCACGCCCTCGGGCCAATTGATTTCCCTCTCTGTCAATCAGCATGATGTTGGGAATGCCTCTTCCGCAGAACTTCTTCAATCCCGCGTCTTTCTTTCTAGAGTAATCAATCGCATGCCAAGGCATCTTCTCCTTGCTCATGTATTCTTTCATGGCCTCCTCATTTCGGTCTGAGGAAACGAGGATGATCTCGAACTTATCTCCGCCGCCGTGAGTATTGTAAAACTCTACCAACTTAGGTGTGAATTTCCGGCAAGGGCCACACCAATGGGCCGACCAGTAAAACAGCAGGTAGGGCTTATCCATGACGGCTTTGCCTTCGACGGGCTCGCCCTTGTTGTTCACGATGAGAGGTGCCACAGATTCAAAAAGTTCACTCGCGTTGAGATCTTCTTTGCGTTCTTGTGCATCAGCGGAATTAGGCATGAAGGTGCACAACAGGCTTGCGATGACTGAGGTTGACTTGGTGATCGTGATTAATTTCTTCATGACCATGAGACGTTAGTTGTTCTGAAAGGACGATTATCTGCGTCGCCGCATACCGACCAGACCCAGAACACCCAGGCTGAGCAGCGCCAGAGAGGATGGTTCAGGGATTACGTCGATAGTGGCGCGCAGGGCGGTTTCGTCTCCTGCATAAACTCCATCATTGAAGAGGATAAAATCGACTGTGTCATTTTCCGCAAGTGTTGCATTGATGTTGAAGCTGGCGCCAGGGTTGAGGGAGCTGCCACCCGCTGTCCAAAGCTCGGTTGTGTTATGATAGACGAAAGCCGTCACACTGGGAGACAGAATCAGGTCACGGAAGCTGCCTGAGATCGTGGCGTCAGTGCCATTCGTAAGGTCGGCCGCGGTGATGGTGCGACGAACAATGACAAAAGCGCCTTCACTTGTTGGCCCACTAGTCGGGTGTAGAAGGAGGTCCGTTCCAACCACACCACCGTTTAGCTGACCATCGTTGAAAATTTCAAACTCAGCACCGCCATTGATATTGCCAAGGATAGCCGCTAAGTTGAATCCCCCGCTGGTGCCAGCCTGACCCCAGCCCGTGTTTCCGCCGTTGCCAATCGAGGTGTTGGGTAGCAGTCCCACTTCTGTGCCGCCGGTAACTGCGTTAGACATCAGGTAGCTGTAGTTGGCAGGTAGTGTGCTCGAGTTGAGATAGTTGGCGCCAACATCGGCTATAATCGCCGCATTTGATTGAGCTCCAACCATGAGCGTCAATGCGGAAAGGGCAGTAAGGGTCTTGTGCTTCGTGTTCATCTTTCGGCTGATAAGTGTCCTCGAGGGGCCTCGAGTCAAAAGGGATTCAGGTTACAGGTTCCTGTAGCTAGACTGCGTTTGTAGAGTGATAGGCGCGTGAATTTCTGGTATGATTCAGGGTTGAATTAGATTGCTGAAGATCTCATAAGTGATTGATCTACA
>CAZIPY010000214.1:0-3177 GCA_964541125.1 uncultured Luteolibacter sp. | reverse complement strand
AATAGAAGGATCACCACCAGCACCCCGAACAAGGTGAACCCGGCCGCGCGCAGGCCTTGGACTTCCGGATAGGTCAGGCGCTGTGCTTCAAGATCCTCTGCGGTGACTTCCACCGGTCCGCCCTCTTCCGGAGCGGCTTTGGCATAGCGGGGTTCCACGAACCACGCGGTGACCGCCCAACCGGTCAGCGTCAGGGTGAAGGTCGACACGATCATGAACCACCAATTGCAGGTCGCGGCGACCGTGTAGTCGGGATCGAGAATCCGCGCACCTTCGGTGGTGAACCCCGCCAGCAAGGGGTCGAGCCCGGTCACAAGAAGGTTCGCGCTGAAGCCGGCGGAGACCCCGACAAAGACCGCCGCCAGGCCAGCCAAAGGCGAGCGACCCACTGACTTGTAGAGGGCCGCGGCGATGGGGGGCAGCACCACGTATCCGGCATCGAGCGCCATCGACGAGATGATCCCAAGGAAGATCATCGCCGGAGTCAGAAGCTTCTGAGGCGTGATCAGCATGCCCACCTTGAGCATCGCCCCGATCGCTCCCGCGCGTTCGGCCACACCGATGCCAAGCATCCCCACCAGCACCACTCCAAGGGGCGCAAAGCTGGTGAAGTTGTCGACCAACTGATCGATGACCCAGAAGGCGTCATCCCCGCTGAGAAGCCCACGCGCGACGACCTCCTTGGTGGTCTCGACCACCTGCTCGACGCCATCCACCATCTGGATCTCAGTGACCTTGCGCTCCACCGACCAACCCATCGAGGCCGCCACCTGAGAGATCACCAGCACCAGCACGGCACCCAGCAGAAACAAGGTCATGGGATGCGGCAAGCGATTGCCCAGCCGCTCGATCCGGTCCAGCCATCCACCCTTCCGGAGCTCCTGTGGCGCATCTTCTGACATCGAAAGCACCATGGCCAAGGCACCATGGACTGCCAAGACGATTGGCCCCAGCACCACGGACGGGCCGCGATCACCAGCAAGCAGCCCGTCGCGATCTCATCACCTGCCGTCGCGGTGCATCCGCAGCAACCCGGATTCGAAGACGGGGCCGTCATCCTTGGTCCACGCCCGCAGCGAAGCTCGCTGTTCCCTCCTCCCAGCGCCTGCTTTTCACTTGACCGAGGGGCTTGCCATGTCGTCCTGTCCCTAGAGTGAAACGCTTCTTGTGCCTCGCTGCCACCGGGCTTCTCCTCATTTCGAATGGGGATGCGGCGGGTATTGTGACGGACGGAAGTACCGTCGGAGGGACCACCACCAGCATTTCCCTGAGTGTTTCCAACGTGTCCAAGGAGCCGAACGCAAGCATCTCAAACGACGGCAGCGGCAATCTCCTTTTCACCCCAGGAGCGGGTGACCCCAACACGGATTGGTATCTGACCTTCGACGGGATCAACATCGACTCTACGGTCTATAGTTACGTGCAGGTCGATTTCCTCGCCGCCGAAACTGGCACGGTCGGATCAAGATGGCAGATGTTCCACACCGACTCCAACAGCACCATCGGTGGTCCCCAGAACAGTTCCCAAGAGATTGGTAGCACGGTCGCCTTGAGCACCACATCTCCCTTTTCCGTCGTCGTCGACCTGAATGCCAACAACACCAGCGGAGCTCCAAGCGGCGGTCAGATCTGGGGGCCGGGAACGGTCTCAAACCTGCGCTTCGACATGTTTGAGGCGAGCAATGCCAACAAAGGTAAGACCTTCACGATTACCGGAGTGACTTTTGGTTCCACTCTGGTGCCCGAGCCATCGACCGTCTTGTTAGGCTGCCTGGGAAGCATGCTGTTGCTTCGCCGCAAACGCTGATTGGAGCATTCCGGTCATCCAGTCGGAAGCCGACCGCTCGCCGCTCGCCATTGCGGCGGTTCCTGTGCCGCCAGCGGAGCCTTGTGCCCTGCCATCGATGGGAATGGTCCCGATGCGATGATCGATTCCATCGATGTCCCACCTTCACGATTGTATGACCCGAAAGGGCGATGATCCGCTACGGTCGCGGCTTCGTGGGCTCGAACTCCGTCGAGCTCACAACCGACCCGCCATTCAGCCATCGTGCAAGCCGACCGTCCGAGCGACACCGCCACCCTGATCGCCCGAAGCCTCCTGCTGGCTTCGATGGATCCGGCGCTTGGCGCGCTCGTACCCCGCGAGGATCCGGCAACCCTGACACGCATTCTTGAGCATCGTAGCGGCAGGGACTGGATCCTTACCCTGTTAGGATTCGCGCCCGCCCGATGGGCCTTCCATCAAGTCGAAACCTTCCTCCTGCCGGGAATCATCACCCACTACCTGACCCGCAAGCGCCAGATCGAAGCGGAAGTCAGCTCGATGATCGCGAAGGGATGCGAGCGGGTGGTCGTACTTGGCGCCGGCTACGACACCTTGTGCTGGCGCCTTCATCGCAAACACCCGGACGTGCAATTCGTCGAGATCGATCACCCGGCCACCCAGCAGCCCAAACGCGAGGCGCTTGAACCTGCGGCCAATCTCCATTTCCAGCCCACGGATCTCAGCCAGCAACTCCCGTCCTCGGCACTCGATGCCATCAACTCGTCCACAGTCGAGAGCACCGCCATCGTCATCGAAGGACTGACGATGTACCTCGAGGCGGATCAGGTGACACGACTGCTGCACGACGTCGCCGGAGTCGCGGGCCCGAAGGGGCAGATCATCTTCACCTTCATGGAAACCGATGGCCAGGGAGCTCTTGGCTTTCGCGGCGGTAGTCCGCTGATCACGCGTTGGCTGAAGGCCAACCGTGAACCCTTTCGCTGGGGTAGCTCGCGATCCGAGCTGCCCGCCTTTCTGGAATCCAGCGAGCTCTCCCTCGTCTCGCTGTTCGATCACGAGTCCCTGCGGCGCAGCCACCTTCGGACCCAAGCACTCGGCTCCCTGACGCTTGCGGAAGGCGAGCTCATTGCCACCGCCACCCCTCTCCCCTCCTGAATCATGGAACTCCTCTGCAACGACAAGCACTCCAAGCTCAACCCCACCCGCGTCTCCGAAGTCATCCGCCCGACCACCGAGCAAGGCGTGATCGATGCCATTCGCACCGCCGCGAATGAAGACCGGCCGGTATCGATCTGCGGTGCCCGGCACGCTACCGGTTCCCGCTGCAGATTAGAACCGAAACCTGACCCCACGCATGGTGCCTCATATGGCGGAACTCACCTTCTATC